>DITZ01000030.1:277-21212 GCA_002422985.1 Sphingomonadales bacterium UBA6171
GCATCAGCGCAGTTTCAGCGTGGCGAGGCCGGCGAGCGCCAGCACGATGGAGATGATCCAGAAGCGGATGACGACGGTCGATTCCGGCCAGCCCAGCTGCTCGAAATGATGGTGGATGGGGGCCATGCGGAACACGCGTTTGCCGGTCGTCTTGAAGCTGGCGACCTGCACGATGACGGACACCGCCTCCAGCACGAACAGCCCGCCGACGATGACCAGCACCAGCTCATGATTGGTGACGACCGCGATGGTGCCGATTGCGCCACCCAGCGCCAGGCTGCCGGTGTCGCCCATGAAGACGGCGGCCGGCGGCGCGTTGAACCACAGGAAGCCGAGGCAGGCACCGATCAGCGCGCCGCTGAACACCACCAGCTCGCCCGAGCCGCTGACGAAATGCACGCCCAGATAGCCGGAGAAGACGGCATTGCCGACCAGATAGGCGATGATGCCATAAGCGCCGGCCGCGATAATCACCGGCATGGTGGCCAGCCCGTCCAGGCCATCGGTGAGGTTGACCGCATTGGCCGCGCCGACGATCACCAGCGCGCCGAACGGCAGGTAGAACCAGCCGAGATTGAGGCCGCTGTCTTTCAGGAAGGGGAAATAAAGGGTGGTGCCGGTGAAGGTGGCGATGAACCAGACGGCGGCCAGCGCGATGGCGAACTCCATCAGCAGCCGCATCCGGCCCGAAACGCCGGCGGTCGAGCGCTTTGTCACCTTGTTGAAATCGTCCATGAAACCGATGGTGCCAAAGCCGATGGTGACGAACAGCACGGCCCAGGTGAAGGGCTTGTCCCACTCCATCCAGACGAGCGTGGCGATGACCATGCAGATGAGGATGAGCAGCCCGCCCATGGTGGGCGTGCCTTTTTTGGTGATGAGGTGGCTCGCCGGGCCATCCTCGCGGATGGGCTGGCCCTTGCCCTGCTTCACGCGCAGCCAGGCGATGAAGCCGGGGCCGATAAGCAGCGCGAGGCCGAGCGCGGTGACGAGCGCCGCGCCGGAACGAAAGGTGATATAGCGGAACAGGTTGAGGACGCCCGGAAAACCGAGCCATTCCGCGAGATGGAAGATCATGGCCGCGTCTCCTTCAGCGCGTCCACCAGCCTGCCGAGGCCGACGCTGTTCGATCCCTTCACCAGCAGCACATCGCCGTCGCGCACCATGCTGCGCGCCCAGACGAGGGCGGATTGCCAGTCGGGCAGATGGGTGGCGCGGTCGAGCTTCAGCGCCTGCATTTCCTCGCCGACCAGCGCGATTTCAGACACGCCGGCCGAGCGGATCGGGTCTGCCAGCCCGGCATGCAAGGCGGCGCTTCCGCCGCCAAGCTCGCGCATGGCGCCCAGCACGGCGATGCGCCGGCGCGCGGGCGTGGCGTGCAGCACGGCGAGCGCGGCGGCCATGGACAAGGGGTTGGCGTTATAGCTTTCGTCGATGACCATGGCCTCGCCGCCGTCGAGTGGCATGCGGAAGCGCGCGCCGCGCCCCGGCAGGCCGGAGAGTTCGGCGAGCGCCAGCCCGGCCTCGGCCAGATCGCCGCCGGCGGCCTTGGCGGCGGCCAGCACCATCAGCGCATTGCCGACCCAGTGGCGGCCGGCCATGCCGATGCGGCAGGCGATGGTTTCGCCGGCGACATCGGCCACCAGATCGGTGCCGTCCGCGCCGATGTCGGCACAGAGCACGCGGACATCGGCATCCGCGGCCCAGCCGAAGGAGAGGGAGCGCAGGCGGTGGGCATCGGCAGCGGCCTTCAGCGTGGGGGCGTGGATATTATCCATCGGCCAGATGGCGGTGCCACCGGATTCGACGCCGGCGAAAATCTCCGCCTTGGCTTCGGCGATGGCGGCTTCGCTGTCGAAATGTTCGATATGCGCGCTGGCCACCCAGCTGATGGCGGCGATGTGCGGGCGCACCATGGCGGTGAGCGCGGCCAGCTCGCCCCTGTGGTTCATGCCCATCTCGAACACGCCGAAACGGCTGTCGGCCGGCATACGGGAGAGGCTGAGCGGCACGCCGGTATGGTTGTTATAGCTTTTGACCGACCAGTGGGTGCGATCCGGTGCGACGCGCTCCAGCGCCATGCGCAGCGCTTCCTTCGAGCCGGTTTTGCCGACGCTGCCGGTGATGCCGATGATGGTGGCGCTGCTGCGGGCGCGGGCGGCGCGGCCCAGCGCTTCGAGGGCGGCCATGCTGTCGGCCACGCGCACATGCGGCTGGGGCAGGTCATGCTCGCTGATGAAACCCGATGCCCCGCGCGCGGCGGCCTGCGGCACGAATTCATGCCCGTCCGCCGCCGCCCCGCGCATGGCGATGAACAGTTCGCCGCCCACCACTTCGCGGCTGTCGAAGGTTACGCCATTGGCGCTGAAATCGCCGCTGAGCCTGCCGCCGGTTGCCGCCGCAATGTCCCGGCCGGTCCACAACATGGTCAAGCGCCCAGCCTTGCAGCGATGCCGCGCGCCACTTCGGCATCATCGAAGGGCAGCACATCGCGGCCGATGATCTGGCCCTGTTCATGGCCTTTGCCGGCCAGCAGCACCACGTCGCCGTTGCGGGCGTGCGCCAGCGCCGCGGCAATGGCTTCGCCGCGCCCGGCGATTTCCCGCGCGCCGGGGGCGGCCGCCATGATGTCGGCGCGGATGGCGGCGGGCATTTCGGTGCGGGGGTTGTCGTCCGTCACGATCACCACATCGGCGTCGCGCGCGGCGACCAGCCCCATTTCCGGGCGCTTGCCCCTGTCCCGGTCGCCGCCGCAGCCGAACATCAGGATCAGCCGGTTGGTGGTGTGCGGGCGCAGCGCAGCGACCACGGCCTCCAGCGCGTCCGGCGTATGGGCATAATCGACATAGACGGCGGCACCCGATGGCAGGATGGCGGCGCGTTCCAGCCGGCCCCGCACGCCCGTAACACGCGGCAGGGCGGCGATGGTGGCGGCCGGGCTGCCACCCGTGGCGATGACCAGTGCGGCGGCGACCAGCGCGTTGGCCGCCTGATAGCCGCCGATCAGCGGCAAAGTGATGGCGGTGGAAACCGCGCCGTCCAGCTCCAGCGTTTGGCCCAGCAGTGTGGGGATGCGGCGGGTGAGGCGGAGAAAGTCGCCGTCCGGCCCCACCGTCAGCAGTTGGAGGCCGCGCGCGCGCGCAATGTCGGTGATGGCGCGGTTCCATTCGGCCCCGGCGGCCCGGTCATCCCGCCACACGATCGCCGCACCGCCATCCGTCACCAGCTCGTCGAACAGCCGGCGCTTGGCGGCGAAATAGGCTTCCATCGTGCCATGATAGTCCAGATGATCGCGCGTCAGGTTGGTGAAGGCGGCCGCCGCTATGGCCGGGCCCTCGGTGCGGTGTTGGTCCAGGCCATGACTGGAGGCTTCAAAGGCCAGATGGCTCACGCCCTCGCGCGCCAGCCCGCCGCACACGCCGAGGAAGGTGACGATGTCGGGCGTGGTCAGCCCGCCGGCGCCGGCTTTGTCCCGCCCGTCGCCGGTGGTTACCCCCAGCGTGCCCATGCTGGCGGCCCGTTCGCCGGCCAGATGCCAGAGCTGGCGGGCCAGTTCGACCGTGGAGGTCTTGCCGTTGGTGCCGGTGACGGCGACGGTGACGCGCGGAAAAGGCGCAAAAAAGGGCGCAGCGGCGGCGGCAAAGGCTGCGCGCGGATTGTCCGATGCGACATGCAGCGCGCCTTCCACCTGCGGGCCGGGGGCGGAGATGATGGCGACCGCACCCGATGCAATGGCGGCCTGGATATATTCCTCGGCGTTCACCGTCGCGCCGCGAAAGGCACCGAACACCACGCCGGGCGCGACCTTGCGGTGATCGATGGCAAAGCCGGTGATGCGGCTGCGGACCGGGGCGAGCGGGTCGGTCATCGGGCGGGGTGCGGGCGTTCGACCCAGAGGCCCGCCATGCGGCTGGTGTCCGGTTCGGCGGTCATGTCCGGCTCCACCCCCAGCACGGGGGCGATGCGCATCACGACATTGCGGAACGGCGGCGCGGCGACAAAGCCGGCCTGGCGGTTGCCGCCCCGCGGATCGTCGATCATGGTAATCACGACATAGCGGGGATTATCCATCGGGAAGCCGCCGGCGAAGGTGGTGATGTTGCGGCTCTTGTCATAGCCGCGCGCGCCTTCGCGCACCTTTTCCGCCGTGCCGGTCTTGCCGCCCACGCGATAGCCGGGCGCGTCGGCGCGGCGGCCGGTGCCGTCGATCACGGCCAGCCGCAGCATCCCGGCCATCAATCTGGAGGTTTCGGCGGTGAACACGCGCCTGCCCGGCCGATTATGGCCTTCGGCCTGTTTGATGAAGGTGGGCGCACGATAGAGTCCGCCGTTCAGCAGCGTGGCATAGGCATTGGCCAGATGCAGCGGCGACACGGCGATGCCATGGCCGAAGCCGACCGTCATCACCGAGGCCAGGCCCCAGTTGTTGGCCGGCGGAAACAGCGTGCGGCCCTTCTCGCTGATCTCGCCGGGCGTGCGGTCCAGAAAGCCGAGCTGCTTCAGATAGGCTTCCTGCCGATCGCGCCCCAGGGCTTCCGCCATGCGGGCAGTGCCGACATTGGAGGAATAGATGAGCACTTCGGGCACCGTCAGCGGCCGGCCCTTGGGGTGGCTGTCGTGGATGGTGTGGTTGCCCACGCGGATCGGCGTGGTGGGAAAGGTCTGCGCCAGATCGGTAATCACGCCCTGATCGATGGCCATGGCGATGGTGAAGGCCTTGAAGGTGGAGCCAAGCTCATACACACCCAGCGTCGCGCGGTTCATATGGCTGGGCATGCCCGTCAGCCCGCCGGGGCGGTTGGCGTTCCAGCTTGGCAGCGAAGCGAGCGCCAGCACCTCGCCGCTGTGAATGTCCATCACCACGCCGGCCGCACCGGACGCGTCCTGTTCCAGCATCTGCGCGTCCAGCTCGCTTTCCAGCGCCTGCTGCACCCGGGCGTCAATCGACAGCTGCAACGGCTTGTCGCGCTGGTCCGGGTCGGTCAGCCGTTCCTCGAAATGCCGCTCGATACCGCCCTCGCCGCGCCCGTCGATGCCGGTGTAGCCAATCAGATGCGCGGCGAGCGACTGGTTGGGATAGAGGCGTTCCGGCTCGCGTTCGATGGTGAGGCCCGGCTCGCCCAGATCACGGATGGCCTGCGCCTGTTCGGGCAGGATACGGCGCGCGATGAAGCGGAACCGGCCATCATGGTTCAGCGCGGCGAGGATGACGGCGCGGTCGCGCTCCGGCACGATGGCGGCCAGCTTGTCGGCCAGCGCTTCCTTGTTGCCCACGATGTCGCGCGGGCGCGCGGCCAGCGCGAAGGCGTCGAAGGTGGAGGCGAGCACCACCCCGTGCCGATCGACGATTTCGGCGCGGATATAGGGGTTGGCCGCCATCGCGCCATTGGCACGCGGCGGGCCATCGAACAGCGCGAGTTCGATCAGCCTGAACGAAAGAAGGCCCAACAGGGCCACGAAGATCAGGATTCCGATGGCGAGCCGCTGCCGGGCGATCCCCAGCGCCTGCTGCCGGTGCCCCGGCAGGCGGATGTCGGCCTTGCGTGCTGCCGCCGGGCTCATGGCAGCCCGGGCGGGCGCAGGGCGGCCCCCTGTTCGAGACCAATGGTGGTGAGCGCCGGCCGCCGCGCGGGCGGAGCCGCTGCCAGCGCTTCGACCGCTGCCACAAGATCGGGATCAATGCCGGCCGGTTCGCTGCTGGCGACGATTTTGGGGGCGGGCCGCGGGGCGGCAGCTTCCACCCGCGCGGCCACCGTGCGCAGCGCCGGTGCGGCGGCCAGCGGCGCGCCGACGCGCGGGGCATCGCGCATCACGGCCAGTTCGGGGCCCTGCGGTGCGGCCACCGGCGCGGTGCCATAATCGGCCAGTTGCAGCGGATCATGCAGGAATTGCCCGGCCTCGATCGGCTTCAGCCCCAGCACGCCGCTGTTCCACCGCTCCAGCTGCGGCAGGCGTGCCCGCACGCGGCGCTCTGCCTCCAGACGCGACAATTCCTGTTCCAGCGCGCCATTTTCGCGCGCCAGCCGCTCGACCGCCGCGCGCTCGCCGGACACTTTCATGCTGACGGAATAGGAAAGCAGCGCGATGGAGAGCGCGCCCGCGATCATCAGCACCGGCGCGGCCCAATTGTCCCGCCCGGCATCATGCGCCGGGTTGTGATTGCCATGGGCGATCATGCCACATACTCCTCACTCGTGCGGCGGGCGACCCGCAGCGTTGCGGACCGGGCGCGCGGATTGCGCGCAACTTCCGCGTCTGTTGGACGGACGGGTTTGGCCGGGCGCTCGAAGGCGGCGCGCGGGGCAGCGGCGCTGCGTTCGGGCAGGTGTCGCGAGCCGCGCGGCGCGGTGCCGGACCGGTCGATGAAATAGCGCTTCACCAGCCGGTCCTCCAGGCTGTGGAAAGAGACGACCGCCAGCCGGCCGCCGGGGGCCAGCGCGCGTTCGGCGGCCACCAGCCCGCGCGTCAGCTCGCCCAGTTCGTCGTTCACATGGATGCGGATGGCCTGAAAGGTGCGGGTGGCCGGATCCCGCCGCACATCGGGCGGCTGATGCACCACCCGACGCACCACCGCCGCGAGATCGGCGGTGGTGGCGAGTGGCCGTGCGGCGACGATGGCGCGGGCAATGCGCCGCGCGGCCGGCTCCTCGCCCAGTTGGAAGATCACGTCGGCGATCTGCTGCTCGCTGGCGCTGTTCAGGAAATCGGCGGCCGACATGCCGTCGCCGGAAAGCCGCATGTCGAGCGGGCCGTCCGCCTGGAAGGATAGGCCATAGGCCGCGTCGTCCATCTGGATGGAGGAATAGCCGAGATCGAGCGCCACGGCGTCGGCGCTGCCGTCGGCCACATGGTCTCCCATCGACGCGAAGGGCGCGTGGATGACGGTCAGCCGCCCGTCGGACGCGGCTTCGGCGGGTGCGGCGGCCGCGACCGCGCGGGGATCGCGGTCGAAGCCCGTTACCCTTGCGCCGGCGGAGAGCGCGGCGGCCGCATAGCCGCCGCCGCCATAGGTGCCGTCCACGAAATGCGCGCCGTCGAGCGGCTGGCAGGCGGCCAGCACTTCATCGAGCAGCACCGGGATGTGCGACAGCTGTGCCATCAGCCGGCGACCTTCCGGCCGAGCAGGCTGTTCACCATGCGGATCATGCGCGGATCGAGATCGGGCTGGGCCAGCAGCACATCTGGCGACCAGAGTTCGAACCAGTCGCCCAGGCCCATGAACAGCACCTGCCCGCCGATTTCGCCCAGGTCGCGCAGCACGGGGGTCAGCACGATGCGGCCGGTGTCGTCATATCGGAAGCGATCGGCCATGGCGAACAGCTGGCGGGCGGTGCGGGCGCGGCCGGGACCGAAATCGCCGGCGTGGCGCTCGTTCAGTTCGGCGCGCAGCTGGTCGAAATGGCCGGGATCATAGCCGACGAGGCAGGGCGCATGTTCGGCGGGCGCCAGCACCACGCATTTCTGCTGCCCGCGCGCCTCAACCGTTTCGCGAATCGACGCAGGCACGGAGAGCCGATATTTGATATCGACCCCGTTCAGATAAGTGCCTGAAAAATATCCGCGGTTCACGCTGTCCCCTCTTCGGGACCATCTGCGCGCCGGCTGTTTTCAGCGGCGGGGGATTGCCACTTTCAGCCAGCCAACGTGCATGCTGGCCCTGTGGACAAGGGATAACATGGGCTTTCATGGATATTCAATGGGATTTTATGGTCCGTATTGGAGGAATTATCCTAAATTACTGAATTAACGCGATAATTTATGTCAGCCCTTGCGACTATGTTGACGATGAAAACCTGTGGATAAGTTTGTGTGTTACTTGTGTTCATGCCTGTGGGGGAAGTGGACAATCGGTGCGGAACGCCCGCTGTGCACAACGTTCGGGCCGGCATTGCCCGCACCGGCTCAAGCCGGCTTGCGGTACGGCGCGGGAAACACGCCCTTGCCGATGAGCCGTTGTCGAGGGGCGGTTGCCGGCGGTGGTGAAGCGCGCCACTGGCCATGCTGATCGGCGCGGTGCGGGCGCCAGACCGGCTGCGGATTTCTCAGATGGAGGTGGGGGCGACCGGGCTTTCGCGCGCCGGCAGCGTCTGCTCCTGAGCGGAGCGCTGCTCCTCCGGCATCAGGCGTGTGCCGGCCGCGGGGGCTGGTGCCAGGGTTTCAGCGTGCGGCACGGGCGCGGCGGAGTGGGCCGGCTCCTGCCGGTCCGGCCCCGGCGCGACGCCGAGCTGGGCCAGCGGTTCTTCGACCTTCTTCTGCTCCACGGCCGTTTCCGGACCGAAGATCATCGACGCCCCGAGGGTCGCCACAAAGACAAGGCCGAGGCCCGTGAGGCCAGCTCTCATGCGATCCATAGGCTATGCTTAACAGCGTCGCGGGCGGCTGTCGAGTTCGGGCGGCATTGAGAGTGCCATCAGTTTTCCGCGTCGCCGCTGAGCCAGGGCGGGGCGGGCAGGCCCTTTTGCGCCAGCCACAGCGGGTTCCAGATGGTGGAGAGATAGCGGCTGCCGCTGTCGCACAATATGGTGACCACGGTTGAGCCGGCGCCCAGCTGCCGTGCCAGCCGTTCCGCGCCGGCAACGTTGATGGCGGACGACAGGCCCAGATGCAGCCCGTCGCGGGCCATCAGTTCGTGCAGGATGGGGAAGGCTTCGGCGTCGCTGACCCGGAAGGCGCAGTCGATGGGCGCGCCGTCCAGATTGGCGGTGATGCGGCTCTGGCCGATTCCTTCGGAGACGCTGCTGCCTTCGGCCTTCAGTTCGCCGGTGGTGAACCAGCTGTAGAGCGCTGCGCCATCGGGATCGGTGAGCGCAATTGTGACGTCCGGATGATATTGTTTCAGGCCCAGCCCGACGCCCGCGATGGTGCCACCGGTGCCGGCGGAGCAGGTGAAGCCGTCGATTCGGCCTTCCAGCGCCGCCCAGATTTCGGCGGCCGTCGTCTTGATGTGCGCCAGCCGGTTGGCGACATTGTCGAACTGGTTGGCCCAGACGGCACCCGGCGTTTCCTCGGCCAGCCGGCGCGAGATGTGCACATAATGGCCGGGGTTGGCATAGGAAGTGGCTGGCACCAGCACCAGCTCTGCCCCCAGCGCGCGCAGGGCGTCCTTCTTCTCCTGGCTCTGGGTTTCCGGCATCACGATGATGGTGCGATAGCCGCGCGCCGCGCCGATAACGGAAAGGCCGATGCCGGTGTTGCCGGCGGTCCCCTCCACGATCGTGCCGCCGGGCTTCAGCAGGCCGCGCGCTTCTGCATCCTGAATGATGTAGAGCGCGGCGCGATCCTTTACCGATCCGCCGGGGTTCATGAACTCGCATTTGCCGTAAACGCGCGCTCCCGTGCGTTCAGTGGGGCCTTTCAGCAGCACCAGCGGCGTCCCGCCCACCAATGCTGCCACGTCGTCACCGATCCTTGTCATGCGCCTGCCTTACCAGCACAGGGCGCGCTTGCCACCCGGCTTTCTTTGCGCCAACGACGCGGACGTTCCGGAGTTTTGCCGCATGAATCAGCCCCGCCCCGCCCCGCCTCTGGCCCGCCGCCGGCTGCTGGCGGCTGTGGCGCTGCTGCTGCTGGCCGGTTGCCGGGGCGAGACGCCGGAAGATCCGCCGCTGAAGATTGCCACGCTGGAAGGCCAGGGCGATGCGATCGTGGCGGACAGTATTTCGGCCGGGCTGACGGCGCGCGACGCGCGCGGCGCGGTGATTCCCGGCATTGCGCAGAGCTGGCGGGTGTCGGACGACGGGCTTTCGCTGGTGTTTCGCCTGCGCGATGCGCGCTTTGCCGATGGCCGTGTCATCACGGCGACGGATGCCGCGGCCTCGGTCCGCCGCGTGCTGAAGGTGCCGCCCGCCGGCTATCGCGGGCTGGTGGCCGGCATCCGCAGCGTTTCCGCCCCGGTGGCCAATGTGGTGGAAGTAACGCTGACGACGCCGCAGCCCGAAGTGCTGGAGCTGCTGGCGGAACCGGCCTTTGCCATTCGCCCCGGCGGCCATGCGCGATCATATGCAGGTCCGTTTGTGCAGGTGGCGGTGGAAAAACCCGCGCCGGGCCATGTGCGGCTGCAACGGCAGCCGACCTTTCATGCGGTGGCCGAGGTGCAGCTGGCGGCGGTGGAAATCATCGCTGATTCGGCACCCGACGCCGCTATCGCCCGGTTCCGCAATCGCGAGGCCGATATCGTGACCGGCGGCGGCCTGACGGGGATGGGCGCGGCGCGTGCGCTGGGCGAGCCGAATGCGCTGAGGCTGCAAACTTCCCGCGCGGCGCTGATGCTGCTGGTGAACCAGCGCAGCGGGCCGCTGGCGGACCGGCGGGTGCGCACCGCGCTTTCCATGGCGATCGATCGGAACCGGCTTGGCCCGCTGCTGTTCGGATCAGCGGCGGCGCAACCGGTGGCCGGCATCTCGCCGCCGACGGCGCGTTCGGGCGGGGCGAGCGTGGAGCCGGACTGGATCGCGCTGCCGATGGAGCAGCGGCTGACGGACGCGCGCCGCCTGCTGACAGAGGCCGGCCATGGCCCGGAAGCGCCGCTGAAGCTGGTGGTGTCCGCGACGGACCAGTCCGGGGATGAGCGGCTGGTGACGATGGTGGGCGAGGATCTGGCGCGCATCGGCGTTTCGCTGACGCTGGGCCGCCGCTCGCCCCGTGCCCATGCGGCGGCGGTGGCGCGCGGGGCGTTCGAACTGGCGCTGGTGGAGCGCAGCACGCCCATCGCCTCGCCCGTGCCGTTTCTGGTCGCGCTGGGCTGCGGCAACAACCGCCATGGCGTGTGTCTGGCGGAGGCGGACCGCCTGCTGGCGGAAAGCTGGAAGGCCGGCTCGACATCGGAACGGCTGGCGATGCTGGCGAGTGCCGAGCGTTTGTGGGCCGAGGATGCCGCGGTTATCGGGCTGGTGCAGCCGTTGCGCTGGTCGCTCGTCAGCGAGCGGGTCGGCGGCTGGTCTGCCAGTGCCAGCCCGGTTCACCCCCTTCGTTTCCTTTCCTTCGATCCAGACAGAAAGCTGCTGAAATGACCAATCCGAACGACATTGTGATCGTGGCCGCGCGCCGCACCGCCATGGGCGGCTTTCAGGGCGATTTCCGCGACACGCCGGCTCCTGATCTGGGGGCGGCCGCCATCAGGGCGGCGGTGGCGGACGCCGGCCTTGCCCCGACAGACGTGGAGCAGGTGGTGATGGGCTGCGTGCTGCCGGCGGGTCAGGGGCAGGCCCCGGCGCGGCAGGCGGCGCTGAAGGCAGGCCTGGATCTGGGCACGGCCTGCGTCACGATCAACAAGATGTGCGGTTCGGGCATGAAGGCGGTGATGGACGCGCATGACGGGCTGAAGGCCGGATCGGCCGAAATCATCGTGGCCGGCGGCATGGAGAGCATGACCAATGCGCCCTATCTGCTGCCCAAGGCGCGCGGCGGTTATCGCATGGGGCATGGGCGCATTATCGACCATATGTTCATGGACGGGCTGGAAGACGCCTATGAACCGGGCCGCGCCATGGGCAGCTTTGCCGAGGATTGCGCCAGCAAATATCAGTTCACCCGCGCCGCACAGGATGAATATGCGCTGGAATCGCTGTCGCGCGCCAAGGCCGCCATCGAATCCGGAGCCTTTGCAGCGGAAATCACCGCTGTGGCCGTGAAGGGCGGCGAGGTGCTGGTGGATGAACAGCCCGGCAAGGCCCGGCCGGAGAAAATCCCCGGCCTGAAGCCGGCCTTTGTGCCCGATGGCACGATTACCGCGGCCAATGCCTCCTCCATCTCGGATGGCGCGGCGGCGCTGGTGCTGATGCGGCGCGAGACGGCGGACGCACGCGGGCTGAGCCCGCTTGCCACCATATTGGGCCATAGCAGCCATGCGCAGGCGCCCGGCTGGTTCGCCACGGCACCGGTGCCGGCCATCGACAAGCTGTTGAAGCGGCTGGGCTGGACAGTGGACAATGTGGACCTGTTCGAGGTGAACGAGGCGTTTGCGGTGGTTTCGATGGCGGCGATGCAGGACCTGGGCATCCCGCGCGCCAAAATGAATGTGCATGGCGGCGCGACCGCGCTGGGCCATCCGATCGGTGCATCGGGCGCGCGCATTCTGGTGACCCTCATCCATGCGCTGAAGGCCAGGGGCGGCGGCAGGGGTGTGGCATCGCTGTGCATCGGCGGCGGCGAGGCGACGGCGGTGGCGCTGGAGGTCAACTGACGCCCTCCCGCATCTGCCCTCCCCTCTTCTTCTGCCCCCCTCTCATCTGAGTTGGCTTGCGTGCGGGAACGCGGCCTCTATCCTCTGCGGACGGAATCATATCCGGGGAGGATAGACTGACATGAGCCTCGCAACCGACGCCATCGCGCGTGACATTGCCGGCATGGCGGCCCTGCTGCAACAGCAGCGCGCCGCCTTCACCGCCGAACTGCCGGTGGGCGCGGCCGTGCGGAAGGACCGGTTGCAGCGCGGCGTGGCGCTGCTGCTGAAGCATAAGGACGGCTTTGTGCGGACGCTGTCGGACGATTTCGGGCATCGCTCGGCGGAAATGTCGCTGGTGACGGACATTATGGGTTCGCTGAAGCCGATGAAACATGCGCTGAGCCATGTGGACGCATGGATGCGCCCGGAAAAGCGCAGGCTGGACTTCCCGCTGGGCCTGCTGGGGGCGAGCGCGCGGGTGGAGTGGCAGCCCAAGGGCGTGGTGGGCATCATCTCGCCCTGGAACTTTCCGGTGAATCTCACCTTCGCGCCGCTGGCCAATGTGCTGGCGGCGGGCAACCGCGCGCTGATCAAGCCGTCGGAATTCACCCCGGCGACGTCTGATCTGATGGCGCGCGCCATTGCCGAATATTATGACGCGGCGGAAGTGGCGGTGGTGGCGGGCGGGCCGGAGATTGGCCAGGCCTTTGCCGAGCTGCCGTTCGATCATCTGATCTTCACCGGCGCCACCGCCATTGCCCGGCATGTGATGGCGGCTGCCGCGCAGCATCTGGTGCCGCTGACGCTGGAACTGGGCGGCAAATCGCCCACCATCATCAGCCGTTCGGCGAACCTGGCGCAGGCGAGCGAACGGGTGGCGATGGGCAAGATGATGAACGCCGGGCAAATCTGTCTGTCGCCCGATTATCTGCTGGTGCCGTCGGAGAAGGAAGGCGAGGTGGTTGCCGCGTTGCAGGCGGCGGCGACGCGCATGTATCCCACCCTGCTGGCCAATGATGATTATACCAGCCTGATTTCGAACCGGCACCGGCAACGGTTGCAGGCGCATATCGACGATGCACGGGCCAAGGGGGCGGACATTGTGGAGGTGAACCCGGCGAATGAGGATTTTTCGCAGCAGAACACCAACAAGATGCCGCTGACCATCATCCGCAACCCCACCGACGATATGACGGTGATGCAGGAGGAAATCTTCGGCCCGCTGCTGCCGGTAAAGCGCTATGACACGGTGGACGAGGCCATCGCCTATGTGAATGGCAAGGACCGTCCGCTGGGGCTATACTGGTTCGGCACCGATGGCGCGGAGGAGCGGCGTGTGCTGGATCGCACCATTTCCGGCGGGGTGACGGTGAATGATGTGATCTTCCATGTGTCGGCCGAGGACCTGCCCTTTGGCGGCATCGGCCCGGCGGGGATGGGCAATTATCATGGCTTTGACGGCTTCAAGACCTTCAGCCACCCCAAGAGCATCTATCGGCAGCCGAAGCTGGACCTGGCGGGCCTGGCAGGGTTCAAGCCGCCCTATGGCGGGAAGACCCGCAAGGCGCTGGCGCGGGAGATGAAGCCCTGACGTTGGTGAGAACACAGGTTGATTGCGCCGAAGGGCGTTTGCTGGCAATATCCGCGCGGGCAAAATCAACTTGGGGAAATGTCATGCGTTATTCGATATTTGCAGCAGCAGCGCTTGCATTCGCGACTCCGGCTGCGGCCGATGTCTATGAATCGATTTACAGCCCTGCCGTTTACGGCGGGCAAATCCTCACCACGACGACGCGTATCACCGGACTGGAGCCAGGCGTCGATACGGTTGATCTCGCTGCCTATTTCCAAATAGATTATGGCGTCGACTGGTTCGAAGACTTTGGTGACGGTTTGGAAATATGGGGCAATGAATATTTTGATGCCCATGATAGCCATCCCGCACTGGGAGGCACCGATGGTTTCAACGCTGAGTATCTCACTTCTTATGGATTCACCTTGGAGTTCTATGAATGGAACATCGATTTTTTTGTCGATGGTCAGGACTTCGTGTCGGTTACGCGCCTGTTTGTGAAGCCAAGTGACCGGGCCTGCACGTCGGTTCCGATGCCAGACCGGGTCGAGTATGACATTTGCGGCTATCGATCGATCTTTGGCTTTTTCGAAACCTATTATGCCGTCAGCGGCGTGAATGAAGACAAGGCTGTCTTTAGTTCGGTCACCACCGTCCGGACAGTGCCGGAACCGGCGAGCTGGGCCATGCTGATTTCGGGCTTTGGTCTCATCGGGGCGGCATTGCGGCGCCGGCGGCGGGTAGCCGCCTGAAGCCGCCAGAGGCGGGTAGCCGCCTGAAGCCGCCAGCGGCGGGTAGCCGCCTGAAGTCTCCGGCGGCGGGACTCGCCATGGCAGGCGCGGACCGGTAAGGCTGCGTGCCATGGCCAATCCGCCCCATCTGACGCTGATCGACGGCTCTGGTTTCATCTTCCGGGCCTATCATCGCCTGCCACCGCTGACGGACCCGGAGGGCACGCCGGTGGGGGCGGTGTTTGGTTTCACCGCGATGCTGTGGAACCTTATCGAAGCGGCGCGAAAATCGCCGGAGGATGATTATCTGGCGGTGATCCTGGATGCCGGAAAATCCAGTTTCCGCAACGCGATATACCCGGAATATAAAGCCAATCGCCCGCCGGCGCCCGAAGATCTGCTGCCGCAGTTTCCGCTGATCCGCCAGGCGGTGAATGCGCTGGGGGTGCCCTGCATCGAGAAGGTGGATTTCGAGGCGGACGATCTGATTGCCTCCTACGCCGAAGCCGCCATGGCCGCGGGGATGAGCGTGACGATCATCTCGTCCGACAAGGATTTGATGCAGCTGGTGCGGCCCGGCCTGACCATGCTGGACACGTTGCAGAACCGCCGCTTTGGCGAGGCGGAGGTGACGGAGAAATGGGGCGTGCCACCCGCGCAACTGGCCGATGTGCTGGCGCTGATGGGAGACAGTGTGGACAATGTGCCCGGCGTGCCCGGCATCGGGCCGAAAACCGCGGCGGAGCTGGTGCGGGAATATGGCTCGGTGGAGGCGGTGCTGGCCAATGTGGCGAACATCAGGCGGCCGAAACTGAAAGAGAATCTGACGCTGCATGCCGATGCGGCGCGCCTGTCGCGCGTGCTGGTGGAGCTGAAGCGCGACATGGTGCTGGAGCCGCCGCTGGCGGCGCTGAAGCTGACGGACCGGCAGGACCCGGCGCTGCTGGCGCCCTTCCTCGCGCGGCACGGCTTCCGCAGCCTGCTGGCGAAGCTGGGGGATGTCGGGCGGGCGGCGGCCGCCGATATTCCCGCACCCCCGCCCGAAGCCGATGCGCCCGAAGCGCCGCCCTTTGATCTGGACGCCTATGAATGTGTGACGAGCATGGAGCGGCTGGACTGGTGGCTGGACGCCGCGCGCGCCGCCGGGACGGTCGCCTTCGATACGGAGACGAGCAGCCTTGATGCGGTGTCGGCGCAGCTGGTGGGCTTTTCGCTGGCGGTGACGCCCGGCAAGGCCTGTTATGTGCCGCTTGACCACCGGTCCGGCGAGGGGCTGCTGGCGGAGCCGGTGGCGCAATTGTCAGCGGCCGAGGCGCTGCCGAAGCTGAAGGCGCTGCTGGAGGATAGCGGCACCATCAAGGTGGGGCAGAATATAAAATATGACATGGTGGTGATGGCCGGGCAGGGCATCGCCATCCGGTGTTTCGAGGATACGATGCTGCTCTCCTATGCGCTGTCGGGCGGCAGCGGCGGGCATGGGATGGACGAGCTGTCGGAAAAGCATCTTGGCCATGTGCCGGTGTCGTTCAAGGATGTGGCGGGCAGCGGCAAGAGCCGGCTGAGCTTTGCGCAGGTGCCGCTGGATCAGGCTACGCGCTATGCCGCTGAAGATGCGGATGTGACGCTGCGCCTGTATCAGCTGCTGCGCCCGCGCCTGTGGCGGGAGCGGGTGACGCGCACCTATGAACGGTGCGACCGGCCGCTGGTGCCGGTGCTGGCCGCGATGGAGCGGGCGGGCGTGAAGGTGGACCGGGCGGAACTGGCGCGCTTGTCGGGTGAATTCGCCGCCGGGATGGAGCGGCTGGAGGCGCTGGTGCATCAGCTGGCCGGCCAGCCCTTCATGCTGGGCAGCCCCAGGCAGCTGGGCGAGATATTGTTCGAGAAGCTGGGGCTTTCCGGGGGCAAGAAGGGCAAATCCGGCCAATATTCCACCGACGTGACCGAGATGGAGCGGCTGGCGGCGGACAAGGGCAACCCGCTGGGCGCGGATATCGCCGCGCGCATTCTGGACTGGCGGCAGGTGCAGAAGCTGCGCTCCACCTATACCGAGGCGCTGCAACAGCAGATCAACCCCGTGACGGGGCGGGTGCACACCAGCTTTTCGATGGCGGTTGCCAGCACCGGGCGGCTGGCCTCCACCGATCCGAATCTGCAAAATATCCCGATCCGCACCGAGGCCGGGCGGCGCATCCGCGACGCCTTTGTCGCCGAACCGGGCCATCTCATCCTGTCGGCCGACTATAACCAGATCGAATTGCGGCTGATGGCGCATATTGCCGATGTGCCGGAGCTGAAGGCGGCCTATGCGACCGGCGCGGATATCCATGCGCTGACGGCACGGCAGATTTTCGGGCTGGCCGAAGGCGCGCCGGTGGACCGCGAGATGCGCGGCCGGGCCAAGACGATCAACTTCTCCATCATCTATGGCATTTCCGCCTTTGGCCTGGCGCAGCGGCTGGGGATTTCGCGCGGCGAGGCGCAGATGTTCATCGACCGCTATCTCGACCGCTATCCCGGCATCCGCCGCTATATGGCGGAAACCACCGCCAGGGTGCGCGAGGATGCGTTCGTCACCACGCTGTTCGGGCGGAAAATCCATGTGCCCGGCATCCGCTCGAAGATTCAGTCCGAGCGGGCCGGTGCCGAGCGGGCCGCGATCAACGCGCCGGTGCAGGGGACGGCGGCCGACATCATCAAGCGTGCGATGATCCGCATGCAGCCGGCGCTGAACGCCGCCGGGTTGACGGGGACGCGCATGCTATTGCAGGTGCATGATGAACTTGTGTTCGAAGTGCCGGAAGCAGAGCTGGCTGAGGCCAGCGACACGATTCGCAAGGTGATGGAACATGCCGCGTCGCCGGCGGTTGTGCTTGGCATTCCGCTGGGTGTCGAGGTTGGCCATGGCGCGAACTGGGGAGCTGCACATTGAAGACCTATGCGATCACCGCCCTTTCCGTCCTTCTCGCCGGCTGTGCGACGCCGGGCGGCGTGGGGCAATCCGTGCCGCCGGCGCCGCTGCAAAGCGAGGTTGTGGTGAAGCCGGTGCTGCCCGCCTATATCTGCGGCGACGGCCAGCGGGTGGAACTGGATCATGATGTGACCGCCGGCGTGATGCGGGCAACGCGCGGCGGCGAAACCATCATTTTGCAGGAGCAGGTGGGCGTGACGCCGGCCCGCTTTGTGACGGGAACCGATACGGTGGAGATAGAGGGCGGCACGCTGCTGCTGAAGCGCGGGGCCGTGGCGCGCCAAAGCTGTGCGCGGGTGCCGGCCCAGCCGATGCAGGGCGTCATCACCGGCACGCTCAACAAGATGGACCGGATGGCGCTGGTGCCCGGCACGCGGGCCAAGGTGCTGCTGGTGGATGCCGCCCGTGCGGATGCACCATCCGTGGAACTGGCTTCCACCAGCATCGAGACGGTGGGCAATCAGGTGCCGCTGCACTTCCTCATCCGCTATGCGCCGGAGAAAATGGTACCGCGCGGGATGACCTATCGGTTGCAGGCGCGCATCGAATCGCCCGATGGCCGGCTGATGTTCATCACCGACACCGCGCGCTTTGTGCTAGAATCGGAAGCGCCACAGGTGCCGGTGGAGCTGTGGCTGGTGCCCGTGGGTGCGCCGGCCGGATGACGGGCGGCCCCACGGGCTGGTTGCTGATCGACAAGCCGCCCGGCCCCACCTCTGCACAGGTGGTGGGGAGGCTGAAACGGGCGTTGCGCCAGGGCGGCTATGGCAAGGTGAAAATCGGCCATGGCGGCACGCTGGACCCGCTGGCGACCGGGGTGCTGCCGGTGGCGCTGGGCGAGGCCACCAAGCTGGCCGGCTATCTGCTGAACGGCGAAAAAGCCTATCGCTTCACGGTCGCCTTCGGCACGGCGACCGCGACCGATGATGCGGAGGGCGATGTGGTCGCCCGGTCTCTTATCATGCCCGATGCGGCGGCGATTGCCGCCATTCTGCCGCGCTTTATCGGGCCGATTGCGCAGGTGCCGCCGGCCTATTCGGCGCTGAAGGTGGATGGAGCGCGCGCCTATGCGCTGGCGCGGCGGGGCGAAGCGCCGGTGATGGCGGAACGCGCCGTTACCATCCATGCGCTCAACCTGCTGGCGGCAGATGATGGCGCGGCAAGCTTTGAGGTCTTTTGTTCCAAGGGCACCTATGTGCGCAGTCTGGCGCGTGATATGGCGCTGGCGCTGGGCAGTGTTGGGCATGTGGCCATGCTCCGCCGCATCGCGGCCGGGCCGTTTCACGAGGCGCGGGCGGTTCCGCTGGACAAATGCGTCGAACTGGTGCAGGGGGGCGCGCTTGAACAGGCCCTTTTGCCGCTGACTGCCGGACTGGACGACATCCCGGCCCTGGCAGTCGACCCCGATCAAGCGCTCGCCCTGAAACAGGGAAAGCGTCTGTCGGGCCTCCGCGCAGACCCCGGCCATTATATCGCAACCCTGGGGCCTGTTCCGGTTGCGCTGGTCGAGGTTGTGCAGGGCGACGCTATCGTCGTTCGGGGATTCAATCTTTGACGTGAAGGAGACCATGATGTCGATCACACTCGAGCGCAAGACTGCGCTGATTGCCGACAATGCCCGCCAGTCTGGTGACACCGGAAGCCCCGAAGTTCAGGTCGCCATCCTGACCGAGCGCATCGTGAACCTGACGGAACATTTCAAGACGCATGCGAAGGACAATCACTCGCGTCGCGGTCTGCTGATGCTGGTGAACAAGCGCCGTTCGCTGCTGGATTATCTGAAGCGCAAGGATGAAGAGCGTTACAAGGCGATTATCGCCAAGCTCGGCCTGCGCAAATAAGCCGAATCTGAGCGGCCCCGGCATCGCCGGGGCCGTTTCGCTTTTGCCCGCGTGCGGATGCGCCGGGCCAAACTGGCCGCAACAGGCGGCCCAACAGACCCCTTCAGCCAACAGGCCATGGGGGCAATGTCCGAACGCCTCTGGCACTGGGTCAGGGGCTGAACAGAAAGCAACCTGACACATGTTTAATGTCGCAAAGACGGAAATCGAATGGGGCGGCCGCAAGCTGACCCTGGAAACGGGCAAGGTTGCCCGTCAGGCCGATGGCGCCGTGATGGCCACCTATGGCGAAACCGTCGTGCTCTGCGCGGTGACCGCCGCCAAATCGGTGAAGGAGGGGCAGGATTTCTTCCCCTTGACCGTTCACTATCAGGAAAAATTCTCGGCCGCCGGCCGTATTCCGGGTGGCTTTTTCAAGCGTGAACGTGGCGCTACCGAGCATGAAACGCTCACCAGCCGCCTGATCGACCGCCCGGTCCGCCCGCTGTTTCCCGAAGGTTTCTACAACGAAATTAACGTTATCGCCCAGGTTCTCTCCTATGACGGGGAAAATGAGGCCGATATTGTGGCGATGATCGCCGCTTCCGCCGCGCTGACGCTCTCCGGCGTGCCCTTCATGGGCCCGATCGCCGGTGCGCGCGTTGGCTTCAACGATGGCGAATATCAGCTGAACCCCTCCAGGGAGATGCTGAAGGAAGGCCGGCTCGATCTGGTCGTCGCCGGCACGCATGACGCTGTGATGATGGTGGAATCCGAAGCGCAGGAGCTTTCGGAAGACGAGATGCTGGGTGCGGTGATGTTCGCGCACCGCTCCATCCAGCCCGTGCTCGACGCCATCATCCGGCTGGCTGAAAAGGCCGCGAAGGAGCCATGGGAGCTGAAGATTGCCGATGATTCGGCAATGCTGGACAGCATTCGCGCCGCCGTTGGTGCCGATATCACCGCCGCCTACAAGCTGACGCAGAAGGCCGCCCGCCAGCAGGCGCTGGCCGAAGCCAAGGCGAAGATGAAGCCGCTGTTCGCCGATGCGGACAGCGCAACGCAGCAAAAGGCCGGCAAGCTGTTCAAGAAGCTGGAAGGCGACATTGTTCGTGGCGCCATCCTGAAGGACGGCAGCCGCATCGACGGCCGCGACACCAGGACGGTGCGCCCCATTCTGGGCGAAGTCGGCTTCCTGCCGCGCACCCATGGTTCGGCGCTGTTCACGCGTGGCGAAACCCAGGCCATCGTCTCCACGACGCTGGGCACGGCGGATGCCGAGCAGATGATCGACGGTCTGGACGGGCTGAAATATGAGCGCTTCATGCTGCACTATAATTTCCCGCCCTATTCGGTCGGTGAAGTGGGGCGCTTCGGGGCACCGGGTCGCCGCGAAATCGGCCATGGCAAGCTCGCATGGCGGGCCATCCACCCGATGCTGCCGTCGAAGGAGGAGTTCCCCTACACCATCCGGCTGCTGTCGGACATCACCGAGTCCAACGGCTCGTCGTCGATGGCGACGGTGTGCGGTGGCAGCCTTGCGCTGATGGACGCCGGCGTTCCGCTGAAGCGTCCGGTGGCCGGCATCGCCATGGGCCTGATTCTGGAGGGCAAGGATTTTGCCGTTCTGTCCGACATCCTTGGCGATGAAGATCATCTGGGCGACATGGACTTCAAGGT
>DITZ01000028.1:0-18397 GCA_002422985.1 Sphingomonadales bacterium UBA6171
CCAGCACATAGCCGGGGAACACCTTGCGTTCGGACTGGATTTTCTTGCCGCGCCGGACTTCGGTGATTTTTTCGGTCGGGACTTCGACGGCATCGACCATGGCTTCAAGCCCCATGCGGGCGGCGTCGGTCACGATCTGGTCGCGGACCTTGCTTTCGAAACCGGAGTAAGCGTGAATGATGTACCAGCGCGACATTGAATCAGGCTCCGATGCTCAAGAGCAGCTTGACGGCGCGACCGAGAATCTGATCGACCCCAAGGAAGAAAACCGCGAGTATCGAGGTCATGATGAGGACCAGGATGGTCGTTTGAATGACCTCCTTGCGCGAGGGCCAGCTGACCTTCGCGGTTTCTGTTCTGACCTGCCGGACGAATTCGCCCGGATTCACCTTCGCCATGTGATCCATGTTCCTGCCGTTCCGGTGTGATATAGGCACCCCGAAGCGTTTTCACCAACACTTGCTGCCCGGCAGACACCCTTTTCGGGCACCGGCCGGGCCGATACAAACTGTCCCGCACTCAGCCCTTGCGCCGGCACCGGATTGCTCCGGCTGGCGCACTGGCAGGAGTGGAGGGGTTCGAANNTACCAGCTGAGCTACACTCCTGCAGAGCGCGGGAAGCGGGCAGATAGTGGAAAGCGATGACGCGTGCAAGGCTTGTGTGGCGATGGGGAGAATGTTCGACTTCCGCTGCGAACTGTGGTTGACAAGGGCGGAGGCTTTCGCCATTTCGCCGCGCTCCGAGCCGGTGTGCCGGAGGGGTGGCCGAGCGGTCAATGGCAGCAGACTGTAAATCTGCCGGGTTTTCCCTACGTTGGTTCAAATCCAACCCCCTCCACCACCGGCCCGGTTAGATTGCCGGCAGTATGCGGGTATAGCACAATGGTAGTGCAGCAGCCTTCCAAGCTGAATATGCGGGTTCGATTCCCGCTACCCGCTCCAGCCAGCTAATGCCGCTGCCCGCTCCAGCCGGCTGATGCCGCTGCGCGATGTGGCCGTATCTGATAGCTGCGACAGCTGTGCCCGATGGATGGGACCGTATCCCCGCTGTTGCGGGGATGACAAGGGGTTGAGGGTTTATGGGACGCAAGCCTAACAAGCGACATGGGACGGCGAACCGGCCTGATCCGGGCCGGCCGCGGCTTTACGGTCGCCATGCCGTCTATGCGGCGCTGGACAATCCTGAACGGAAGCTGCGCAAGCTGTTTGGCACGCATGAGGAACTGGCAAAGATCGTGATTCCCGAAGGGCTGCCCGTGCAGTTTGGCGATGGGCAGGATCTGGGGCGGCTGGTGCCGCTGGATGCGCCACATCAGGGGCTGGTGCTGGAAGTGGAGCCGCTGGACGCGCCCTGGTATGACGAGCTGCTGCTGGATGCAGACCCGAAACGGCCGCTGGTGTTTCTGGATCAGGTGACGGACCCGCACAATGTGGGGGCAATCATCCGGTCGGCCGTGGCCTTTGGCGCGCGGGCGATCGTCACGCAGGATCGGCATAGTCCGCCGGAATCGGGGGCGCTGGCGCGGGCGGCTTCGGGCGCGCTGGAGGTGCTGCCCTGGGTGCGGGTGGTGAATCTGGCGCGCGCGCTCGACGAGGCGGCGGACGCCGGATACTGGCGCGTGGGGCTGGCGGGCGAGGCGGAACTGACGCTGGCCGAGGCGCTGTCCCCTGCCCCGCAGGCACTGGTGCTGGGGGCCGAAGGCGAGGGGTTGCGGCATAACACGCGGGAGCATTGCGATGTGCTGGCGCGATTGCCGATTACGCGGGCGGTTGAGAGTTTGAATGTGTCGAATGCGGGGGCGATTGCTTTATATGCCATCGCTTCGCGGGGGTGATGGTCCGCCCTTGCAACATTGGGCGCGATGGGCATATTGCCCGCATGGCCAGTTGCGCAGACATTGTTGAGACAAAGCCCGGCGGTCGCACACCCGAACGTCGCACAGACGTGCTTGGACGCAGCGCGGTGACGGGCAAGCTGGTATTGAAGCCAGTTCCCAAGAAGGGCACGGTGAGCGAAGCCCAGGTTCGCGAGGCTGTTCGCGAGGTCATGACGAAACGCTCGGCAGATGCGGGCTGGAAAGCCGCTAGTTGATCGCCACGGAGCCGGTACTTTCCGCGACTGACAATGTTTTCATCAACTGCCCGTTCGATGCCGCTTACAAGCCGCTGTTCGAGGCGTTGATATTTACCATTTCCGCCTGCCAGTTCCGGGCGCGTTCCGCGCTGGAGATTGACGATGGCTCCCAGACGCGGCTGGAGAAAATCTACCAGATTGTCGCGGAGTGCCGCTATGGCATCCATGATCTTTCGCGCACGGAGCTGAATGCCGAGACAGGGCTGCCGCGCTTCAACATGCCGCTGGAACTGGGCATATTTCTGGGGGCCAAACGTTTTGGTGACGACGGCCAGCGCCACAAGCGGGCGCTGCTGCTGGATCGGGAGGCGTTCCGCTATCAGCGCTTCATATCGGATCTGGCGGGTGCCGACATCCAGACCCACGACAATCATCCCGAAACAGCGATCGGTGTGGTGCGCGACTGGCTGGCCAATGTGTCGCGGCGGCGGCTGCCGGGAACCGGCATTTTGTTACGGCTGCATCATGAATTCCGGGCCGATCTTCCGGCTATTGCTACCCGACTTGGGCTGGTGCCGGAGGCGATACCCTTTGTCGATTTCGAGCATATTCTGCTGGAATGGCTGGCGCGGGCGACGAACGTCTGAGACGGACATCTGAGACGAACGTCTGACCGGGGAATTCAGAATCGGGCTGATTCGAAGATTTGGGTTATGTCGCCGGTGAAGGCGTCGAGGTGGCGTTCGGCCAGCGTTTTGCCGGATTGGGCGATTTCCCACAGCGGGCTGAGGAAGCCGGATTCGCTGTCGCCGATCTCATTTTCGCGGGCGCGACGGTCAAGGCCCTGCCGGGCGATGTCCAGCACGTCCATGGCCAGCGCCTGCATGGTGCGGCCGTCCGGCGTTCTGGCCTTCAGCGCCAGCCTGGGGACTTCGTCGCGCATCAGCTGCTGGGCTTCGATGGACCAGTTTTTGATGAGCGCAGCGGCGGCGTCCAGCGATATGCTGTCATAGAGCAGGCCGACCCATAGCGCCGGCAGCGCGCAGATGCGGCTTTGCGGGCCGGAATCCGAACCGCGCATTTCCAGATAGCCTTTGAGGCGCACTTCGGGGAAAGCGGTGGAGAGATGGTCTTTCCAGTCGCCAAATGTCGGGCGTTCGCCGGGGCGGGTGGCGAGCCTGCCGTTCAGATAGTCGCGGAAGCTCTGGCCGGCGACGTCGATATATTCGCCGTCGCGATAGATGAAATACATCGGCACATCGAGCGCATAATCGACGTAGCGATCATAGCCGAAGCCGTCTTCGAACACGAAGGGGAGCATGCCGGTGCGGGCCGGATCGGTGTCCGTCCAGATATGGCTGCGATAGCTCAGATAGCCGTTGGGCCTGCCCTCGGTGAAGGGGGAATTGGCGAACAGGGCCGTGCCGAGCGGCTGGAGCGCGAGGCTGACGCGGAACTTCTGCACCATGTCCGCCTCTGACGCATAGTCGAGGTTGGTCTGCACGGTGCAGGTGCGCTGCATCATGTCCAGCCCCAGGCTGCCGACGCGGGGCATGTGGCGGCGCATGATGGCGTAGCGGCCCTTGGGCATCCAGGGCAGTTCGGCGCGGGTGGCGGTGGGGTGGAAGCCCAGCCCCAGAAAACCCAGCCCCAGTTCGGCGCCGATTTCGAGGCACTGGTCGCGGTGGCGGCCGGTTTCGGCGCAGGTTTGGTGCAGGGTTTCCAGCATGGCGCCGGACAGCTCGAACTGGCCGGCGGGTTCCAGACTGAGGCTGCCATCGGGGCCGTTGGCGGCAATGATTTTGCCATTTTCCAGCACCGGCTGCCAGCCGAAGCGACCAAAGGCGGTGAGGAGGTCGGCGATACCGCCCGGCTCTTCCCAGCTGGGCGCGCGCAAATCGGCAAGGCGGAATATGAATTTTTCATGTTCGGTGCCGATGCGCCAGTTTTCGCGCGGCTTTTCGCCATCCTGGAACACAGCGCACAGGTCGGCGCGCGTTTCGATTGTCACGCTGTCTCCGACGGCTTCAACCTTGTTGCTCATTGCGCCCCTTCCATAGCTGCCGCGCCTTAGCCGGGCGGTGGCTTATACGCCAGCGTGAATTCCGTCAGGCTGAGCGCCTGAAACTGGGCGATGGCCGCAACAACGGCGGTGTCGGCGCGCAGGATGCGGGGGCCGAGGCTGAGGCGGCGGGTGGCGGGGAGCGCCAGCAGGCTTGCGCGTTCCGCGGGCGAAAAACCGCCTTCGGGGCCGATCAGGATGGCGGCGGGGGTGGTGGGGTTGAGCGCGGCCATGGGCTGGCCGGCTTCCTCATCTGCGAAAAACAGGCGGCGCTCTGCGGGCCAGTCGCCGATGACCTGGCCGAGATTTTGCGGCTCGGCGAGCGTGGGAAGCGCGGTGCGTTCGCACTGTTCGGCGGCTTCCACCATATGGGCGTGCAGCTTCTGCATATTCAGCCGTTCGCGATTGGTGCGATCGGTAAGGACGGGCATGATGCGGGCGACACCGAGTTCGGTGGCCTTTTCGATGATCCATAGGAATCGTTCGCGCTTGATGGGGGCGGTGAGAAGCCAGAGATCGGGGACGGATTCGCGGGGCCGCAACTGCGTGGTAACGCGCAGCATCAGGCCGCGTTTGGCCATATGGACGATTTCGGCGGCATATTCGCCGGTCTGATCGTCAAACAGATGGACGGTGGCACCGGTTTCCAGGCGCAGCACGCGGGCGAGGTAATGAGACCGGGCTTCATCGAGTGCAAGCGCCGCGTGCGGGGCAAGCGGCGTGGCAACATATAGCCGGGGAATCTGGCGCATGGCGTTCGGATAGCATGCTGGCTAAGGCTGTGGCCATGCTGACAGTGGCGATGACGGGGGCGACGGGCTTTGTGGGGCGGCATGCGCTGGCGGCGGCTGCCGCGCGCGGGGTGCGCGTGCGGGCCCTGACGCGGCGGGCGCAGGATGAAATGGCTGGCGTTGCATGGGTGGCCGGCAGCCTGACCGATGCGGATTCACTGGCGCGGCTGGTGCAGGGGGCGGACGTCGTGCTGCATATCGCGGGCGCAACCAACGCGGCCGATGCGGCGGGCTTTGCGCAAGCCAATGTGCTGGGCACCGCCTTTGTGCGGCGGGCGGCGGGTGCGTTGCCGCTGGTGGCGGTGTCGTCCCTGTCGGCGCGCGAGCCGCAACTGAGCCTTTATGGGGCATCGAAACTGCGGGGCGAGCAGGTGGCCATGGGGGCGGCGGGGCCGGTGTGCGTGGTGCGGCCGCCGGCGGTTTACGGGCCGGGAGACACGGAGTTTCTGCCGCTGTTCCGGGCGGCGCGCCGGGGGGTGGTGCCGGTGCCGGCCGGCGCGCGGGCATCCATGATCTATGGCGCCGATCTGGGGGATGCGCTGGTGGCGCTGGCCGGGGATCTGTGCGGGGCGGGCAAAGCGGCGGGGCGCGTGCTGGATATAGATGACGGGGCGGGCGGCTATGACCAGCGGGTGATTGCGCGGGCGATTGCGGATGCGGCCGGCAGCCCCGCGCTGGTGCTGCCGCTGGGTGCCGGGCTGATACGGGCGGCGGCGGCGGTGGATGTGCTGCTGGCGAAGCCGGGCGGGCGGTTGCCAAAGCTGAGCCATGACCGGGCGCGCTATTTTGCGCATCGGGACTGGAGCTGTGATGCCGCTGCGTTGCTGGAACTGGGGATATGGCGGCCGAAGGTGGGGCTGGTGGAGGGGATGGCGCTGACGGGGGAAGCCTATCGGGCGGCGGGCCTGCTTTGAGCCGGGCTTTCCCTGATTTTCGCCATATTGTGCGGCCAAGGGGTGGGCATGACTGACCAAGCTATTGCCGCGCGCCTGTTCGCGCTGATCGAACCGTTCAACCGGAAGGGCCTTGCGCTTTCGGCCGACACGCATTTCGCCAATGACCTGGAGCTGGATTCGCTGACGGTGATGGATCTGGTCGCGAATATCGAGGATGAGTGGGACATCAACATGCCGCTCAACATGCTGCCGGACCTGGAAACCGTGGGGCAGGTTGCCGACGCCGTGGCGAAGCTGAAGGGCTGAGCCGGATGCACGACCTGCTTTCGAAGTTCGACGGCTTTATCGCCGAACATTCCGGCCTGCTGGCAACCGGCGTGCGCGATCCCTTCGGGGTGGTGATGGAGCGGGTCTTGTCCCCCACGCGCGCCATCATCAACGGCCGCGACACGATGCTGGTTGGCACCTATAATTATATGGGGATGACCTTTGACCCGGACGTGATTGCCGCGGGGAAACAAGCGCTGGAGGATTATGGTGCCGGCTCGACCGGCAGCCGGGTGCTGAACGGCACGTTCACGCCGCATCTGGGCGTTGAGAATGCGCTGAAGGAATTTTACGGGACCACGAGCGCCATCGTTTTTTCCACCGGCTATCAGGCCAATCTGGGGATGGTGAGCACGCTGGCCGGCAAGGGGGACTATATCATCCTGGACGCCGACAGCCACGCCTCCATCTATGACGGGTGCAAGCTGAGCAATGCCGAGGTGGTGCGGTTCCGGCACAATAATGTGGCCGATCTGGACAAAAGACTGGGGCGGCTGCCGGCGGACGCCGGAAAGCTGGTGGTCCTGGAAGGCGTCTATTCGATGCTGGGGGATATTGCCCCGCTTCAGGAGCTGGTGGCGGTTGCCAAGAGGCATGGTGCCATGGTGCTGGTGGACGAGGCGCATGCGATGGGCTTTTTTGGGCAGCATGGCCGCGGCGTTTACGAGGAGCTGGGGCTGGAAGCCGATGTGGATTTCGTGGTGGGCACTTTTTCCAAATCGGTGGGGACAGTGGGGGGCTTTGCGGTTTCCAACCATCCGAAGTTCGAGATTCTGCGGCTGCTGTGCAATCCCTATCGCTTTACCGCCTCTCTGCCGCCGGCGGTGGCGGCAACCGCCGAGGCCTCTGTCCGCAAGCTGATGGTGGCGGACGAGAAACGGGCGAATCTGTGGGCGGTGTCGCGGGCGCTGCATGGCGGGCTGAAGGCGGCGGGCTTTCAGATGGCGACGGAGACGCCGGAATCGGCCATCATCGCGGTGCTGCTGCCAGACCAGATTTCGACGGTCGCCATGTGGCATCAGCTGCTGGAGCATGGGATTTACTGCAATATGAGCCGTCCGCCGGCGACACCGGCGGGGATTTTCCTGCTGCGCTGCTCGCTTTCGGCGGCGCATACGCTGGATGATGTGACGGAGATTGTGTCGCGCTTTGTGGCGGCGCGGGCGAGTTTGGGCTGAACGCCACAACCGGGGGGACGATCATGGATTTTGCCTATCCTTATGCCGCGCTGGGAACGGTGCTGGTTATTCTTGTCTATATATGGACCGGGATGATGGTGACCCGGGCGCGCAAAGTGCATGGGGTGATTCATCCCGACACGGCGGGCGCGCCGGCGTTCAACCGCATCTGGCGGGCGCATATGAACACGCTGGAGGCGCTGCCGCAGTTCCTGCCGGCGATGTGGCTGTTTGCGCTGGTGATTTCCGATTGCTGGGCCGGCCTGCTGGCGCTGCTATGGGCTGTTGGACGGGTGCTTTATGTACGCGGCTATGCGGTTGAGGCGGGCAAGCGGTCTTTTGGCTTTGGCGTCAGCCTGCTGGCAACAGCGGTGGGGCTGTTTGGCGCGGCCGGGGTGATCGTGGCGCAGTTGCTGTCATAGCTTGCCCCTGCCCTTTTCGCGGCTTACCAAGCGGGAAAGGGATTGAGGGGATCAGATGGCGACTGTTTCGGACGACCTGCCGCTGGATGTGAAGCGCGACCGGCTGGTGATTTTGGCGTCTTCGCTGGGCACCGTGTTCGAATGGTATGATTTCTTCCTTTACGGAATATTGGCGGCGCTGATCGGGAAGCTGTTTTTCCCGATCGACGATCCGACCGCCGCAACGCTGGCCAGCCTGGCGACCTTTGGTGCGGGCTTTGGCGTGCGGCCGCTGGGCGCGATGCTGTTTGGCCATTATGGCGACCGTATCGGGCGGAAATATACATTTCTGGTGACCATCACGCTGATGGGCGGCGCGACCGCGGCAATCGGCCTGTTGCCAACCTATGCCATGGCCGGGCTGTGGGCCCCGGCCCTGCTGGTGATGCTGCGGCTGTTGCAGGGGCTGGCGCTGGGCGGGGAATATGGCGGGGCCGCCATCTATGTGGGCGAACATGCACCACGCAAACGGCGGGGCGAATATACCAGCTGGATACAGATTGCCGTGGTGGGCGGCTTTCTGCTGTGCCTGCTGGTGGTGCTGGCGACGCGGGCGCTGATGACGGCGGAACAATTTGATGCCTGGGGGTGGCGGATACCGTTTCTGCTGAGCCTGCTGATGCTGGCGATTTCCATCTACATCCGCATGAAACTATCCGAAAGCCCGGTTTTCACCGCGATGAAGGCGGCGGGAACAACAGCGAAAAATCCGATAAAAGAGGCGTTTTCAGACAAGGCGAATGTGGGCAATGTGCTGGTGGCGCTGTTTGGCGTCGCGGCGGGTTTGACCGTTGTCTATTATACCTCGCAGTTCGGCACGCTGTATTTCTTAACCGGCACGGCCGGCGTGGGGGAGACGGAAGCGCTGATCTATCTGGCGGTGGGCGCGCTGGTGGCGGCGCCGCTATATGTGGGCTTTGGGATATTGTCTGACCGGATCGGGCGGAAGAAATTGCTGCTGATTGGCTATGCGCTTTCCATCCTGCTGATTTTCCCGCTGTTTCATATGATGGCCGATGGGGCGAACCCGGCGCTGGCGCGGGCGACGGCGGAGAATCCGGTAACGCTGGAGCTGCCGGATTGCGACTTTTCGGTGTTTGCGCGCACGCAGACCAATGAATGCGCAAAGGCGCTGGGGTTCCTGACCAAGCGGGGCGTGGCCTATGCCCGGGTGCCGGCGGAGACGGTGGCGCTGGTGGTGGGCGACAGCCGGGTGGAGGGCTTTGATGCCGACGCTTTCGCCGCTGCGCTCAAAGCGGCGGGCTATCCGGAAAAGGCCGATCCGGCGCAGAAACAGCGGTGGAAGATCATCCTGGCGGTGTTTGCCATGGTGGCGCTTTCGGCCATGACCTATGGGCAGGTGGCGGCCATATTGGTGGAGCTGTTTCCGGCGCGGGTGCGCTATACCTCCATGTCGGTGCCCTATCATATCGGAACGGGCTATTTCGGCGGGTTTCTGCCGTTTATTCAGCAGCTTATCGTGGTGAATACGGGTGATCCCTTTGCCGGGCTATGGTATACGGTGGCGGTGGTGGCGATGGCCTTTGTGGTTTCGGCCATCTGGCTGCCGGAAACGCGGGGGCGGGATATTCGGGTTTAGAGCGCTTTTCGACCATATTGACCCACCGGGGGGGGCGCTGCCCGGCGCGACGCGGCGGAAATTTGTTGATATTGCGCGGCTGGAGGTGGAAGCCCATATGGGGAAAATGTCCAGTAAAACGCAATCCACCCTTCCTGTCCTGCCATTGCGGGACATTGTTGTCTTTCCGCAGATGATCGTGCCGCTGTTCGTGGGCCGCGAGAAATCGGTGCGGGCGCTTGAGGCTGTCATGCAGGGGGACAAGAGCGTCTTTCTGCTGTCGCAGCGCAATCCGGCGGACGAGGATCCGTCACGCGCGGACCTGTATGAGATGGGGACGCTGGCAACCGTGTTGCAGCTGCTGAAGCTGCCCGATGGCACGGTGAAGGTGCTGGTGGAAGGCCAGCAGCGGGCGATGGTTGCCGAAATGCAGGATGGCGGCGAATTTCTGATGGCAAGCTTTCAGCCGGTGGAGGAGCAGGAACCGGAAGGGGCCGAGGGCGAGGCGCTGCTGCGCTCTGCTGTCAAACAGTTTGAATCCTATGTGAAATCATCGAAGCGCACGTCGCCCGAAGTGGCGTTGCAGGTAACGCAGATCGAGGAACCGGGGCGTTTTGCGGATTCGGTTGCGGCCAATCTGAACCTGAAAATCGCCGACAAGCAGGCGCTGCTGACCGAGCAGAATGTGGCGCGCCGGCTGGAGATGGTGATGGGCTTCATGGAAGGCGAAATCGGCCTTCTGCAGGTGGAAAAGAAGATCAAGAGCCGCGTCAAGCGGCAGATGGAGAAGACGCAACGCGAATATTATCTGAACGAGCAGATGAAGGCCATTCAGCGCGAGCTGGGCGACAGCGAGGATGGCGCCGACGAAGCGGCGGAATATGAAGCAAAGATCAGGAAGGCGAAACTGTCAAAGGAAGCGCGCGAAAAGGCGCTGACCGAGGTGAAGAAACTGCGGACCATGTCCCCCATGTCGGCGGAAGCGACCGTGGTGCGGAACTGGCTGGACGTGATTCTGGCGCTGCCCTGGGGCAAGTCCTCGAAGGTGAAGCGCGATATCGTCGAGGCGCAGAAGGTGCTGGATGCGGATCATTTCGGCCTGGACAAGGTGAAGGACCGCATCATCGAATATCTGGCCGTGCAGGCGCGGACCAACAAGCTGAAGGGACCGATCCTCTGCCTTGTCGGCCCGCCGGGCGTGGGCAAAACCTCGCTGGGCCGGTCCATCGCCAAGGCGACGGGGCGCGAGTTCATCCGGCAATCGCTCGGTGGCGTGCGCGACGAGGCGGAGATTCGCGGGCACCGGCGAACCTATATCGGCTCCATGCCGGGGAAGATCGTGCAGAATCTGCGCAAGGCGGGTTCAAACAATCCGCTGTTCCTGCTGGATGAGATCGACAAGCTGGGGCAGGATTTCCGCGGTGATCCGTCCAGCGCCCTGCTGGAGGTGCTGGACCCGGAACAGAATGCGAAGTTCAACGACCATTATCTGGAAGTGGATTTCGACCTTTCCAACATCATGTTCGTGACCACGGCCAACAGCTATAACATGCCGCAGGCGTTGCTGGACCGGATGGAGATCATCACCCTGTCCGGCTATACCGAGGATGAGAAGGTGGAGATTGCCATCCGCCACCTGATCCCCAAGCAGTTCGAGGCGCATGGGCTGAAGGCGGCGGAATTCGCCATCGAGGAGCCGGCGCTGCGCGACCTCATCCGCTATTACACCCGCGAAGCCGGTGTGCGGACGCTGGAACGCGAGCTGGCGCGGCTGGCAAGGAAGGCGCTGCGGCAGATATTGGAGAAGAAGGCGGAATCGGTGACGGTGACCGCCGACAATCTGTCGGACTTTGCCGGAACGCGCAAACATCGCTTTGGCATCAGCGAGACCGAGGATCAGGTGGGCGCGGTGACGGGGCTGGCCTGGACATCGGTGGGCGGCGATCTGCTGACCATTGAATCGGTGACGGTGCCGGGCAAGGGCGGGATTTCGACGACCGGCAAGCTGGGCGACGTGATGACCGAATCCATCAAGGCGGCGCTGAGCTTTGTGAAGGCGCGGGCGCCGGCCTATGGCATTCACCCCGACCTGTTCGCCAAGCGCGACCTGCATGTGCACGTGCCCGAAGGGGCGACGCCCAAGGACGGACCTTCGGCGGGTATCGCCATGGTGACCTCCATCGTTTCGACGCTGACCGGCATCAAGGTGAAGCGCAGCGTGGCGATGACCGGCGAGGTGACGCTACGCGGGCGGGTGCTGCCGATCGGCGGGCTGAAGGAGAAGCTGCTGGCGGCGCTGCGCGGCGGCATCACCACCGTGCTGATCCCGGCGGAGAATGAGAAGGACCTGGCCGACATTCCGCAAAATGTGAAAGACGGGCTGACCATCATCCCGGTTGCCCATGTGGATGAGGTGCTGGCGCATGCCTTTGTGACGCCGCTGACGCCCATCGACTGGAAGGAGCCGGAACAGCTTTCAGCAGCGCCCCAGGCGGTGGCCGGCGGGGTGACGGAAGCGGCGGTTACGCATTGATGTTGCGGGGGTTTTATGGCGCGGCCAGCCTTGCCTATGGTGGCGCGCCCCCACCCTCACCCCTCCCCTGAAGGGGAGGGGCTTTTTTGTTTGACAGGGGGGGCGGCTTCGCTTAACCGCGCCTCTCCCAAGGCGATGGTGCCCCAGCTCTTTGCAGAGAAACGGGCGCGTAGCTCAGTGGTAGAGCACTGTGTTCACACCGCAGGGGTCGCAAGTTCAATCCTTGCCGCGCCCACCATCTCCTTGGGATTTATCTGAAAATTGTCGGCTTTACGCTTGTTGGACCGCGCATTTTAGACGTCGCTTTCCCCTTGGCATGTTATATTGTTGTTGCTGCTTTCGGGTGGAGAATGACATGCGATCAATGATGGCTGCCGTGCTTCTGGTAGCGGCTGCACCGCTGATGGCGCAGGCCCATGGCGTAACCGCTTCCTGTGCTGACATCTCGATGCGAAATCTGCCCGAGAAGCTGGCAGGATGGGGGAAGCAGCCAGCAATGGAAAGGGCGGGGGCTACGGCTGCGGAAGCGCCGCTGGTGATGCCTGGCGCAAAAATGGAATTGACCCTGCTGCCGGCGACGCTGGTGACGCTGGCGCATCCCCCCGGACAGCAGCGCACAGCTGATGCGCCACATGCGGGCATTATCGCGGTGGATGTGCCTGCGGATGGCATTTGGCTGATCGCTGCATCCAAGCCGGTCTGGATTGATGTGCTGGCCGGCGGCCATCCAGTGGAGGCACTGAAATTCGGCAATCTGGCTCCCTGCACCAGCATAAGAAAAGTGGTGGAATTTCCGCTGAAGGCTGGGCGGCATCTGGTGCAGCTGTCAGGAAATCCCGGATCAGTGGTGGAAATCATGATCAGCAGCGAACGCTGAACCCGCCGGGCTATAGCCCGCCACCATTCGGCGCATGGTCCCCTCCCTTCGCCAGGGGAAGGGGCTTTGGTACCTCCGGCCGGACTCGAACCGGCAAGCCTTGCGACATCCGATTTTGAGTCGGACGCGTCTACCAATTCCGCCACGGAGGCAACGGTCCGGTGCTGCTAGCGTGGCGGCGGGCAAAAAGAAAGGGCGGCTTGTGGGCCGCCCTTTCGTTTTTTTCAGACTGTGCCGCTGCGGCTTAGTCGTTGAAGTTGAAGCCGCTGAAGCCGAGGCGGATGCCGATGCGGAGCTGCCAGAGCGACGGGTTGGTCTGGATGACCTCCGTCGGGCTGCGGAAGCTGGAGTAGCTGTAGCGGTCGCAGCGCTGGCTGGCGTTGGCGACCGTGGTGACGGTGGAGCCCGTGACCGTCTGGCAGGCCACCTGGATGACCGACGCGCGATAGGGGAAGGTGACCTGTTGCAGCTTGCCCCAATCCTTGTTGACGAGGTTCAGGACATTTTCGATGTCGGCGAAAACCTCGAACTTGCCGCCGCCAAAGAAGGGCAGCTCCTGCCGGACGGAGAGGTCCAGCTTGTTGAAGCGCGACGAGCGGCCGATATTCTTCGGCGCGATCTTGCCCTGATAATCCTTCAGGCTGGAGTTCAGCACCAGATCCCTCAGCGCTGTGAAGGTGGCGGTGTCGGCATAGGTGACGAGCGGGTCTGCCGTCGCCGACGACACATCCGGCACATAGAGCAGCGAGAAGGTGCCGCGCGAGGCGGCGCCGAAGATGGCCGAACGGCCGGAGCCGGATTCGAACATCGTATAGCTGTAGTGCTGGCCGGCGCGGCTGTTGAAGAACAGCTCGAACCGGGTGCTGTTGTCGCCGAACAGCTTGGCGTCATAGCCGAAGCGCAGGCGCAGCGTGTCGTCGATCTGATAGTTGGACGTGCCATAGGCGCTGCTGTTGCCATCGCTGAAGGCGGTGTTGGCGTAGTTGGAGAAGGCGACCGACGACGTGCCGGGGTTCACATCCTTGGCGCGTTGCAGCGTATAGGCACCGTCCATGCTGAAGCCGCTTTGCCAGTTCTTGCTGAACTTGCCGACGATGTTCCAGCTATAGCCCTTACTGGTGTTGGTGAGCAGCAGATCGGTGTTGGTGTCGGTGCTTGTAGCGCCTGCGAGGTTCATCCAGCGGGTGCGGCCATCGGGCAGCGTTGCCTGGACAGTGTTGACCACCGTGCGGAGATCGACCCAGGTGAGGGCATCCTTCACGCGCGACCAGGTGACGGATGCGCCGAGGCGCCAGTCGTCGCCCAGCGGGCCGAGGTTGGCATTATAGTCGGCCGAGCCGGAAACCCGCCATTGCGACGGAATTTCAAAGTTCGGATCAAGCGCGTTGGTGGTGGAGAGCTGCGCGCCGGCGGATTGCGCCAGCGTGAGCAGCTCGCCCGGAACGCCGGTGCCGCCGGTGACGCCGTTCAGCGTCAGCGCGCCCAAGCGGTTCTGTTCGGCGACCGAGAGGTTCGGGATGCCGCTGATGCTGTAGCCGCTGGCCGTGCGGCGGATATTGATGTCCGCCTGCCCGAGACCGGTATTGCTGTAATTGTTGGACACCCAGACATTGGGGCTGCCGCCGGCGAACAGGCCGGCCGAGGCGCGGAGTTGCAGGCGATCATCCACGCGCCAGTTGGCGCCAAAGCGCGGCTGGAGAATGCCGCGGCCGTTCAGCGAGGCATTGTTGGCAAAGCCAAGGCGGCTGACGAAGAAGGGGTTGGTCGCCGGGCGATCCGGGGTTTCATACAGATCATAGCGGGCACCATAGACGAAGGTGAAATCGGGGGTGATTTCCCAGGTGTCCTGCACGCCGAACACATAATTATTATTCTTGAACTCGGCGGTGATCGTATCCACAGCACCACGGATCGGCGGGGCGAAGCGCAGCCAGCCGGCGCGCTGGGCCTGCAGATCGGCAACGCTGTCGAAATAGAATTCGCCGGCCAGACGGTTACCGAACAGGTTGGTGATGTCCTGACCGCGCCGTTCGGCGATAACCTTCACATCATGGCCATTGCCGGTGAGGCGGGCTTGCAGCTCGACGCCGAGCGTCTTCACATAAAGTTCGTTCGCCTGACGCGGGCCATCGGGGCCGAAGCGGACCTGCGACTGGCCGGTGGGGCAGACATCGAAGCCGCCGGCCGAAATCGCGTCCTGACAGGTGCTGAACTGGCCGAATTCGCGCGGGCTGAACGGCACCTGGAGGCGTTCATAATCATGGTAGCTGACGCGCGCCTGGGTGGAGAAATTCTCCGTCCATTCATCGTTGAACTGCAGCACGCCATAATGGTTGATGGCGCCCTGATCATACATGTTGGACTGAAGTGCCAGGATCGGCGTGGTGGTGCTGGTGGAGCTGTTGCCGGTGCCGGCCAGCAGATTGCCCTTGTTGTAGATGTAGGTCAGCGCGGCGCGGTGGCCGTCGGCGATGTTCCAGTCGATCTTGGCGACCAGCTTGTCGTCGCGCTCCTCGGCGTTCGACGGCACATCGCCCGGATCGATCTTGTACACGCTGTTGGCGATATTTTTGACGACATCGACCTGCGCGCGGGTGAGGTTGGGAACGCTGTTGGCGAAGCCTTCGCCGGCGATGCCGGTGGGGGCGGGCGTCTGGTCGCGCAGACCTTCATAGGTGACGGCGAAGAACAGCTTGTCCTTGACGAGCGGGCCGGTGATCTGGCCGCCGAAAATCTTGGAAGTGAAGTCTCGGTTGACGTTGATTGCGCCAATCTTGTTACCGCCGAGATTATCATTGGTGTAGGTGAAGAAGCCGTTCATGTCGAAGCTGTTGCCGCCCGACTTCAGCACGGTGTTGATGGCACCGCCCTGGAAGCCGCCCTGCTGGATGTCCACCGGCGCGATTTCGACGGTGAATTCGCCGATGGCGTCCAGCGGAACCGAGCCGCGTGACGAGGCGAGACCGCCGGCTTCGAGGCCGAAGGGATCACCGAATGCCACGCCGTCCACCGTTATACGGTTGAAGCGGTTGTTCTGGCCGGCGATCGAGATGGCGCCGCCGTTGGTGGGATCAAGGTTGACCAGCGGATCGCGCGCGGCGAGATTGCGGATGTCGCGGTTGACGTTCGACACCGAGGTGATTTGGCGCGCCGAGAGCACCGTGGCCGGGCCGGTGGCGATGGCAATCGAGGATGCGCGCGAGCGGATGGCGGTGACTTCGATCGTCTGGCCTTCGGGGACCAGGAAGACCGAGAGCCGCTGCGGCGTGCCGGCCTGGATGCTGACGATGGTGGTTTTGGCGGATTCGAAACCGGGGGCCGACACTGTGACGTCGAACGGGCCGCCGATGCGGAGGTTGGGGGCCGAGAAGCTGCCATCCTGACCCGTGGTCTGCACCGAGCGGGTGCCTGACGGGACGTGCGTAACGGTAACGGCGGCACCGACGATCGCCTTGCCGGCGTCGTCCATGACGTCGCCGCGGATCGTGCCGCTGACTTCCTGTGCCATCGCGTGCGGCGCGGCAAAGGCGACGAGGGAGAGGGCGGTGCCGGCGCGGAGGCCTGCCCACACGAGCGTCTGGAGTCGGGTCGCCATTGTTAATTTTCCCCTTCGACTGAACAATTTGGCACCTGTGTGCCCTGGTCGGTAAACATTGTCGGGGAATCGCCACTGCGATGTCCCATTGATGCGGCCTTTGGCGGGGACATGTGACAGTTTTGTTACAGAATCACGTAGGCTGCGTGAAGCTTGCTTAGCCGGTGATGAATGTCGCGTGGTGTTGCGGTGCAGCAACTAGTTTTGGGGTTGGGGGCGTGGGGCAGGAAGGGAAGAATGAAGGAAGGTTGCGGGCATGGCCCGCTCGTCGGTCCGATCTGCTGGCTAGGCCACCAGTTGGCCGGCCGGGCCAGCGGCGAGTCGAGGCTTTGTGGCTTGCCACAAAAGTTCGCCGCCTTTGGTCTGGTGGGCGGTGACGGGCTCGAACCGCCGACCCTCTCGGTGTAAACGAGATGCTCTACCAACTGAGCTAACCGCCCGGAACGCGCGCCTATCGGGGCTTTGGTGGCGAAGGGCAAGTGGTTTTGCCGCAATGCGGAGAGTTGGCGGGGGATTTTGCACCTGCTAGCGCTGTTGGGACAATCAGAGCTTTGGGAGCATTGCATGGCATTGGACAGGGACATACTCGGCCGTATGGACGGGTTTTTGCGTCAGACCTATCTGGATAGCGGCAGACTGCCGGGCGCGGTGCTGAAAGTGCTGCACAAGGGTGAAGTGGTGCATTCATCGGTGCAGGGCTTTGCCGATGTGGCCAGCGGCCGGGCGCTGGCGGATGACAGCATCTTTCGCATCTATTCCATGACCANNGCGCTGATGATGCTGGTGGAGGAAGGGCGGGTGCAGCTGGATGATCCGGTGCATCGCTATATTCCGGCCTGGAAGGGGCTGAAGGTTTACAGATCCGGCACGCTGGAAACCGGCTGGACGACCGTGGAGCCGAAGCGGCCGATGCAGATCATCGACCTGATGCGCCATACTTCTGGCCTCACCTATGGCTTTCAGCATAATTCCAACGTGGATGCGGCCTATCGCGCGCTGGGGGTGGGAGAGATCGACAAGGGCGATATCAGGCTGGAGGATATGATCGCGCAGCTGGCGGAGCTGCCGTTGGAGTTTTCACCCGGCGACTGGTGGAATTATTCGGTTTCAACCGACGTGGTCGGCTGGCTGGTGCAGGTGATTTCCGGCAGGCCGCTGGAGGATTTCCTGCGCGAGCGCATCTTTGCGCCATGCGGCATGGTGGATAGCGGCTTCCATGTGCGGGACGGTCAGGCGCATCGCTTCGTCTCCTGCTATCAGCCCAACCGGGCGGGCGGGATGGATGTGCAGGATGCCGCCGTTGGATCGTCTTTCCTGAAGCCGCCGGCCTTTGTGTCGGGCGGCGGCGGGCTGGTTTCGACCGCCGCGGACTATCTGGCCTTTGCCGAAGCATTGCGCAGCGGCCGGCCGCGGCTGGTGGGACGGCGGACGCTGGCGCTGATGACCGCCAATCATCTGCCGGGGGGGAAATCCCTGCCGGCGATGTCGCGATCCGCCTTCAGTGAAGCGAGCTATGACGGGGTGGGCTTCGGGCTGGGCTTTGCCACGACGACCGGCTGGGAAAAGACGATGATTGCCGGGAATAACGGGGATTATTTCTGGGGCGGGGCAGCTTCGACCTTTTTCTGGATCGATCCGGTGGAGGAAATGGTGGTGCTGTTTCTGACGCAGCTGATTCCTTCGAGCTTCTATCCGGTGCGGCGGCAGTTGCGGTCCATGGTTTATGCGGCGGTGGTTTGAGGGGGCTGTTCTTTTTTGGAGGGGGTGATGGAACACCCCTCCCCTGCTGGCGGCGGAACTATGGTCCCCCATGTCCGCCTGCCATGTAGCGGTGGCGGTTTTGCGCTGCTATGGCGCGGGCATGCATACACCCTCCCCCGCCATGCTCGCCAAGACCGAAGTATTGATCGAGGCGCTGCCCTATCTTCAGCGCTATGCCGGCCAGACCTTTGTGGTGAAATATGGCGGCCATGCCATGGGCGACCCGGAGCTGGCGCAGGATTTCGCCGAGGATATCGTGCTGC
>DITZ01000028.1:18441-38517 GCA_002422985.1 Sphingomonadales bacterium UBA6171
ACCGATGCCGCAACCGCCGATGTGGCGGAAATGGTGCTGGGCGCCATCAACAAGGAACTGGCGCGCTGGATCAATGATGCGGGCGCGCGGGCCGTTGGGCTTTCCGGCAAGGATGCGCGGCTGATCCTGGCGGAAAAGGTGAAGCGGACCACGCGCGACCCGGACAGCAATATCGAGCGGGTGGTGGACCTGGGCTTTGTGGGCGAGCCGGCGGCCATCGACCGGACGGTGCTGGACGTGCTGACCAATGCCGACATCATTCCCGTGATCGCACCCGTGGGCATGGGGGCTGACGGGCATACCTATAATATCAATGCCGATACCTGTGCCGGGGCGGTGGCGGCCGCGCTGGGGGCGGCGCGGCTGTTTCTGCTGACCGATGTGGCCGGCGTGCTGGACCGGGATGGCGCGCTGCTGACCGATCTGGACCCGCAACAGATTGCAGCACTGGTGGCGGATGGCACGGTCAATGGCGGGATGATTCCCAAGCTGGAAACCTGCGTGGCGGCGGTCAATGGCGGGGTGGGTGCCGCCGTCATTCTTGACGGGCGCGTGCCACATGCCATGCTGCTGGAAATATTCACGGCGAAAGGCGCCGGAACGCTGGTGCGGAGGACAGTATGAAGCATGTTATCATGGCGCTGGGCGCGCTGATCGCGGTGCCGGTTGCGGCGCAGGGCGTGCCGGTCACGGGTTCCGGCAAGGCGGCGCTGGGCGAGGTGTGGGTGTGGCCGGTGATGTTCCAGCAGGCGCTGGCACCGCTGGCGCCGCTGTCTGGCCGGGTGGTGCGCGAGGGCCTGTGCCCGGACATCAGGGTTGGCGACGACCGGGTGCTGTATAAATATGATGTGGAAGCGAAATTCCGTTCGCGCGGGGTGGAGAACAAGCGCTGGGAAGTGCGCGACCTGCGGATTGTGAACCCCAGTGGCTGCGCCGCGATGGACGCGGAAGTGGCCACGCTGATGCGGCAGGCCGTGCCGCAGTTTGCCGAACCGCGGGAAGACAGTGACAAAAATGGCTGGACGCGGATTCCGCGCATTGAATTGCGGGTGGTGGATTGACGAAGCGCTGACCGGGTTGTTGGTGGAGCGGGGACACCCCTCCACCAAGCTGCTCTCCCCCCCGCAGGGGGAGGAATATCAGACGGCGGCTTTCAGCGCTTCGGCCAGATCGGTCTTTTCCCAGGAGAAGCCGCCGTCTGCGTCTGGCTGGCGGCCGAAATGGCCGTAGGCGGCCGTGCGCAGATAGATGGGGCGGTTGAGGCCCAGATGGGTGCGGATGCCCTTGGGCGTCAGGCGCACCAGTTGCGGCAGGGCCTTCTCGATGCGGTCTTCCGATACGGTGCCGGTGCCGTGGGTGTCCACCAGGATGGAGAGGGGTTCAGCCACACCGATGGCGTAGCTGAGCTGGATGGTGGCGCGGCGCGCGAGCCCGGAGGCGACGATGTTTTTCGCCAGATAGCGGCAGATATAGGCGGCTGAGCGGTCCACCTTGGTGGGATCCTTGCCGCTGAACGCGCCGCCGCCGTGCGGGGCGGCACCGCCATAGGTGTCCACGATAATCTTGCGGCCGGTAAGGCCGGCGTCGCCATCGGGGCCGCCGATTTCAAACAGGCCGGTGGGGTTCACATAGATGCTGGACTGGGCCGGCAGCCAGCCCTTGGGGAGGATATCCTCAAACACCGTCATCACATAGTCGCGCAGACGCTTCTGGCCGGCGTCATTGGAGAGTGAGGCGCTGTGCTGGGTGGAGACAACCAGCGCCGACGCGCCGACGGGACGCTCATATTCATAGTTCAGCGTGACCTGGCTCTTGGCGTCCGGCTCCAGGAAATCGACGACCCTGTTATGCCGGTCGGCCGCCATGCGCTCCAGAATGCGGTGCGAATAATAGAGGGTGGCCGGCATCAGCCCTTCGGTTTCGTCGGTCGCATAGCCGAACATGATGCCCTGATCGCCGGCGCCTTCGTCCTTGTTGCCGCTTTCATCGACGCCCTGGGCGATATGGTCGGACTGGCCGTGCAGATGGTTTTCGAAGGTGGCGGTCTGCCAGTGGAAGCCTTCCTGCTCATAGCCGATGGCGCGCACGGTGCCGCGCACCGCCTGTTCAATCTGGTCGCGCACGCCGGGGGCCCAGCCGCCGGTGTCCGGATTGGCGGCAAGGTCGAACACGCCCTTGCAGCGGATCTCGCCGGCCAGCCAGATGCGCTGCGTGGTGACGAGCGTTTCGCAGGCGATGCGGGCCTGGGGATCGCGGGCGAGCATGAAATCGACGACGGTGTCGGAAATCTGGTCTGCCACCTTGTCCGGATGGCCTTCGGAAACGGATTCCGAGGTGAAGGTGAAATTGCTGCGGGCCATAATCTGCTCCCTTTGGAAATCTCTTGTGCGCTAGCCATCGGGCGCGGTGTTGGCAAGTGATATAAAGACTTGTTTATGTCTTTCTGCGATGAAGCGCGTATCCGACTGCGATGAGCAGCAGGGCAAAGACCCCCGGCGCGATGAGGCCGAAGCGGGCGAAGAGCGTCACAGGCCGGGGTGCCGGCAGGCGGACGCTGAGCGTCGCCGCCGCTCCGCGCGGCAGTGTGGCGAGCATGGCGCCATCCGGCCCGATCAGGCCGGTCAGCCCCGTGGGGGTGACGCGCAGGATGGGCAGCCCCTCCTCCAGCGCGCGCAGCCGTGCCTGGGCATGGTGTTGCGGGGGCCCATGATCGCCGAACCATGCGTCGTTGGAGATGGTGATGATAGCCTGCGGGCGATGGTCACGCTTTACCACGGCAGCGGGGAAGATGATTTCATAGCAGATGTTGGGGGACAGCGCCGGCAGGCCGGGGAGGTTCCAGGTGACGGGGCCATCGCCGGGCAGGAAATCGAGCGTGCCGGGGACAAGGCGCGCGAGGCCGAGCGGCTCGGCGATGGCGCGCAAGGGCAGATATTCGCCGCCGGGCACAAGGTGTGATTTATCATAGCGGGCGAGGATATTGCCCTGATAGTCCAGCGCATAGAAACTGTTGCGGGCACCGCTTATCATGCCGTCTGCGCCGCGCTCCAGCGCCACGCCGCCGGTGACGAGCAGGGTTTGCGGCGCAAAGTCCTGGGTGAGCTGGCGGCGGAGGATGGGCATTTCCTCCATGGGAAACTCGACCGTGGCTTCGGGCCAGATGATGGCGGTGGGGTTGCCGGGGAGCGCGGCGCGGCTTTGGGCGATGGCGGCCGACAGGCTGCGTTCAAGGCCGCCGGGGGCGTTTTTGTCGGCGATGCTGGTGCCGGTTTGCACAAGCAGGAAGGTGGGGCCGCTGGCCGGCTGGCCTGACCGGGGTGGCTGGGTGAGTTTGCCGCTGAGCGCGATGGCAAGGATGGCGGCGAACAGGATGGGCGCGCCCGGTGAACGGGGCGCGAGGATGAGGGTGGCGACGGCACCGCCGGTGAGGATGAGGATAGCGCTGAGGCCATTGGCGCCGATATGGGCGGCGAGGCCGGAGATGATGGGAAGCGGCAGGAAGGCGGCACCCAGCGGGTGCCAGGCAAAGCCGGTGAACAGCGTGCCGCGCAGGATTTCAGTGAGCGTGAACAGGCCGGCGAGCAGGAAAGTGAGGGGCACGATGCGGCCGGTGAGCCGGCGGGCGGCATAAGCGGCGATCGCGGGATAGAGCGCGAGGAAGGCCGCCAGACCGAAAACGGCGACGATGCCCATGGCGGCCGGCATGCTGGACTGGAAGGAGAAGGCCTGGGCGATCCAGCTGAGACCGGCGGCGAAATGGGCAAGGCCAAAGGCGAGGCCGAGGCGCAGCGATTCGGACGGCGGGCGGGTGCCGAGGAGCGCGATGAACAGTGCCAGCCCGGCGATGCCGGCGATGGGGGCAGCCACCGGCTCCATGGCCATGGCGACAAGCCAGCCGGCGATAAGCGCCAGCGGATAGCGCCAGCGGGTGGCGGCCAGGCTGGCGAAGCGCTGGTGGAAGGGCGGGATCGGGAGGTTGGGCATGGGTGGGGCTTTTAGCGGTGGCGCGCGGCTTTGGGGAGGGGGGCGCGTTCCGGATGGGGAAACAGCCCATCACCATCGTCTGGATGCTCCCCCTCCCCTTGCGGGGGCGGAATTTGGGGGTATGGGGCGTTATGATTGATGAGGTTTTGCCTTTGCCGGCTGTAGTGCTGGTTCGTCCGCAACTGGGGATGAATATCGGCATGGTGGCGCGGGCCATGGGGAATTTCGGGCTGGATGAGCTGCGGCTGGTGTCGCCGCGGGATGGATGGCCCAATCCGGATGCGGGGCCGCCGGCGGCCGGGGCGGATTGGGTGCTGGAGCGGGCCGTGGTGGTGGAATCCGTGGCTGAAGGGCTGGCGGATTGCCATCTGCTGTTTGCCACCACCATGCGGCCGCGTGAGTTGCAGGTGCCGGTGGTGACACCGCGCGAAGCGGCCCGGATGATGCGGGACGCGGCGGCCGATGGGCTGAAATCGGGCATATTGTTCGGGCCGGAGCGGTCCGGCCTGACCGCGGATGATCTGGCGGCGGTGGGGACGATCATCACCTGCCCGGTGAACCCGGATTTCGGCTCGCTCAATCTGGCGCAGGCGGTGCTGCTGGTGGCGCATGAATGGTTTCAGGCCGAGGAGCAGCCGATGCGGGCGGCGCCGGATCGGGTGCCGGCATCACATGCGGAACTGGCGGGATTGATCGCCTTCATGGAAGACGCGCTGGAGGAAGCCGGCTTTTTTCATGTGCCGGACCGTTCGCCCGCCACCAGGCGGGCGCTCGCCTCCATGCTGGCGCGGCCGGGCTGGACGGCGCAGGAGGTGCGGACCATGCGCGGGGTGGTGCGGGCGCTTGCAGAGGAGCGCAAGCGGCGGAAGTAGCGCTCAGGCGGGGATGGTGTAGCCCCGGCCCCAGACGGTTTCGATGATACCCGCGGCACCGCTGTCGCTCAATTTGCGGCGCAGTTTGCAGATGAACACGTCGATGATCTTCATCTCCGGCTCGTCGCGTCCGGCATAAAGATGGGCGAGGAACATTTCCTTGGTGACGGTGGAGCCGCGCCGGGAGGCAAGAAACTCCAGGCAGGCAAATTCCTTGCCGGTCAACGGCACGACCAGATCATCGACCAGCGCGCGATGCGTGGTGAAGTCGATGGTGAGCCGGCCCAGTTGCATTTTGGCGGGCGCGGTGGCGCGCGCGCGGCGCAACACCGCGTGAATGCGGGCAATCAGCTCGTCCACCTGAAAGGGCTTGGTGACATAGTCATCGGCCCCGGCGTCCAGCACATGCAGCTTTGAATCCAGCTCGGTGGCACCCGACAGGATGATGACCGGCATGTCCGGCCGGTCTTGCCGGAAAGAGGCCAGCACGGCATGTCCGCTCATGTCCGGGAGCGACAGGTCAAGGATCGCGAGGTCGAAGCGATAGGTGCGGGCCAGATCGACGGCGTCGCCGCCCTGCGCTGTTGCATAGACCGCGAAATTGGCGGATTCGAGCAGCCGTTCCAGCGTGTCCGTCAGCAGCCGGTCGTCGTCCACCAGCAGCAGGCGCTGCTGGCGCGCGGCCGAGGGCGTGCCATGGACGGTGCGCGACTGACCTGCGGGTGCGCCGCCGGACCCCTGGGCGGCGGCGTCAAAGGCATAGCTGCGGTTGCCATGGGTGATGCCCAGCAGGCCGCCGGTTCGGGCCGGGTGCTCCGCGCGCTGCGGGCGATCGAGTTCAGTCGTATATGGCATCATGTTTCTCCTGAAACATGGGGAGGTTCGGACGCTGCATCGGGCTACCAGACGACCCCGGCTTCGGCGGAAGCGACAGCGGGGTGGCGGCGGGGCAGTTCGAAATCGCGGTAGAGCTGGATGCGGGTGACGCGCAGGCCCGGAACGCCGGCGCGTTCAACGGCTTGCTGCCACAGCTCCAGTTCTTCGGGCGACAGACGGTAACGGGCGCAGGCCTCGGCTTCGGAGAGCAGGCCGCCGGATATGGCGGCGAGCACCTCTGCCTTGCGGCGCACAACCCAGCGGCTTGTGTCTGGCGGCGGCAGCGTGTCGAGCGTGAGCGCGACGCCGAGCGGCCCCGGAACCGAGACGGGACGCGGTGGTGCATCCGGGAGACCGGCGTGGACCGTGAGGCCAGCGCGGTGCGCGAGGACCGGATCAGCGACCTTGTCGGTAGCTGCATCCGCATTCGCGCTTCTGACTATCAACTTGCTCACGCCCTGGATACTCCCCTTACAACCTGGCCATTCCCGCCGTTGGCAGGTGCTGACCGTTTCAACATTTTCGGCCCACCGCACAGCATGCGGCAACGCGACCAGGCTTTGGCACCCCTGCCTTGCGCCACGGCAGTTCCGGCCCCATCTCCTGACCATCGATGCCGGTGCGCCGGCTTTCCCGTGGGTGCCGCGACCTTGCCCGAACTCCCTCCTTTCACGGCCGGTGGCCGGGTGGATTGAGGAACGGACAGGATGTTAATAGACCAATGATCGGTAAATGAGTGCAAAGGACTGTTAACTCTATGGCCCAGGACGAGGGTCTGCCGGCGCTGTTGGCAGCGGCATCCGCCGGACTGCCGGCCGCTGGTGCGCGCGTGGTGGTGGCCATGTCGGGCGGGGTGGATTCGAGTGTGGTGGCAGCGCTTGCCCATGCCCGTGGCTGCGAGACCATCGGGGTGACGCTGCGGCTTTCGGATCATGATGATGCGCCGGCGCGCGTGGGCGCCTGCTGCGCCGGAAGCGATATTTCAGACGCGCGGCATGTGGCCGACACCATGGGCTTTGCCCATTATGTGCTCGACTATGCCTCGGCGTTTCGCGCCGAAGTGATGGAGGAATTTGCGGACTCCTATCTGCGGGGCCGCACCCCGGTTCCCTGCATCACCTGCAACCAGACGGTGAAATTTCGCGACCTGTTGCAGGTGGCCGACGATCTGGGCGCGGAATCGCTGGTGACGGGCCATTATGTGCAGCGGCTGGACGGGAAAGATGGCACGGAACTGCACCGGGCAGCGGATGCTTCGAAGGATCAGAGCTATTTCCTGTTTGCAACGACGGCCGCGCAGCTCGACCGGCTGCGCTTTCCCCTGGGCGGATTGGGGAAGCCGGCGGTGCGGCGGCTGGCGGAGCATTTCGGCCTGCGCGTGGCGGGGAAGCCCGACAGCCAGGACATCTGCTTNNGGCGACTATCGGACGGTCGTGACGAAGCTGCGGCCGGAGGCGGATGCGCCCGGCGAGATTGTGGATGCGGATGGGCATGTGCTGGGGCGGCACGCCGGGCTGATCGGCTTTACCATCGGGCAGCGGCGCGGGCTGGATGTCGGCGGACAGGCCGAGCCGCTGTATGTGGTGCGGCTGGAGCCGGCGACGAACCGGGTGGTGGTGGGGCCGCGATCCGCGCTGGCGGTGGCCGGCGTGACGCTGGAGCGGATGAACTGGCTTGGCGCGGCACCGGGGCCGGCGGGGATGGCGGTGACGGTGAAGCTGCGGTCCATGGCGCCATTGGTGCCGGGATGGCTGATGATGGATGCAGGCGGCGGGCGGATCATGTTTGACGCACCGCAATATGGTGTGGCGCCGGGACAGGCGGCGGTTTGCTATGATGGGGGCCGGGTGCTGGGCGGCGGCTTTATCGGCGGGGTGGTTTAGGGGTTGGTATTAGTGACGGGGGGAGAAGCCTTGCCCCGTGTCAGGCACGGGGTGACGAAGCAGAGAAAAATAGTCGCATATATTGTCGCGTTACGGGCGACGCTGACACCCCTCCACCATGCTCCCCTTCACCAAGCTCCCCTCCGCCATGTTTCGCCTGACCCCCTCCCCCGCTGGGGGCGGCGCTTATTTTTGCTTGGCCAGCAGGGCTTCCAGCCATTTTATGCTGTAGTTGCCGGAGCGGAAATCGGGTTCGGTCATCAGGCGCTGGTGGAGCGGGCCGGTGGTTTTGATGCCGCCGATGACCATTTCCTCCAGCGCGCGGCTCATGCGTGCGATGGCCAGATCGCGGGTTTCGGCGTGGACGATCAGCTTGGCGATCAGGCTGTCATAATAGGGTGGCACGCGATAGCCGCTGTAGAGCGCGGAATCGACGCGGACGCCCAGCCCGCCGGGCGTGTGCCAATCGGTGACGGTGCCCGGCGACGGGGCGAAGCTGGCGGGATCCTCCGCATTGATGCGGCATTCGATGGCATGGCCACGGAAGCTGATGTCGGTCTGGGTAACGGACATCGGCAGGCCGGCGGCGACGCGGAACTGTTCGGCCACCAGATCGACGCCGGTGACGGCTTCTGTAACCGGATGCTCCACTTGCAGGCGGGTGTTCATCTCGATGAAGAAGAACGCGCCATCTTCCCACAGGAATTCGATGGTGCCGGCACCGCGATAGCCAAGGTCGGCCATGGCTTTGGCGCAGCGTTCGCCCATGGTCGCGCGTTCCGCCGCGCTGATGATGGGGGACGGGCTTTCCTCGATCAGCTTCTGGTGGCGGCGCTGGATGGAACAGTCCCGCTCGCCCAGATGGATGGCATTGCCCTTGCCGTCGCCGAAAATCTGGAACTCGATATGGCGCGGGTTGCCGAGATATTTTTCGATATAGACCGTGTCATAGCCAAAGGCGGCCTTGGCCTCCTGCCGGGCCTGGGTGAAGGCGCCCTCCAGCATGGCGGCGTTTTCCACCACCTTCATGCCGCGCCCTCCCCCGCCGGCGGATGCCTTGACAAGGACGGGGTAGCCGAATTCTTCCGCCACGGCGCGGGCTTCCGCCACATTTTCCACCGGGCCGTCGGAGCCGGGAACGACGGGCAGGCCAAGGCGCACGGCCGTGCGCTTGGCTTCCACCTTGTCCCCCATCATGCGGATATGAGCGGGGCTGGGGCCGATCCAGGTGATTTTATGCTCCTCTACAATCTCCGCAAAGCGGGCATTCTCAGAGAGGAAGCCATAGCCGGGGTGAATGGCATCGGCCTGCGCGATTTCGGCGGCCGCGATGATGTTGGGGATGTTGAGATAGCTGTCGGCAGCCGCCGGCGGGCCGATGCAGATGGCCTCGTCCGCCAGCCGCACATGTTTGGCGCTGGTGTCTGCCGTGCTGTGAACAGCGACGGTCTTGATGCCGAGATCGCGCGCGGCGCGCAGGATGCGGAGCGCGATTTCGCCACGATTGGCGATCAAAATCTTGTTGAACATCAGGCGCGCCGGGCTATTCGATAACGACGAGCGGCTGATCGAACTCGACCGGCTGTTCGTTGGCGACCAGAATCGCCTTCACGGTGCCCGATCTGGGGGCGATGATGGGGTTCATCACCTTCATCGCCTCCACGATGAGCAGGGTGTCGCCCTGTGCCACGGCCGTGCCTTCGGTGATGAAGGCGGCGGAGCCCGGCTCTGCTGACAGATAGGCGGTGCCGACCATCGGCGAGCGCACCGTGCCGGGATGTTCGGCCGGTGCGGCGGCGAGCGGTGCGGCGGCGGGCGCGGCGGCCGGTGCGGCAACCGGCGCCGCGGCAAGCAGCTGGCCGCCGATCTGACGGGCGACGCGCACGGCGCGATCGCCATCCTGCACTTCGATTTCGGAGAGATTGGTCTCGTCCAGCAATTTGGCGAGCTCGCGGACCAGCTCAAGCTCTACCCGCATTTTGGCGGCATCCTTGCCGGCCCCGTCTTTGGCAGCCGCGCCTTTCGCGGCCGCGTCTTTATCCCCATGGCTCATATGCTGTCCCAATATTTGTAATTTCTGTTAAGCGTCAACCTTGCCGCATTGCGGCAGCCGCGTCCAGCGCGAGCAGATAGGAGCGGACACCGAAACCTTGAATAACGCCGGCAGCGACGGGTGACAAATGGCTGACATGGCGGAAGGATTCGCGCGCGGCTGGGTTGGAGAGATGCACCTCGATGACCGGCGTTGCGATGGACTTTATGGCATCGCGGATGGCAATCGAGCTGTGGCTGTAGGCACCGCCGTTCAGGATGACGGCGAGCGCGCGGACGTCGGCAGCCTCGTGCAGCCAGTCGATCAGATGGCCTTCATGATTCGACTGGCGGCAATCAACCTCGATATTGAGCAGGCGGCCCTTTTCGCTGAGCAGTTCGGCGATATCGTCCAGCGTCTGCCGGCCATAGACCTCCGGCTCCCGCGTGCCGAGGAGGTTGAGATTGGGTCCGTTGAGGACGAGAACGAGATCGGGCATGGCGGCTTTCCTGGTGGCTGGACGTTGGCGTTTGCGCCCCTATAGAGGCTTTCATGACGCTTACCATCACCCTGAACGGCGAACCGCGCACGCTGGCCGCCGGCGCGACGATCGCAGACCTGCTGGCGGCGCTGGCGCTGGAAGGCGGGCGGGTGGCCGTGGAGCATAATCTGGAAATCGCGCCCCGCAGCCAGTGGGGGCAAACCCGGCTGGCCGATGGCGACAGGCTGGAAGTGGTGCATTTTGTGGGTGGCGGGATGGATGATGATTGGACGGTGGCGGGGCGCACGTTCAAGTCGCGGCTGATCGTGGGCACGGGGAAATATCGCGATTATGCGCAGAATGCGGCCGCTGTGGCGGCATCCGGCGCGGAAATCGTGACGGTGGCGGTGCGGCGGGTGAATCTGACGGACCCCAACCAGCCGAAGCTGACGGATTTCATCGACCCGAAGACCATCACCTATCTGCCCAATACGGCGGGCTGTTTCACCGCCGAGGACGCGGTGCGCACATTGCGGCTGGCGCGGGAAGCCGGCGGCTGGAATCTGGTGAAGCTGGAGGTGCTGGCGGACCAGAAGACGCTCTATCCCGATGTGGTGGAGACGATCCGGGCGACCGAAACGCTGGTGAAGGACGGGTTTGACGTGATGGTCTATACCAGCGACGATCCGATCGTGGCCAAGCGGCTGGAGGAAGCGGGTGCGTGCGCGGTGATGCCGCTGGGCGCGCCGATTGGTTCCGGGCTGGGCATCCGGAACCGCATCACCATCAGGCTGATCGTGGAGAATGCGCGCGTGCCGGTGCTGGTGGATGCGGGCGTGGGCACGGCGTCCGACGCGGCGATTGCGATGGAGCTTGGCTGCGACGGCGTGCTGATGAACACCGCCATTGCAGAGGCCAAAGACCCGGTGCGGATGGCACGCGCGATGAAGGCCGCAGTGGAGGCCGGGCGCGACGCCTGGCTGGCCGGCCGGATGGGAGTGCGGCGCTATGCCGATCCGTCCAGCCCGCTGGCCGGGCTTATCTAGCGCCGATTTTGCTGCCCAGTTCGGCTATCAGCGCGGTGTAGAGGTCGCGTTTGAAGGGGACGATGAGGTCGGCCAAACGGTCCAGCGTGGCCCATTTCCAGCTTTTGAATTCGGCGTGGCCGGCGTCGGCATGGGCGGCAAGATCGATGTCCGCGTCGGTGCCGAGGAAGCGCATGGCAAACCATTTCTGGCGCTGGCCGCGATATCTGCCCTTCCAGATTTTGCCGAGCAGGTCGTCCGGCAGGTCATAGAGCAGCCAGTCGCTGGTTTCGGCCAAGGGTGCCACCAGATGCGGGCGGACGCCGGTTTCCTCCTCCAGCTCCCGCAGTGCTGCCGGCCATGGCTCCTCGCCCGCATCGATGCCGCCTTGCGGCATCTGCCAGGCCTCCACCTGGGAATCGAAGCGCTGGCCGACAAAGACAAGGCCATCGGCGTTCACCAGCATGATGCCGACGCCGGAACGGTAGGGCAGGCTTTCGCGGATTTTCACGCCAGCAGGGCTTTCAGATCGGCGGCCTGACCTTCGAGGTCGGCCTGGGCGGATGGAAGGGCGAGTCGCAGCTGCGCGGCGCCGTGAATCTGGCCCGGCGCTTCGCGGAAGATGGTGCGGGTCCCGGCCGCAACCATCTTTGCGGCATAGGCGCGGCCCTGATCGCGTAGCGGATCAAGGCCGCAGGTGAAGACAAGGGCGGGCGGGAGATTGTCCCAATCGTCCGACAGCGCCGGGGAGGCGTTGGGGTGCAGCGGATCGGCGGCATAATGTTGAGCAAACCATGTCATCGCGGCAGCGGTCAGGACATAGCCATCGGCGAACTCCGCCATGGAGCCGTCTGTTATCGTCATGTCCACGCCGGGATAGATCAGCCATTGCGCGGCAATCGGCAGCTCTTGGCGCAGCGCGCGGGCGGTGATGGCCGACAGATTGCCGCCGGCGGAATCGCCGCAGAGGATGAGGCGGCTGACCGGGAAGCCGAGCGCGGCGGGCGCGGCGGCGAGGTAGCGCGCGGCGGCGAACGCGTCCTCCACGGCGGCCGGCCAGGGGGCTTCGGGGGCGAGGCGGTAGTCGATGGCGACGACATTAAAGCCTGTCAGTCTGGCAAGTTCGGCAACGAGGCTATGATGCGATGCGAGGTCCCCGATCACCCAGCCGCCGCCATGGCAGAACAATATGGCGGTGCCATCGCCGGCCGCATTGGCGGGGCGGTAGCTGCGCGCCGGAATGGCGCCGGCGGGGCCGGGGATGGTGAAATCCTGCGTGGCGACGCCGGGGTCGGCGGGCTTTTCCGCGATGGCACCCATTTGCAGATACATCATGCGGGCCGTTGCCGGGTCCACCTCGTGCATCTTCGGGCCGCCAACGGCGGCCATCATGGCCAGCAGTTGCTGCACATCCTCGCGGATGAAAGTCATGATATCCTCCCTTCCCATTATTTTAGCTCAGAAACTGTTCCATCAGGATGCGGTCGTCCAGCGCATAATCCGGGTCGAACAGCAGTTCGAGACGGTGGCCGGGATCCGACGCGATGCGGACATGGCGGACGTCGCGCACCTCGCGCTGGTCCGCAACCGCGCTGACCGGGCGGTGGTCGGCCTCCAGGATGCGGAACTCCACGACCGATCGGCTGGGGACGAGCGCGCCGTGCCAGCGGCGCGGGCGGAACGGGCTGATCGCCGTGAGCGCCAGCAGGTCGCAATCCAGCGGCAGGATGGGGCCGCGCGCCGAGAGATTATAGGCGGTGGAGCCGGCAGGGGTGGCAACCAGCACACCGTCGCAGGCCAGTTCGGGGAGGCGGACCTTGCCGTCGATGCTGATCTCGATCTTCGCGGCCTGACGGGTTTCGCGCAGCAGCGAGACTTCGTTGATGGCCGGCGAAATGGTCACGCGCGCCCGGCCGTTGCTTGCCTCCATGGTGAGCGGCGAGAGGAAGAAGCTGCGGGCGGCGGCGACACGTTCAGGGAGCGCGTCGCGGCTGTAATGGTTCATCAGGAAGCCGATGGTGCCGCGATTCATGCCGAACACCGGGCGCTTGTTGACGGATTTCAGCACGCGGTGGAGGACAGCGAGCATGAAGCCGTCGCCGCCGATGGCAACCAGCACCTCCGCATCGCGGCCATCGACGAAGGTGGTGACGGCGCGCATCTCCTCTGCCGCCGCCAGCGCCTGCGGCGTGTTGGAGACGAGGAGGCCAAGGCGCGGCAGCGTCATCAGCCGCCGGTGGTGGACATGTGGCGCTGAACGGCGGGCTTTGCGGCGCGACGTTCAATCAGGAAATCATGGCCTTGCGGCTTTTTCTTCATGGCATGGTCAAAGGCGGCGCCCAGCGCCTCCGGCCCGCCTTCGCGCAGGATGTCGCGCAGTTCGACGCGATCGTCCTGGCCAAGGCACATATAGAGCGTGCCGGTGGCGGTGACGCGCACCCGATTGCAGCTTTCGCAGAAATTATGGGTGAGCGGCGTGATGAAGCCGAGCTTCTGCCCGGTTTCGCGCACGCGGACATAGCGGGCCGGGCCGCCGCTGCGCTCGCTCAACGGGTCCAGCGTGAGCCGCTCTTCTATCCGGGCGCGAACAGTGGTGAGCGGCAGGTAACGGTCTGTCCGGTCCTCCTCCACCAGCCCCAGCGGCATGGTTTCGATGAAGGTGAGACTGTGGCCGCGTTCGGCGCACCAGGCCATCATTCCAGGAATTTCATCCGCGTTCAGGCCCTTCAGCGCCACCATATTGATCTTGATGGCGATGCCGGCGGCGGATGCGGCGGCGATGCCTTCCAGCACCGGGGTGAGATCGCCGCGCCGGGTGATGTGGCGGAAGCGGGCGGCGTCCAGCGTATCGAGGCTGACATTGATGCGGCGGATGCCGGCGGCGAGCAGATCGGGGACATGGCGCGCAAGCTGGCTGCCGTTGGTGGTGAGCGTGAGTTCTTCGAGGCCCTGGCCGACATGGCGGCCGATGGCACGGGCGAGGGTGCCAAAGCCCTTGCGCACCAGTGGCTCGCCGCCGGTGAGGCGGATGCGGGTGACGCCGCGCGCCACAAAGGCGGCGGCGATCTGCTCCAGCTCTTCGAGCGTCAGCACCTCGGCGCGCGGCAGGAACTGCATGTCTGACGGCATGCAATAGGTGCAGCGAAAGTCGCAGCGGTCGGTCACAGAGAGGCGGACGTAGGTGATACGCCGTCCGAAGCCGTCGATGAGCGGGCGTTGCATAAGGGCTGTTCTAGGCGGAACAGGCGCGCGGAACAAAGCTAAAATGGGGGGGACCAAATTGGGAGGGTGCCGAAATTGGGAGGGGGACGGCCTATCGGCGGGATTTGGATTTGAACACGCCGATGGAAGCGGGTGCCGGGCGGGGTTTCAGCGCGCGATCCGCTGTGGGGGGTGGTGATGCCGCGGCTGCGCCCGCCCCCTGCTGGGCGGCCTGCGCCAGCCCGCGCGCCAGTGAAACCGCCCCGGACAGGCGGGCCTGCGCATTGCCGAAATCGCGGGACAGGAACAGCTTCTGATCCGGCCGCAGCCGTGCCTGCCCCTTCAGCCGGTTCAGCCATTCGACAAGGCCGGCCGGGTTGGCGAAATTATCGTTCACGAAGGTGACGAGCGCGCCCCTGGGGCCAACCTCGATCTTCTGCACGCCGGCGCGGCGGGCGGCATTGCGGGCCTCCACAATCTTCAGCAGATTGGCGGCGGGTTCGGGCAGCGGGCCGAAGCGGTCGATCATCTCGGCAGCGAAGGATTCGATGCCGGGCTTGTCTTTCAGATCAGCCGCGCGGCGATAAAGCGCCATGCGCAGCGCCAGATCGGGCACATAATCTTCCGGTATCATCACCGGCGCATCGACCGAGATGGTGGGTGACGACGGGTCTTCGGGCGGTTTCAGGCCGCGCGCTTCGGCACGGGCGGCGATAATCGCATCCTCCAGCATCGACTGATAGAGTTCGAAGCCGACTTCGCGGATATGGCCGGACTGCTCATCGCCCAGCAGATTGCCGGCGCCGCGCTGATCGAGATCATGGCTGGCGAGTTCGAAGCCGGCGCCCAGCGAATCGAGGCTGGCGAGCACTTGCAGCCGCTTTTCGGCGGCCGGGGTGATGCTGCCTTCGGGATTGGTGGTCAGCAGCGCATAGGCGCGGCGCTTGGCGCGGCCGACGCGGCCGCGAATCTGATAGAGCTGCGCCAGGCCGAACATGTCGGCGCGATGGACAATCAACGTGTTGGCATTGGGGATGTCGAGGCCGGATTCGATGATGCTGGTGGCCAGCAGCACGTCGAACCGCTGTTCATAAAAAGCGGTCATCCGGTCCTCGATCTCCGACGGGGCCATCTGGCCATGCGCGGTGACGGGGCGAACCTCGGGCACCTGTTCGCGCAGGAAGGCTTCAATGTCGGTGAGATCGGTGATGCGGGGGACGACGATGAAGCTTTGGCCGCCGCGATAATGTTCGCGCAGCAGCGCTTCGCGCACGACAACCGGATCAAAGGGCGCAACCGTGGTGCGCACGGCAAGGCGATCAACCGGCGGCGTGGCGATAACGGAGAGTTCGCGGATGCCGCTCAACGCCATTTGCAGCGTGCGCGGAATGGGTGTGGCGGTAAGCGTGAGCATGTGGACATCCGCCCGCAGCTCTTTCAGCCGTTCCTTGTGGGTAACGCCGAACCGCTGTTCTTCATCCACGATGACGAGGCCGAGCCGGGCAAATGCGATGGATTTGGCCAGCAGCGCGTGCGTGCCGACGACGATATCGACCTTGCCGCTGGCGAGGCCCTCGCGGGTGGCTCTGGCTTCGGCGGCGGGGATGAGGCGGCTCAATGCCCTGACTTCGAGCGCGGTGCCGCTGAAACGATCACGGAAGGTGGCGGCGTGCTGGCGCGCCAGCAGCGTGGTGGGGCAGATGACGGCGACCTGTGCGCCCGCCGTGGCAGCGACATGGGCGGCGCGCAGCGCAACCTCGGTTTTGCCGAAACCGACATCGCCGCAGATGAGCCGGTCCATCGGCCGGCCGGCGGACAGATCCTCCAGCACATCGGCGGTGGCGCGCAACTGGTCTTCGGTCTCGGCCCAGGGGAAAGTGTCGAGGAAGGCGGCATAGGCCTGGGCATCGGGCGCGAAACTGTCGGCCGGGCGGGTGGCGCGGCGGGCGGCGGTGGCCAGCAGGGCGTGTGCGATTTCGCGGATACGCTCCTTCATGCGGGCCTTGCGGGCCTGCCAGCCGGTGCCGCCCAGCCTGTCGAGCGCCACGTCTTCGGATTCGGAACCATAGCGCGAGAGCAGGTCGAGATTTTCAACCGGAATGTAGAGCTTGTCGCCGCCCAGATATTCAAGCGCAACGGTGTCGTGCGCGGCCCCATCCACCGTGATGGCCAGAAGGCCGATGAAGCGGCCGACGCCATGATCGCGATGGACCACCAGTTCGCCGGCATCGAGCGATTCCAGGTCTTTCAGGAAGGCGTCGGCCTTTTTCTGCGAGCGGCGGCGGACCAGCCGGTCGCCCAGCATGTCCTGCTCAGTCCATAATTCGAGGTCTGGCAGGCGGAAGCCGGTGTCGAGCGGCAGAACGATGGCGGTGGGCGAGCGGAGCGCCAGCGCCATCGCCTGTTGCCAGCTTTCGGCCATGGCCAGCGCCGGGCCGCCCTGTTCGGCGATCAGCGAGGCGAGGCGGCTGCGGCTGCCTTCGGAATAGCTGGCGAGGATGAGGCGCTGCCCTGCCCGCTCCTTAAGCGCGCTGCCCAGTGCTGCATAGATGCTGGGGCCTTGCGCGGCGGCCGCCACACGCGCGGGGGCGAAATCAGGGGCCGGGCGGGCGGTCAGGTCTATGCCGGCCAGCACATCGAACGGGTTGGTGCGGATGGCATGGGCGGCGGCGTAACCGGCTTCGAGATCAGCGGCGGACAGATAGAGGGCGGTTGGGCCAAGCGGGCGGTAGATCGCGCCGCTCAGGCGCTGCTTGCCCTTTGGCCGCTCTTTCAGGGCCGATTCGCGATTATGGTAATAATCATTGATGGATTCAAAGCGCGCGGTGGCAGCGGATGCGGCACCATGATCGACGATCAGCCGGTCATTGGGGGCAAGCCAGTCAAACAGCGTGACCAGCCGCTCCTCGAACAGCGGCAGGAAATGTTCGAGACCCGGAAGGCGGCGGCCGTCTGACGCCGCCTGATAAAGCGGATCGGCGGTGGCGGTGGCGCCGAAGCGTTCGAGCCAGCGGCCACGGAAGCGGCGGATGCGGTCTTCATCCAGCATCAGTTCAGAGGCCGGCAGCAGCGTGAAGCCATCGGACCGGCCAATGGTGAGCTGGGTGGACGGGTCCATCAGGCGGACGGCGTCAATCTCGTCGCCGAAGAAATCGAGGCGGACGGCCTGTGGGTGGCCGGCGGGGAAAAGATCCACCAGGCCGCCGCGCACGGCGAAGTCCCCGGCGTCTGTGACGGTTTCGACCCGGGTGAAACCGGCGCGGATGAGCGAGGCGATGAGCGCGTCGCGCGCGATGGCGACGCCGGGTGCAAGGCGGATGGTCGCCTCGGCGATGCGGGATTTCGGCAGCAGGCGCTGGGTGATGGCGGCGGCCGTGGTGATCAGCAGTTCAGCCGATACGGGCGGGGCGGCGATGCGGGCGAGCGCGGCGAGGCGTCGGGCCAGCACCGGTTGCGCCGGCGAGGCGCGATCATAGGGCAGGCAATCCCAGGCCGGAAGCCAGATGGGCGTTACATCGGGCGCAAAAACCGGGACGGTATCCACCAGCTGGCGCGCTGCCGCATCATCGGCCACGACGACGATGGTGCGGCCGCCATCCAGCGCCACCGCGCGGGCGAGACAGGCGGTGAGCAGCGGCAACAGGCCGGCCGGGGCATTGCCCAGCATGGTGCCGCCGGGCGGGCTGAGGATATCGGCGATCGGCAGCATCAGCGCGGGGCCAGCCGGATATAATCCAGGTCCATCAGTCGGTCCATCATCGGGCATTGCAGCTGTTCGGGTGGTTCCGCGGTGCGCAACGCCCAGGCCATGATGTCCACATCCTGCTCCTCCAACAGCGTTTCGAACCAGTCCAGCTCGGCTTGCGTCATCTGCGCGAGGTGGCGTCTGGCGAAGCCGCCGATCAGCATGTCGGCCTCCCTGGTGCCGCGATGATCGGCGCGCCACAGGGCGCGCTTCAGGCGGCTTTCGGGAATGGCGCTCATATTCTGCTCTCCACGCGCCAATGGCGGCGCTGCTGAATTGCAGGCCGCTCCACTCGCCACTATCGCTTAGGCCATGCGCCCCGAACGCCTCAACCCCCTGTTTGCCGAAGTTGAGTCGCTGGCCGGTGTCGGGCCGGCGCTGGTGCGGGCGCTGGCGCGGCTGGATATCGTCCGGGTGCGCGACCTGCTGTTTCATCTGCCCGTCGGCTGGCGGCGGACGCACTGGCTCGACCGGCTGGTGGACGGACGCGAGGGCGAGCGGGTGGCGTTGCGGGTGGTGATAACCGGACGCGAGGCCGCGCGCGGGCGCGGACCGGTGCGGGTGATGGCAGACGATGCCGGCGGGCTGGGGCTGTCGCTGGCCTTTTTCGGGCGGGCGGGCGAAGGGCTTTCGCGCCGGTTCAAGCTGGGCGAATCCTATGTCATCGCCGGGAAGCTTGAGCTTTGGCAGGCGCGATTCCAGATGGCGCATCCGGAAATCGTGACGGAAGCTGTGGAGGCCGAACCCGTTTATCCGCTGACGGAGGGGCTGACGAGCCGGCGGATGGCGGCGCTGGTGGAGGGCGCGTTGCAGCGGCTGCCGGTGATGGGGGAATGGATCGAGCCATCCATGCTGGCAAAGCAGCGCTGGCCGGATTTTGGCGCGGCGATGCGCGCCGCGCATCAGGAACCGGGCGCAGGCATGGCGCGCGACCGGCTCGCCTATGACGAGATGTTGTCGGGGCAACTGGCCTGGGCGCTGGTGCGGGCGCGGCGGCGACGGGCGCGCAGCCGGGTGCTGGCGGGCGATGGCCGGCTGGTAGACGCCTTTATCGCGGCGCTGCCGTTCAGCCTCACAGGCGCGCAGCGGCGGGCGATCCTGGATGTGACCGGCGATGTGGCGCAGTCGGCCGCGATGCTGCGGCTGTTGCAGGGGGATGTGGGATCGGGGAAAACCGTGGTGGCGGCCGCCAGCCTGCTGATGGCGGTGGAGGCCGGCGCGCAGGGCGCGCTGCTGGCGCCCACCGATCTGCTGGCGCGGCAGCATTTCGCGACGATGCAGGCCATGCTGGCCGGGCTGCCGGTGCGGCTGGCGTTCCTTTCCGGCCGGGACAAGGGCAAGGCGCGCGAGGCGACGCTGATGGCGCTGGCGGCGGGCACGATTGACATCATCATCGGCACGCACGCGATTTTTCAGGCGGGCGTGGAATATCGCGACCTGGGGCTGGCGGTGGTGGACGAGCAGCANNGCACCGCTTTGGCGTGGCGCAGCGGCTGATGCTGGCGGAAAAGGGCCAGCGCGCGCCGCACCTGCTGGTGATGACCGCGACCCCGATTCCGCGCACGCTGGCGCTGGCGAATTTCGGCGAGATGGACGTGTCGCGGCTGGACGAGCGGCCGCCGGGGCGGCAGCCGGTGGATACGCGGGTGATCAGCCTGCAACGGCTGGAGGATGTGCTGGACGCTCTGGCGCGGCATCTGGCGGGCGGCGCGCAGGCTTATTGGGTGTGTCCGCTGGTGGATGGCGGCGGCGATGGCGAGGTGCGCGAGGAACCGGGCGCAGCCGCAACGGCGGTGACGCGGGCCGCGATGCTGAAGGCGCGCTTTGGCGACACGGTGGCGCTGGTGCATGGGCGGCTGGGCGGCGATGTGCGCGATGCGGCCATGGGGCGATTCCATCGCGGCGAGGTGAAGCTGCTGGTGGCGACCACGGTTATCGAGGTGGGGGTGGATGTGCCCAACGCCAGCCTGATGATCA
>DITZ01000028.1:38569-55673 GCA_002422985.1 Sphingomonadales bacterium UBA6171
CGAAACGGCGCGCGCGCGGCTGAAGATGATGCGCGAAACGGAGGATGGCTTTGCGATTGCCGAAGCCGATCTGAAGCTGCGCGGCATTGGCGAGCTGCTGGGGACGCGGCAATCCGGCGAGCAGGGCTTTGCCATCGCCACGCCGGAGCAGATGGAGCGGCTGCTGCCGGCGGCGCAGGCGGATGCACGGCTGCTGATCGAACGCGACGGCGGGCTGGAAGGGCCGCGCGGCGCGGCGGCGCGGGATCTGCTCTATCTGTTTGATCGGGATTCGGCGGTGGGGTTGTTAAAGAGCGGGTGATTGGTGGGGTCGTGTTTGGTGGCGCGCCCCCCACCCCCGGCCCCTCNNCCCCTCCCCTGAAGGGGAGGGGGGAGTGTCATGCTATTTGGCCACCAGCAGCGCGTGGCGTTTTTTGCCCAGCGACAGGCGGGCAGGCGGGGTGATGGGGGTGGCGGGGTCTGTGGCAGGGTCGCCGTCAACGCGGACGGCGCCTTCGGCGATTTTGCGCCGGGCTTCGCCTTTGGAGGGGGCAAGGCCGGTGGCGACCAGCGCTTCGGCCAGCGGCAGCGGCACCGCAGTGGCGAATTGCGGCAGGGATTCCCCTGCTCCGCCGGCAAAGGTGGTGCGGGCGGTGGATTCGGCCCGTTCGGCAGCGTCTGCGCCCCGGCACAGCGTGGTGGCGGCGTTGGCGAGCGCGATCTTGGCGTCGTTGATCGCTGCCCCTTNNGTCGGTGAACAGCCGCAGGAAGCGGCCGACATCGCGGTCGTCCACATTGCGCCAGAATTGCCAATAATCCCAATCGGGCAGCTGATCGGCGTTGAGCCACACCGCGCCGCTGGCGGTTTTGCCCATCTTGCTGCCATCGGCGTTGGTGATGAGCGGGGTGGTAAGGCCGAACAGCTCCGCACCGGAAACCCGGCGGCCAAGGTCCGTCCCCATGGTGATATTGCCCCACTGATCGGAGCCGCCCATCTGCATGCGGCAGCCATAGCGGCGGTTCAGCTCAACGAAATCATAGGCTTGCAGCACCATATAGTTGAACTCGATGAAGGACAGCGGCTGTTCGCGTTCCAGCCGCATCCGCACGGAATCCATGGAGAGCATGCGGTTGACGCTGAAATGGCGGCCGTAATCGCGCAGGAATTCGATATAGTTGAGCTTGTCCAGCCAGTCCGCATTGTCGGCCATGATGGCGCCGGTGGGGCTGTCGTCGAAACGCAGGAAGCGTTCGAATATGCGGCGGATAGACGCCTTGTTGTCGGCAATCGCCGCCTCGCTCAGCATCTGGCGCGCGCTGTCCTTGCCGGACGGATCGCCGACCTTGGTGGTGCCGCCGCCCATCAGCGCGATGGGCTTGCCGCCATATTGTTGCAGACGGCGCAGCATCATGATCGACAGCAGATGACCGATATGCAGCGACGGCCCGGTGAGATCGAAGCCGACATAGGCGATGAGGCCGGGTTGCGACGCGGCGGAATCAATCGCCTCCGCATCGGTTAACTGGTGGATATAGCCGCGCCGCGCGAGCGCCTGGAGATAATCGGACTTGTAGCTCATGACGGGATTGGCTCTAGAGACTGGCATGGAAATAAGGAAGCATCTCGTTATCGGGCTGATGTCCGGCACATCGGCCGACGCGGTGGACGCGGCGCTGATCGAGACGGACGGCGCGGACCATGTGCGGCCGCTGGCCTTTCATGAGCGGCCCTATTCGCCGGCGGAGCGGGCGATTATTCGCGGGGCGGCAAAGGCGGCGCTGGGGATGGCGCGGCCGGGGCCGAACGCGGAGATTGCGGCGGCCGAGCGCTTGCTGACGCTGGCGCATGCAGAGGCTGTCGCCGCCCTGCCCGGCAGCGAGGCGGCTGAACTGATCGGCTTTCACGGGGCAACGGTCGCGCATCGGCCGGATGGGCCGGCGGCATGGACCTGGCAGATTGGGGACGGCGCGCTGCTGGCCCGGCTGACCGGCCGGCCGGTGGTGTTTGATTTCCGCAGCAATGATGTGGCGGCCGGTGGGCAGGGTGCGCCGCTGGCACCGGGCTATCACCGGGCACTGGCGCGGGCGTCCGGCATGCGCGGGCCTATGGGCGTGCTGAATCTGGGCGGGGTGGGCAATATCACCTGGTTTTCCGACGATGGCTGGGGGGCCTTTGATACCGGGCCGGCCAATGCGCTGCTGGATGACTGGGTGGCGGCGCATGGCGGCGGCACCCATGATGCGGATGGCGCGCTTTCGGGCGCGGGGGCCGTGCATGCGGATGTGCTGACCGCGATGTGTGACCTGCCCTGGTTCGACCTGCCCGGCCCCAAATCCCTGGATCGGGATGATTTTCCGCTGGCGCCCGTGCGCGGGCTGGGGGTGGCCGACGGCGCGGCGACGCTGGCGGCCTTCACCGCCGAGACGGTGCGGCTGGCGCTGGCGACACTGCCGGTCAGGCTGGAGCGGCTGGTGGTGACGGGCGGCGGGCGGCGCAATCCGACGATCATGCGGATGATTAGCGCGCGCACCGGCGTGCCGACAATGGCGGTGGAGGATGTGGGCTGGCGTGGCGACGCGATGGAGGCGGAAGCCTTCGCCTGGCTGGCGGTGCGGCATCTGTATGGCGCACCGCTCAGCTGGCCGGAGACGACCGGGGTTTCGGCCCCGGTGTCTGGCGGCAGATTGGTCAGGCCCTAAAGCACTCTAGCGCTGGGCCGAGGCGGTTTGCGTCATCCGGGCGCGCTGGGCGCGGATGGCCTGCTCGACGCTCGCCCTGGTGGAGGCGACGGTTTCGCTGATGCATCTGGCGCGCATCTCGTCGAGCGCGGCGCTGCTGAGCGCCGGGTTCACCACGCACATGGCGCGCGCGCTGCGTTCGATGCGGCGCTCCAGCTGCGCGACGCCATCCGGGTTTTGCAGGTTGATGTCCGAGAAGGACAGGGCGCGGATGACCTGCGGTTCGGCCGAGGCGCTGCCGGCTGCGAGGACGCTGCCGGCTGCGAGGATGGCGGCGAGGCCGGCGATGCGGTGGATTTTGGTCATTGATGCTTCTCCCGAGCATGATTGTTGTCCGGCTCCTGCCGGGTTGTTGCCTGGGATTTGCCCCTTCTCCGGGGCGCTTCCTTGAGATGAAGCTATCAAATGTCACCGATGTGTCAACGGACTGTCATAAAATCGAAACGAATATCGTTATTATACTCCCGCCGAATCAGATGTTTTTAAATGATTCGCTGTAATCTCAATGACATGGCCAAACGCAAAAAAGGGGCCGGCCGATGACGGCCAGCCCCTTCCAGCGCCATATATGACGATTTCGCGCTATTTTCCGCTGGCGAGGCGGCGATCGAGATAGGATTCGACGATGTTCATCAGCGGCTCCATCTCGGCCGCAAAGAAATGGTTGGCGCCGACGATCTTCTCATAGTCGATGGTGATGTGGCGTTGCAGTTTCAATTTATCCACCAGCTTCTGCACGGCAGGCTCGGTCACCACCTCGTCGGCCATACCCTGCACGATGATGCCGGACGACGGGCAGGGGGCGAGGAAGCCGAAATCATAAAGATTGGCAGGCGGGGCGACGGAGATGAAGCCCTTCACCTCTGGCCGGCGCATCAGCAGCTGCATGCCGATCCAGGCACCAAAGCTGTAGCCGGCAACCCAGGTGCCGGACGATTCCGGGTTGATCGCCTGCAACCAGTCGAGCGCCGAGGCGGCGTCGGACAATTCGCCGACGCCATTGTCGAACAGCCCTTCCGATCGGCCAACGCCGCGAAAATTGAAGCGCAGCGTCGCAAAGCCGCGCTTCACGAACATCTGATACATGGCCAGCGTAATCGCATTGTTCATCGTGCCGCCCGATTGCGGGTGCGGGTGCAGGATGATGGCCACCGGCGGACGGGTGCGGGTGGACGGCTGATAACGACCTTGCAGCCGGCCTTCGGGGCCAGGAAAAATGACTTCGGGCAAGGAATGTCTCCAAATAGGCCTTGTGGATATTGGTGCGGCGGGCGTGGCGCCTGTTGGCTTCCGGCTATAAAGAGGGCGCATATCCGATTGCAAGCAGGACGACATGCGGCGTGGCACAAGCTCGACATTGCTATCTTGACTGGGCGGCGACCGCACCGCTGACAGCCGCCGCGCGCGCGGCGATGGCAGACGCGGCGGAACGGCTTGAGCGCGGGGAATGGGCCAACCCCTCATCCGTGCACACCGCCGGGCGGGCGGCGCGACGCGCGAAGGAAGATGCGCGCGGGCGGATCGCCGCGCGGCTGGGGCTGCCGGCGGACAGCATCATCTTCACCAGCGGCGGCACAGAGGCGCTGGCGCTGGGGCTGAACGGCTTTGGCCCCCGCCCCCGGCTGGTGGGGTCCAGCGAACATGCCGCCGTGCGCGAAGCGGCGCCCGATGCCCGGCTGCTGCCGGTGGATGGTGATGGGCGGATCCTGGCGGATGCGCTGGCGGATATGCTGGCGGCGGCCGGGCCGGGGGCGCTCGTCGCCATCCAGCAGGCCAATAATGAGACCGGCGTGGTGCAGGATATGGAGGCGCTGGCGGCCATCGTGCATGCGGCCGGCGGGCTGATGCTGGTGGATGCGGTGCAATCGGCCGGCAAAATGCCGCTGCCGCGCGCGGCCGACATGCTGGCGCTGTCGGCCCACAAGCTGGGCGGGCCAAGCGGCATCGGCGCGCTGGTGGTGCGGTGCCGCGACGGGTTTCGCGGGCTTCAGAAGGGCGGCGGGCAGGAAGGCGGCTATCGCGGCGGCACGGAAAATCTGATGGGAATCATCGGGTTCGCAGCCGCGGTTGACGCGCTGGATGCAGATTATCCCGCGCGGGCGGCGGCGTTGCAGGCGATGCTGGAGGATGCGGTGCTGGCGGCCGGCGGGCGCATCAACGGGGCGGCGGCGGTGCGGTTGCCAACCATCAGCTCGGTGCATCTGCCGGGCGTGCCGGCAGCAACACAGCTGATGGCGCTGGACATGGCCGGCGTGGCGGTGAGCCAGGGGGCGGCCTGTTCATCGGGCACGCTGAAGGCTTCGGAAACGCTGCTGGCCATGGGACTGACGGCGGCGGCAGGGGAGTCGCTGCGGGTTTCCACCGGCTGGGCAACCGATGCGGCGGATATCGCGGCGTTTCTGGCGGCCTGGCTGCCGATTGCCAAGCGGCTGGCGGCCTGATGATCGATTTCGACGCGCAGGCGACATCGGTGCTGGCGCCCGAAGCGCTGGAGGCGATGCTGCCCTGGCTGGCGGGCGGGCACTGGAACCCGCACAGCGCGCATCGCGGCGGGCGGCAGGCGAAGGCGGCGCTGGAAGCCGCCCGCGTGCGGGTGGCGGCGCTGCTGGGTGGCGCGCCAGAGGGGCTGATCTTCACCTCTGGCGCGACGGAGGCGAATAATCTGGCGCTGAAGGGGCTGGTGCGGCCGGGGCGGCTGCTGACCTTTGCGACCGAGCATAGCTGCGTATTGGCAGCAGCGCGGCATAGCGGGCGGGCGGTGACGGTGCTGCCGGTGCGGGCGGACGGCATGCCGGATATGGCGGCGTTTCGCGCGGCGCTGGCGGCGGGCGATGTGGCGATGCTGTCTGCCATGCGGGTGAATAATGAAATCGGCAGCATCTGGCCGGTGGCGGCGCTGGCGGCTGAGGCAAAGGCGGCCGGCGCGCTGGTGCATTGCGATGCGGCGCAGGGGTTCGGCAAGCTGGATTGCCGGCTGGACGGGGCGCTGGCGGGGGTCGATTTGGTGAGCCTGTCGGCCCACAAGATGCACGGGCCGAAAGGGATTGGCGCGCTGTGGGTGCGGCCGGGGGTGGAATTGCGGCCGCTGCTGGATGGGGGCGGGCAGGAAGCCGGCGTGCGATCCGGCACGCAAAGCCCGGCGCTGGCCGCGGGCTTTGGCGCGGCGGCACAACTGGCGGCGGGGGCGATGGCCGCGCGGCGGGCGGCGGCGGAATCGCTGATGCGGATTGCGCTGGATAAGCTTTCCGCCCTGCCCCACCGCGTGCATGGGCCGGCGCCGCTGGGGCCGGATCGCTGGCCGGGGAATCTGTCGCTGCTGGTGGAGGGTGTCGATTCAGCGCGATTGCTGGCGGCGCTGCCGGCTGTGGCGCTGTCGTCCGGCGCGGCGTGCAGCAGCGGGGCGGGGCGTCCGTCGCATGTGCTGGCGGCGCTGGGACTGCCGGCGGCGGCGGTGCGGGCGACCGTTCGGCTGGGCTGGGGCAGCTATCTGACGGCAAGGGAGATGGCGGACGGCATGGACCTGCTCTTGACCGCAGCCCTGCGGCTGGCAAAACCAACAGCATGACCATTGTTGTGCGCTTTCTGAACCCGGACGCCAGCCTGTTGCTGGAGGTTGAGGCCGCGGTCGGCAGCCGCCTGCTGGATGTGGCGCAGGCGCATGGGTTGCCGCTGGAGGGGACGTGCGAGGGGGCGATGGCCTGCTCCACCTGCCATGTGATCCTGTCGCGGGCGGATTTTCAGCGCCTGCCGCAGCCGACGGCGCATGAAGAGGATATGCTGGATTTCACAACCCATGTCGGGCCGACATCGCGGCTCTCCTGCCAGATCTGGCTGGAGGAGGGGCTGGGGGTGCTGGAAGTGGCGCTGCCGGAGGGACATGCGGATATGCGGGGGCGATAGCGCGTGCCGCGGGCTGGCTTTTGGCAGAAGGGAGGGACACCCCGCCACCAGACACCGGCTGCCCTCCCCATGGCAGCGGCAGGAATTACAGGTCGGATTTCCTGTCTATGTCTTGCAGGATTCCGGGGTCTGATACCGGGATTTCCTTTGGGTTCAGCTGGTTGATGATGGTTCGGGCACCGCTGTCGCCGCGGAGAGTCATCAGCGCGGGGATGGTCTGGCGGGCAAATGCGATGGGGTTGCCGCGCCGGCCCTGATGGGTGGGGATGGCGGCCTCCGCGCCGCTTGCCAGCGCGCGTTTCAGCGCGGTGATGGTGTCGGGGCGGATGTTGGGCATATCGGCCAGCATGACCAGAAAGCCGGTCCAGTCCGCCGGGATGGCGGCAAGGCCGGCGTGGAGCGAATGGGCAAGGCCCATGGCATGATGCGCGGCATGGATGGTGGTGCGGCCGGCCAGCAGCGGCAGCAACAGGGCTTCATGCGCGCCGGTGATGATGATGGTGGGGGTTTGGCTGGCGTCCAGCATCGCCAGCGCATGGGTGATGAGCGGGCGGCCCCGATAGGGCAGCGCCAGTTTGGCGGCCCCCATGCGGCGGGACTGGCCGGCGGCCAGCAGCAGTGCGCCGATGGTCATCGGCCGGTTTTCACCCGGCGGTCCAGCCCCAGGGCGTGGGGTGGCCACCGGATTCCAGCAGACCGCCGGCCCCCATGGCGGCGATGGTTTCAGGCGTTACCGAAAGGCCGGCGCTCAGCCGTTCCAGCACCAGATCGAATCCGTTGCGTTTGGGGCTGCGGGCGCAGCCGGGCAGCCCGATGATGGGGGTGGCATCGGCGGCCTGCGCCAGCAGCAGCAGATTGCCGGGATCAACCGGCATGCCAAGGCGCAGCGTCTGGCCGCCGGCCGCGGCGATGGCCATGGGCACAATGTCCCGCCGGTCTGCCGTGGCGGATGCGCCCGCGATAAGGAGCAGGTCTGTGCCGGTGGCCCGGCTGCTCGCTGCCGCCAGCCGGGCGATGGCCGCCGCCAGCGGGGCGATGCCATGGTCCACCGGCGGCAACAGGTGCAGCGCAACGCCCAGCCGGGCAAAGCGCTCCGCCGTAACGGCGGCGGTTTTGGCCAGCATGGCAGCCGATGTGCCGGGCAGCCGCGTCTGGACAAGGGCCGGGCGGCGCGCGGCGCTCCAGGGCAGAACCCGGATCGGGGCGCTGATGGCGGGAATGGAGCCTGCGGGGATGTTGAAGGGGATGATCTTGATGGTGGCGACCAGATCACCCGCTGCCACCGGGCTGTAGGGGCCGAGCGTGGCGATGCCGATGCCCTCTGATGCGCCGTTGGCGGCGGCGATGGCGGCCGGGTCCAGCAGCAGCAGCCCGTCATGCGCGGCGTGCAGGTTGACGCGGCCGTGGACGGGCGGCCGGGCGATGGTGCCGGGGCCGGCAAGGCTGGCGGCAAGGCGCAGGGCGGCTTCGGCTTCGGGCAGCTCGCCCGATTCGGCGCGGGCAATCCACAGCGTAGCGAGGCCATGGGCGGCGGCTTCGGCCAGCAGTTGCGGCGTGACGGGGCTGCCCTTGGGATGGCGTTTGCCCAGCATCAGCGCATGGGCGAGGATGGCGCCCTCGCAGTCCGCCAGCGGCCTTTCGCCGAAGATCATGCGCGCTGCCGCCAGACGCTGACCATCTGCGCGGCAACAGACAGCGCGATTTCGGCCGGATTGGCGGCACCGATGTCCAGGCCGGCGGGGCCGTGGATACGGGCGAGCTGTTCAGCGGTGAAGCCCTGCGCGGCAAGGCGTTCCAGCCGGACGGCATGGGTTTTGCGCGAGCCGAGCGCGGCGATATAGAAAGCCGGCGAGCGCAAGGCGGCGGCCAGTGCGGGATCGTCCAGCTTGGGATCATGTGTGAGGGTGACAACAGCGGTGGCGGCATCGGGCTGCCAGCTTTCCAGCGCCTCGTCCGGCCAGCGATCATCCACGGCAATGCCGGCGAAACGCGGGCCGGCAGCGAAAGCCCCGCGCGGATCGACCAGCATCGGCGCGAAACCGATCTGCCGGGCGAGCGGCACCAGCGACTGGGCGATATGCACCGCCCCCACCAGTATCAGGCGCAGCGGCGGATCATAGCGGCGGGTGAAATCGCCGGCCGCTGTTTGCGTGGTTTCAAAGCTGGAGAGGCTGGTGGAGAGGGTGAGCGGCCGGCCGGCGGCGCGGGCGGTGGCGATGCGGGCGAACAGGTCCGGCGGAAAATAGCCGGCGATTGCCGGCTGCACCATGATGCTGATGTCGCCACCGCAGGCGAGGCCGACCTCCCAGGCGCGTTCGCTGGCGACACCGAAGTTGAGCAGCCGGGCGGTGCCCGACGCGATGCATGTCAGGGCTTCTTCTATCACCGCGCCCTCCACACAGCCGCCGGAGACGGAGCCTTCGAACAGGCCATCGTCGCGCACCAGCAGATGCGCGCCCACCCGGCGCGGCGCGCTGCCCCAGGTGCGCGTGACGGTGGCGATGGCCATGGCATGGCCCGCAGCCTGCCAGCGCGCCGCGGCGGCGAGCAGCCGGGCCAGCTCGTCCTTCTCTCCGTCCGGGTTACCGGATTCCGGATTGCCGGATTCTGGGTTGCCCGCGATTGGCATCAGCGCATGAGGAAGAAGAGAAGGAGAATAACAGCCGCCACCAGCACGCCGAGCCAGACCATCGGCGGCAGGCCGGCGGGCGTTGGCTCCGGCGTGACCTGCGGCTCCTCAGGCGCGGGGGCCGGGGATTCGACTTCGGCCTTCAGCGCGGCGAAAAAGCGTTCGGCATAGCCCTTGGCGGTGCCCTCGATCAGCCGCGCGCCAAGCTGGGCGAGTTTGCCGCCGACCTGGGATTTCGCAACATAGCGCAGATGCGTGCCGCCATCGGCCAATTCACTCAGAATAACTTCGGCCGAGCCTTTGACAAAGCCCGCAACGCCACCCTTGCCTTCGCCCGACAGCACATAGCGATGCGGCGGGTCCAGCTCGCTCAGATTGACCGCGCCGCTGAATTTGGCCTTCACCGGGCCGACCGAGGCCGCGAGCCGGCCGGAAAAGCGCGTGTCGCTTTCCCGCGTGAGGCTTTCCACGCCATCGATGCAGCGGGCCAGCACATCCGGATCATTGAGCGCATCCCACACTTTTTCGCGCGGCGCGGCGATGCTGGTTTCCCCCGTCAGTTCCATGCTTGATCCTTTCCGGCGCGCGGATGGCGTGCGGTGATTTGAACAGACCTGTCAAAAATGCTTGCGCCCATATCGCAGCGTGGTAGCTTTTGCCGCGGTCAATGAAAAGCCGGCGCAAAGCCGGGCTGGTTGCAGGGGTTTCGGGGATATGGGTGATGCGTTGTCTTTGGTGCGGGAATCGTCGGTGCAAGAGCTGGTTCGAGGCTTGAGTGACAATATTGAAAATGATGCCGGCTGCCGGCTGGTGCCCTGCCGCGTGAAATGGTTCGATGCGGTGAAGGGCTATGGCTTCCTCGTGCCGCAGGAAGGCGGCGGGGATATATTGATCCATTATAATCTGCTGGCCGGGCTGGGGCGCAAAACACTGCCCGAAGGGGTGAGCCTGACCGCCCTTGTAAAGGAAGGGCCGCGCGGGCTTCAGGCGGCGGAACTGCGCGATGTGGACATGTCCACCGCGGTGGAAATCACGGCCGTCCCGCCCGCGCCGCGCCGGACGGACCGGAGCGACCCGATGGCGCTGGCATGTGACGCCGGCGATTTCGAGCCGGTGACCGTGCGCTGGTTCAACCGCACGAAGGGCTATGGCTTCATTCTGTGCGCCTATGGTATGACCCAGGCCTTCGTTCATGTGGAGACGGTGCGGCGTGGCGGATTTGAGGCTTTGGAATCGGATCAACCGCTGCGTGCCCGCATTGCGCACGGGCCACGCGGGGCGCTGGTTGTGGAAGTGGAAGCGCTTCCCGGCTGAGGCGCTGGCGGCGGCGCTGCTGCTGTCGAATCCGGCGCTGGCGCAGGGCGAAGGCTTTGGAATCGGCGCGGCCGCGGCAAGCCGAAAAGCGAACCAGCCGCAAACCGGCCTGAAAATCATCCCGCTGACGCTGATGCTGAGTGACGGACGGAAGCTGACCTATAAGGTGGAAGTGGCCGAGACCGATCAGCAGCAGCAGACCGGCATGATGTGGCGCACCCATATGGCCCCGAAAACCGGTATGCTCTTTCCCTACACCATGGCGCAGCCCATGGCCTATTGGATGCGTAACACGCTGATACCGCTGGATATCATCTATATCAGCCCCGACAGGCGGGTGATGCGGATCTGGGCCAACACCGTGCCGAAATCCGAAAAGCTGCTGGAATCGGGCGGCAGGGCCATTGCCGTGCTGGAACTGGCCGGCGGCGAATCGGCGCGGATCGGATTGAAGGTGGGGGACGGGCTGCGCTGGTAACTTTTGTCCGGCGCTATTGGCCCTTTGACCGGGGCGGGCAGGCTCGCTATGGGCTTTGGCCATGGCGTTCAACCTTTTCACCTGGTGGCAGGGCCTGACCTTCGGGACCTGGCACACGACCCGTTTCCACGGCCGCGAAGTCGGCCGGGATGGCGATGGCAACGTCTATTATGAAGGCAAATCCGACGCGGACCGCCGCCGCCGCTGGGTGATCTACGCCGGCGACAATGATTCGAGCCGCGTGCCGCCGGAATGGCATGGCTGGCTGCATCACAGCCGCGCCCAGGCGCCGACCGAAGCCCCGCTGCCGATCAAGGCGTGGGAGCGGCCCTGGCGGCCGAACCCCACCGGCAGCGACGCGGCCGAACGGCCGGCCGGCGCCCTGCTGGCCGGGGGCAAGCGCGCGGCGGCAGCGGCCGATTACCGCGCCTGGCAACCGGGGGACTGAGCGGCCCCATGGCCTCCCTCCTGCGCGAGCATGTAACCGAAGCGCTGACCGGGCTGATCGTGGTGGCCGTGGCAGCCGCCTTCCTCTTCTTTGCCTGGGATCGGCAGGGCGGTGGCGATCGCTATGCCGTGACCGCGCGATTCCCCAATGTGTCGGGCGTGAATGTCGGCACGGATGTGAAGCTGTCGGGCATGAAAGTTGGCGCGGTGACGGCGCAGACGCTGGACCCGGCCACCTATCAGGCGGTGCTGACACTGTCGCTCGACCGGGCGATTGCGCTGCCGCTGGACAGTTCGGCGGCGATCACGTCGGACGGCCTGCTGGGCGGCGCGCATATCGTGCTGGTGCCGGGCGCGGAAAGCGAGATGCTGAAGGCTGGTGACGAAATCAGCGACACGCAGGGCGCGACCGACCTGATGGGGCTGATCGGCTCTTTCATCAACCGGGGCGGTGGTGACGAGAAGGCAGCGGCACCGGCTGACGCCGCGCAGTGAAGGCGGTGACAGGGCTGGCGGCGCTGTTGGCGGCCCCGCTGATGGCGCAGCAGCCGGCGGTTCCCCTGCCAAAGGCTGCGGCCGGCGCTGTCACCAAACAGCCGGTTGCTGAAAAACCGGCCGCTGCAATGCCGACAACCGGGCGCGAGGCCGAAATCGCCGTGCTGAACAAGCGGCTGGGGACAACCGCCAGCTTCAGGGTGAAGCCGGGGCAGAAATTCATATGGGGCACGCTGACCGTGCTGATGCATGGCTGCGAGCGCACCGCGCCATGGGAGGCCCGCCAGGAGGCCGGGGCCTTTGTGCAGGTGGTGGAGCGCGCCAGACCGCTGACGCGCACACAGGCAGCGCCGGCACCGCGCACCATCTTCTCAGGCTGGCTGTTTGCCCGTTCGCCGTCGCTCAATCCGATGCGGCATCCGGTCTATGACGTCTGGCTCAGAAGCTGCACGATGGATTTTCCGGGCGGACCAAAGCCGGCGCCGGCGTTGGCCAGAAACAAGGCCGGGGCGACATCATCCGGCACCACCGGGCGACCTGCGGCGGATTCGCCGCCCTCTGCACCAGCCGATTCGGCACCGGCTGTCCCGGCAGCACCGGCCCCCTCCCCTTCCGATTCGCCACCCAACGGGTAGCGCAGCCCCAATATGCGGTCGAAGGCGTGCCAGTCCCCGCCATATTCCAGCGCGGCGGCCAGTTGCGCCAGATATTGGCTGCGGCGCAGTTCCACCGCGCCAAAGCGGGCGAGGTGCGCGGTAAGGAATTGCGTGTCCAGCAGGCGGAAACCGCCGACGCGCAGCCGGGCGACCAGATGGGCGAGCGCGGCCTTGCTGGCGTCTGTTGCCAGGCTGAACATGCTCTCACCAAAAAAAGCCCCGCCCAGCCGCACGCCATAAAGGCCGCCAACCAGCCGGCCATCTGCATCCCAGGTCTCGATACTATGGGCATGGCCCTGCTGATGCAGGCGAACATAGGCATCAAGGATGGTGGCGTTGATCCAGCTCTGTTCCCGGCCCGGCCCGGCGGCAGCGCAATGGCGGATAACGGCGGTGAAGGCCAGATCGCGGCTGTGGCGAAAGCGGTTCTTCTTCAGCACCTTGGCAAGCGAACGCGGCAAATGGAAGCGTTCCGGTGGCAGCACGCCGCGCTGGCGCGGCTCCACCCAATAGATATCTTCGGCCTCCCGCGTGTCGGCCATGGGAAACAGGCCGGCGGAATAGGCGCGCAGCAGCAGTTCGCTGTCCAGTCGCCGGATGGATGGGCCGGTCGCGCCGTGCATGGTTCAGTCGCCTGTCGCTAATGGGGATATCCGCTCCATCCTGCCCTCCTGAGGCCCATGCTGATAGCAATGTCGCCCGCTGTCAAAAATTTCAGGCATGTGACGTGCAGCGTATGTTCAGCAAAGTGCAAGGCAGTGATTGAAAGGATGGCGCAAAGGCGCAAGGTGCAGGCGATGAATGGTGATAAAGGGGTGCGGATGACGGGCAGGGCAGCATTGCTGGTGGTGGTGGGCGCAGCAGGCGGGGCGGCGCTCGCGCTGGGGCTGGGCGCGATGGATGGGGGCGTGCGGGCGCAATCTGCCGACGAGATGGCCGCCGCCGCCGCGCCGGCCCCGCTGCGGCAGACGCCCGCCAGCCAGGCAGAGATTACGCTTTCTTTTGCGCCGGTTGCGCGCGCAGCCCAGCCGTCGGTAGTGAATATCTTCACCGCGCGGGTGGTGCGGCAGCAGGGCGCGATGGGTCAATATTTCGGCATGTTCGAAAGCCAGCCGCGCGTTGCCAATGCGCTGGGATCGGGCGTGATCGTCGATGGCGCGGGGCTGGTCGTCACCAATAATCATGTGGTGGCGGGTGCCGACCAGATTATCGTCGCGCTGGCGGACCGGCGGGAATATCCGGCCAAACTGCTGTTCGCAGAGCCGCGGCTGGACCTGGCGCTGCTGAAGATCGAACCGGGAAATGGCACGCTGCCGGTGGCGAAGCTGGGCGACAGCGACCGGGCGCAGGTGGGCGATCTGGTGCTGGCGATCGGCAACCCCTTTGGCGTGGGGCAGACGGTGACGCAGGGTATCGTGTCGGCGACCGCGCGCACCGGCATCGGCGTTTCCGACGCGCAGTTTTTCATCCAGACCGATGCCGCCATCAATCAGGGCAATTCCGGCGGCGCGCTTGTGGCGATGAATGGCGATGTGATCGGAATCAATACCGTCATTCTCACCGGTGGCGCTCAGGGCGGTTCCATCGGGCTGGGGTTCGCCATTCCGTCCAACATGGTGAAGAATTTCCTGCGGGCGGCGAGCACGGGCAAGTTTCAGACGGCCTGGATTGGTGCCGAGGGCGAGGCGCTGACCAGCGAATCGGCCGCCAGAGCCGGGCTTTCGCGGCCAATTGGTATGCGCGTGTCGGGGGTGGTGCCCGGCTCTCCGGCGGAAAAGGCCGGATTGAAGGCCGGCGATATCGTGCATGCGATAGACGGCAAGGAAGTGCTGGACCCGTCCAGCCTGCGCTATCAGATCGCCAGCCACCCGCTGGGCGAGACGGTGACCTTGACGGTGATCCGCGATGGCAAGGCGCGCAACCTGCTGCTGGCGCTGGCGCCGCCGCCGGAGACTCCGGCGCGCAACCTGACACGGCTGCCGGCGGGCAATCTGTTTTCGGGCGTCACCATCGGCAATCTTTCGCCCGCCTTCGCGCAGGAAATCGGCGCGGGGCTGCCCGAACGCGGGGTAGTGGTGGTGGAAGTGCCGCGTCAGGCGGTCGCGGTGCGGCTGCTGCGGCCGGGCGATGTGGTGGAGCAGGTGAACGGCCGGCCGGTGGCGAAGGTGGAGGATGTGCTGGCGGCCATGGCCGGTCAGCAGGCGGGCCAGCTTTCCTATGTGGTGAACCGCTTTGGTCAGCGGCTGGAATGTGTGGCGGACGTGGCGCGCGGCTTCCAGTGCCGGGCGCTGGCACCGCGCTATGCCGGGCTTGTGGGGGAAGCCGCCTGACGGAAAAGCGGCGAAGCCCTGCGGCTTCGCCCCTTCCCCCGCTATGCCGAAGACAGTTCAGGCGGTGGCGCGCGCCCTGCGGCGGGCGGCGAGGCCGATCATGCCGAAGCCGGCAATCATCAGCGCCCAGCTGGCCGGTTCCGGCACATAGGAGGTGATGACGCGGATATTGTCGCCCGGCGCGCTGGCCGTCCAATCGATGGTGAGCATATTGCCAAGGAAGCTGGTGTTGTTGTGGTCGTTGATCTCCAGCCCGCGCGCGATGGGGTTGTCAAAGGCGGTGACGCCGCCGTTCAGGAAATCGCTGGCCATCAACGTGTCGCGCCTGGTGATGACAGCCAGAATCTTGCGGTCGAACCCGACATAGCCCCGCAAGGTGCGGCTGGAGGTCGGATCGAACACGATGCCGTGCGACGCAACACGGGTGCCGGCCAGAATGAAGGGCCCGCCAATATCCACCGCGAGGTTGGTGCCCAGGGTGAAATCCTGAACCTCATTCCAGGCATAGAGGTTATTGTCTTGCTGGCGGTTATTACCAACCTGCGCGAACGGCGCGACAATCATGAAGACGCCGCCATTGTTAAACGCCGTGCCACCGGTCTCTGCGCCGCCCACAACGGTCGCCAGCGTCGGCGCGGAGAAAGCCAGCGCTGCGGCGGCGATAAGGGCTGAAATACGAACATGTGCCATATGCTGCTCCCATCGTGCGGCCAAATTTGGCCGGTGTCATGGGAAACAATGCAATTCGCGTACCAGATGAGCAAATCGCTGTGAAATCAGCAGAAGCGCGAACCGCCGGCGAAACACGCTGCACCGATGTGTAAGCACGCGTTTACAGCATTTCTGACATTAACCAAGTCCGCCTGCACAGTTAACCATTTGCCGTTATGCAAACTCCAGAATGACCGCATCCACCGCCAGACTGTCGCCGGCCTTGGCGTGCAGCCTGCCGATGGTGCCGGTCTTTTCAGCGCGCAGGATATTCTCCATCTTCATCGCTTCCACCGTCGCCAGTTGCTGGCCGGCTTCCACCTTGTCGCCTTCCTTCACCGCGATGGAAACGACGAGGCCGGGCATCGGGCACAGCAGATAGCGCGACATGTCGGGCGGAATTTTTTCCAGCATGTGCCGGGCGAGTTCAGCCGCGCGCGTGGTGAGCACGCGCACCTTCATCTGCCGGCCATGGTGGGTCAGCAGGAAGCCGACCGGGCGGCGATCCACCTGCACGGCCAGGCGCCGGCCATCGACATCGGCCTCGATCACGCCGCTGAAGGGAATGGCCCCCAGCGGGTGGACGGTGATGGTCCGGCCGGCGACGACGGCCTCGGTCGTGCCGTTGCTGCGCCGCAGGCAAACGGGGTGCTGCACGCGATCAATCTCGACCACCAGCTCGCTGGCGCTATGCTCCTCCAGCAGCCGGCCATCGACGGCGGCGGCGCGGTGGGCGTGGGCGGCGCCGATCACGGCGGCAAGCGCGGCGATGGCGGGGGTTTTCGTCTCGTCCACGGCGGCACCCGGGAAGCCGTCGGGATATTCTTCCGCGATGAAGGCGGTTGTGACCGCTTCACCGGCGCGAAAGCGGGGGTGCTGCATCAGCGCGGAGAGAAAGTCGGCATTGTGGCTGATGCCGCGCACGAAATAGCGGTCCAGCGCGGCAATCTGCATGTCCGCCGCTTCCAGCCGCGTCGGAGCATGGGTGATCAGCTTGGCGATCATCGGATCGTAGAACATCGAAATCTCGGCGCCTTCGACCACGCCGGTATCGACGCGCACGCCACCGACGGCCGCGGGCTGGCTGTAAGCCGAGAGCCGGCCGATGGAGGGCAGGAAACCGCGATACGGATCCTCGGCATAGAAGCGGGTTTCAATGGCGTGGCCGTTCAGCTGCACATCGGACTGGCCGAACGCCAGCTTTTCGCCGGCGGCGACCCTGATCATCTGCTCCACCAGATCAAGCCCGGTGATGGATTCGGTGACGGGATGTTCCACCTGCAGGCGNNACGGTGCCGGCGGAGAAATAGCCGACCTTGCGCGACAGCTCGACGGCCTGTTCGCCCATGGCGCGCCGCATTTCCGGCGTGACGAAGGGCGACGGGGCTTCCTCCACCACCTTCTGGTGGCGGCGCTGGATGGAGCA
>DITZ01000058.1:0-9571 GCA_002422985.1 Sphingomonadales bacterium UBA6171
ACATCATCGAGACCTTCGAAGTCGAAGAACGGCTGCGCAGCCTGTGAAACAGGCCGCCGATGCAGCCGGGCGTTCCGTCCGGACATTGAAGGTGGGCGAATCGATGCGCCACGTGCTGGCCCGGTGCCTTGCACGTGGCGACATCCCCGACCCCGTGCTGGACCGGCTGATCGTTTCCATCTCCGAAGTGCGCGTGTCGCCTGATCTGCGGCACGCCACCGTCTTCATCATGCCCGTCGGCGGCACTGAAGCCGATCATAACGCCGCCCTGAAGGCGCTGGCCGAACATGGCAAACAGCTGCGCCACGAAGTCGCCCGCCGCGTAAACACCAAATATGCCGCCGAACTCCACTTCCGCATCGACGAAAGCTACGCCGAAGCCGCCCGCATAGACGCCCTGCTGCGAAAACCCGCCGTAGCGCGGGACCTGCAAGAAAAAACACTGCCAAAGATCCAGGACGAAGACTGACCTCCTCCCGTCCCCCTGCACAGAGGGGCCGGGGGTGGGGCCCCTCCAAAAAAGCCAGGCTCACCCCCATGGCGCGATGCCGGTACCCCGAAAGCGCCAACCCGGCCCATCTGCCAGACACCAGATCAAAGCCCTACCGCCCGCTGGCCACCCCCGCCAGCAACACCCCCCACCCCGCCAGCATCAGCACCCCGCCAGCCGGCGCCACCATCCCCATCCAGCGCGGCCCGCCCAGCCCCAGCGCATAGAGCGCCCCGGCAAACAGCAGCGCGCCCATCACCAGCAGCCAGCCGGCCGGCCGGAACCGGTCCGCCGCCCACAACACCACGGCCGCATGCGCCAATCCATAGGTGGCGCCGGTCGCAATCCAGGCCTTCGCCTGCACGTCGCTGATGCCATGCGCCCCAAAGGCCCCGATCCCCACCGCCAGCAGGCCCGAAAGCGCCGCCAGTGCCCGCAGCATCATGCCGGCACCACCACGGGCTTGCGCCGCCACAGGATGAACACCAGCAGCGTCCCCACGGCCACCACCGGCACCATGGCGATATAGCCGGCACTGCCGCTCCCCGTGTCAAACACCCGGCCGGCGATCCAGCTGGCAAGCGCCTGCGCCGGCGCGGCTGCCAGCGCCATGAACATCATCTGCGCGGTCGGCGTGCGATCATCGCCCCACATCTGCTGAATGCCCCGCATCGCGCCCAAAAAGGTGCAGGCAAAGGAAACCGCATGCAGCGTCTGCAACAGCAGGATCATCGTCAGCGACGGGGCTGTCGCCATCAGGGACCAGCGCAGCAGCGCCCCCAGCCCGCCGATCAGCATCAGCGACGCGGGCCGCACATGCTCGATGCGCGGTGCCAACAGCATCAGGAAAGCCGCCTCCACCGTCGCGCCCAGCGCAAACAGCCAGCCGGCCAGCGTCGCCGACATCGCCAGTTCATCGATCCACAGCTTGGTGCCAAAGATATAATAGAATTGATGCCCCGATTGAATCAGCCCGCAGCCGAACATCAGCAGCGCGAATTCCGGCCGCTTCACCATGGCGAAACCATCCGCCAGCCGCCGGCCAAAGGGCGGCTCGCTCGTCCGCTGCACCCGCTCCGGTGCCATCATCACCGCACTCGCCAGCAGCCCCAGCGTCACCAGAAACAGCCACCACCAGATGGTGACATTGCCGCCCCGGTCCACCAGCATCCCCACCATCACATTGCCCACCACGAACGACAGCGAGGCCAGCCCGCGCGCAAAGCCATAGCTTGGCCGCAGCCCCGGCCGTGTCAGCCGCAGCAGGGCGGCTTCCAGAAAGGCGATCAGCGCCCAGAAGCTGATCTCGATCGCCAGCGCCAGCCCGAAATTGATGGCATAGCGTTCCGCAAACCACAGCCCGCCCAGCGCCAGCAGCGAAATGGCGGCCAGCAGCCTGATCGGCGCCCGCCGGTCCGCCCGGCCCTCGGCCCAGGCGCTCGTCAGCGGCCCCACGATGATGCGCGCCAGCCCGGCCAGCGAGATCAGCAGCCCCAGCTCCTCGCCGGTAATGCCCTTCTCCTCGATCAGCCAGATCGGGAACCATTGGATCATCCCGCCAAAGGCGGCATAGAACAGACAGGCGGCCAGCATGGCCTTGATCGCGGGCTGGTGGAGCGCAGGCGGATTGGTGCGGCTGGACAAGCGCGTTCCTCTTGTAATGGCAAACCCCCGCAAATGCGGAGGCTGTTTGAACCATGCTTGCCCCATGGCCGCAAGCCGGGCAACGCTGCCGGCACAAAGAGGGAGGTTCCCATGCGCACATTGTTCGACCTGAGCGGCGAAGTGGCCGTCGTCACCGGCTCGTCGCGCGGCATCGGCCGCGCCATCGCGCACCGCATGGCCGAACATGGCGCGCAGGTGGTCATCTCCAGCCGCAAGCAGGACGCCTGCGACGCGGTGGCCGCCGACATCAACGCGGCCCTTGGCAAAGAGGCAGCGACAGCCCACGCCGCCAACATCAGCGCCAAAGACGATCTGCAGGGCCTGGCCGATTTCGCGCTCCGGCGCTTCGGCAAGGTCACGGCGCTGGTCTGCAACGCCGCGTCCAACCCCTATTACGGGCCAATGTCCGGCATCGCCGACGATCAGTTTGTGAAGATTCTCATGAACAATGTCCTGTCCAATCACTGGCTCATCCAGATGCTGGCGCCCGCCATGCTGGCGCGCGGCAGCGGCTCCATCACCATCATCAGCTCGATCGGCGGGCTGAAAGCCTCCACCATCATCGGCGCCTATAATGTCTCCAAGGCCGCCGACATGCAGTTGGCGCGCAACCTGTCCGCCGAATTCGGCCCCAATGGCGTGCGGGTGAACTGCATCTGCCCCGGCCTCATCAAAACCGATTTCGCCCGCGCGCTATGGGAGGATCCGGAAACACTGACGCTCGCCACCGCCGGCAGTTGTCTGAAACGTATCGGAGAGCCGGACGAAATTGCCGGCATGGCCGTCTTCCTCGCCAGCCGCGCCGGTGCCTTCACCACCGGACAGGCCATGGTGATCGACGGCGGCGCCACCATCGTATAGCCGCTGCCTTCACAGCGCAAACAGCGCGGCGTATCCCCCGATACGCCGCGCCATCCCTTCCCAACAGGAGAGGGGAATCAGCTGCTTGTGCGCGCAATCCCGCGCGGCTTGCGCCGCAGCGCCACGCCCACCAGCCCAAAGCCCGCAATCAGCATCGTCCAGGTCGCCGGCTCCGGCACCAGGCCCGGATCGACGAAACTCGTGATCGGCTGCGACCCGATGCCCGACGTGCCAAGCGGCGTGCCGCTGATGGACTGATAACGCACAAAGAGCCGGTCCAGCATCAGGCTGGCGGGCGACCCGCCGGAAAAAGCAATCACCAGATTGCCGGTCGCCACCGGATCGGCGGAAAAGATGCCGCCATTGCCACCACCCGCGCAATTGCTGCCGGCCGTGAAGCACAGCTCAACAAAGCCGAAGCCTTCGGGCACATTGCCGGAAGCCGCGGAATCATATTCGCCGGTAGCGGATGAGTTCCCGACATGCACGTACGCGCCCAGCACATCGAAACCAAAGGCCGACACCCTGCTGTCAATCGGTGCGCTGCTGGTATTGTCCATCTCATAGGCCAGCGTCGCATTCCCCCCCATGTCAAAGCCATTGAAGGTCAGCTTCAATGTGGATGTGAGATTGGGAACCCCGGTACTGGCGACCTGACCGCCGAACGTCAGAATGGCATATTGGCCAGCGCTGGTGAAGGTCACAGCCGACGCCGGCGCAGCAGCCAGCAACAGCGAAGATGCGGCAAGACCGCAGGCGAACAAAGTCCTCATCATTTCCAACCCTTTCAACGCGGCCAAAGTTGACCATAGGATTGCCCTCCCCTCCTTTCAGACCTGCCGCCGAACAGGGCAGACCATCAGGAAAAGTCAGGCGCTGGCATGAACGACCCCCTCCGGGCATCATGCACCTACCCCGCCCATATAGCACAAACAAACAATTATCCAACTTACCAAATGGTTAATAAAATCACGAACATGTCTGAAGAAATGCTTAGAAATGAACATTTTACACAATTCATGTTTTTCGTTAACATTCGTTAACTGTTATTCTATTCAATAATTGCAACCACTGTATAAAACATTATTAACGGTAATGCTGCAAATGCTAACGATTGCGCCGTTAAACAGATGATATATCAGGCGGATTCTCTCCCAAGCGCTGCACAACGCAAATGGGCGGCACCTTGCGGCACCGCCCATGCACTATTCGGCTCATGCCTCGCCGTCAGGCGGTAACGCGCACGATCCCGCTGTTCCGCCGGCGGCGCATCGCCAGACCCACCAGCCCGAAGCCGGCAATCAGCATCGCCCAGGTCGCCGGCTCCGGCACCACCGCCACGCCATTGCCACCCGCATTCTGCTTCGAACCAAAGAAGCTGATGTGCGACATATCCTTCGGATTCTTGTGGAACGGGTTGGACAATGTGTCCCACAGCCCGTTCGAAAGCCCGCCCACATGATAAAGCACGCTCGTGTCACCCGCCTTCACGCTGATATAGTCAACCGACCAGCCCGGCATGGACCAGCTGCCCGCGCTGAAACCGCCATTGCTGCCCAGTTGCTTGCCGCTGCTGTTGAACACCGCGCCGAAATCGCCAAAGCCGCGATCATCCGACGCCGCAATGAAGGTCAGGCTGATCGGCCTGTCCGCAAACATCCTGTTATAGGCCGTTTCGGCTTGCGCTATGCTGTTCGGCGAACCGATATTGCCATTGAACAGGCAGCCATCCGCATCCAGAACAGACGCACAGTCGCTCTTGACAATATAGACCCCGTCCTGCTCTTTCGCCTGAACCGGCACCAGTGCCAAACCCGCCAGCATCATCGCCGACATAATGAATGAAGTGTTTTTCATATATTTCCCATAATCTGAAACCCGGCAGACAGAAGCAGCTAAAACCCGCCTCAACGCCGTTCGCCTACTCTTTGGATATAGGGAGTAACGGCCGGATTTTCAGGGGATTTCCCAACGGATTATGTAACGGATTGTAACCCTGCCGCCGCCAGGAACACAGATTCGCCACCCGCCCGGCAGCCTCGCCGGCAACGCATTGCTGAACGCTATGCTCAGGCCGATCCGGTCAGCACCAGCAGGGCATGCAGCGCCAGTCCGATCGTGCCGCCGATCAGCGTGCCATTCAGCCGGATATATTGCAGATCGCGGCTCACCGCCGATTCCAGCTTGTCGGTGATCGTCACCGTATCCCAGCCCTTCACCGTGTCCGACACCAGCGCCACGATGCTGTCGCCATGATCATGCACCGTGCCCACGATCGCGCGCCGCGCCAGCTGGTTGATGGCCAAGCTCAGCGCCGCATCGCTGCGCAGCGCCAGCGCCATGGATTCCGCAATCTCGCCCGTCGTCGCACTGTCGCCCAGATTGCGCAGCGCCGCCTTCAGCCGGTCCCACATGCTCTCCACCCAGGCCGACACCGCCGGATTGGCCATCAGCTCCCGCTTCCAGCGCTCCACTCTCTCCCGCGTCTCCGGCAGATGCTGCAAGTCGAACGCCAGATTCGCCAGCGCCGTGTCCGCTTTCTCCCGCACGGGATGATGGGGGTCGTCCGCCAGATCATTCAGCAGCGCCCGCAGCCCCCCCACCAGCTCATCGGCAATCCGCTCATCCACATTCATCAGCCGCAGCAGCCAGGTCGTCCGCTCCTCCACCATCGCGCGGATCAGAAACTCCTGACTGTCCAGCGTCCGCGCCGCCCAGCCGATCAACTGATCCAGCACCGGCCGGTGCCGCCCGTCGGCGATCACGCCCTCCAGCATCCGCCCCAATGCGGGCGAAATCTCGGTCTCATAGAGTTTCGTCAAAGTCCCGTCGCGCAGCCGGGCCAGCACCGCGCCACCGGCGTCGCTGTCCACCAGCTGCCCCATCAGTTTCGAAACCCCGCGCCGCACCCGTCCGCCGCTCGCCGGACGCTCCAATATCGCCGCAATCGCGCTCGCCGCATCAAACCCCTCCAGCCGCCGCGCAACATTCACCGGCGTCAGGAAATTCTCCTTCAGGAAGGTGGCCAGCGCGTCGCCGATCCGGTCCTTCGAATTGGGAATGATGGCGGTGTGCGGGATCGGCAGCCCCATCGGCCGGCGAAACAGCGCCGTCACCGCAAACCAGTCCGCCAGCCCGCCCACCAGCGCCGCTTCGGCAAAGGCCTGCACCCACACAAATTGCGCATGCACCGCCCCCATCAACCAGGTGGAGACCAGAAACAGCACCGCCATCGCCACGAGCAGCCCCGTGGCCACCGCCTTCATCCGGGCCGCCTGCGCCGCACGGATAAAGGCGGGTTCCGCTGTTATCTCACTCGGCAGCGTGCGGTCCCGGTTCGGCATGGCGCCGCGTGGGCGTGGCCGGCTTCCCGTCATCCCCACCAGAGGTGAACCAGCGCTTCAGCCGCGGCCCGAACCAGCGCTCCAGATCGTCCGCCATGGTAAAGCCCGCCGGCACAATCAGCAGCGTCAGCAGCGTCGAAAGCGTCAGCCCGCCGATAACCGCAATGGCCATCGGCGCACGGAAGCTCGCGTCTCCATGGATGCCGATCGCCACCGGCAGCATCCCCGCCGTCATGGCAACCGTGGTCATCACGATCGGCTGTGCCCGCTTGTGCCCGGCATCAACGATGGCGGTTTCCCGGTCCACCCCGTGCCGCATCTCCTCGATGGCAAAATCCACCAGCAGGATCGAGTTTTTCGCCACAATGCCGATCAGCATCAGGATGCCGATATACACCGGCATGGAAATGATATGCCCCGTCAGGATCAGCGCAATCACCGCCCCCAATGGCGCCAGCAGCAGCGAGCCCATGTTCACAAAGGGCGGCAGCACCCGCCGATACAGCAGCACCAGCACCGCAAACACCAGCATGATGCCCGACACGATGGCCACCACAAAGCCCGTCGCCAGATCATCCATCGCATCCGCCTGGCCAAAGCGCACCTGCCGCACGCCGGTCGGCAGATTCTTCATCGCCGGCAACGCGTTGATCGCCGCCATCGCGGTGCTGAATTCCGCCCCGTTCAGATCGGCCACCAGCGTGATGCGCCGCGCCTGATTATAGCGGCGGATCACCGTCGGCCCGGCCCCAAAGCTGATATCCGCCACCGCCTTCAGCGGCACCGTCCCGCCATTGGCCGTCGGTACCGGCAGGTTCGCCAGCGAATCAATATCCGAACGCGCGCTTTCATTCAGGCTCACCCGGATCGGCACCTGCCGGTCAGACAGCGAGAATTTAGCCAGATTCTGCTCGATATCGCCGATCGTCGCGATGCGGATCGTCTGCGAAAGGCCGGACACCGAAACGCCCATCTGCGCGGCAATGTCAAAGCGCGGCCGGATCAGAATCTCCGGCCGTTCCATATCGCCGTCGATGCGCGCGCCGCGCAGGATGGTAAGCCCCTGCATCCCGCGTTCCAGGTCACGCGCGCCCTTGTCCAGCGCCTGCGGATTGTCGCCCGCCAGCATGATGGTGATATCGCGCCCGCCGCCACCGGGCCCCATGGACTGGAAGTTGATGCGCGCGTCCGGCACATTGGCAAATTCCGGCGTCACCCGCCGCTCCAGATCCTTGGTGGAGATATCGCGCTTGTCCATGTCCACCAGTTGCACAAACAGCGTCGCGCGGCGCACATCGCCGCCGCCGCCCACATCCTCAAAGATGCTCTTCACCTCCGGATGCTTGCGCAACATGGCCGTGATGCTGTCCACCGTCCGCGCCGTGTCCGCCAGCTGTGTGCCGGGCGCCAGCTCCACCTGCACGATGGAGGTGCCGAAATCGGCATCCGGCGCAAAGGTCGAAGGCATCTGGCTGAACAGGAAAACGGTAAGGAAAAAAGCAAAAGCCCCCACCAACATGGTGCACAGCGCCCGCCAGCGGGTCACCAGCGAATAATATTTCCGCTTCCAGAAGCTTTTGCCCTCCGGCTTGGGATCGCGGTGCACCGTCCAGCGCAGAATCCCCAGATAGCGGTTCATCAGCTTGCCGTCGGCATAGTGCTGCTGCCCGTGCGGTGCCAGGAAATAGGCCGCCATCAGCGGCGTGATCGTCCGCGCCACCACCAGCGACATGAACACCGCAATGGCAACCGTCAGGCCGAACTGCTTGAAAAACTGCCCCGGAATGCCCGGCATGAAGGCCACCGGCAGGAACACCGCGATGATGGCAAAGCTTGTCGCCACCACCGCCATGCCGATTTCATCGGCCGCATCCATCGCCGCCTGATAGGGGGATTTCCCCATCCGCATATGGCGGACGATATTCTCGATCTCCACGATCGCATCGTCCACCAATATCCCCGCCACCAGCGACAGCGCCAACAGGCTGATGGTGTTCAGGGTAAAGCCCATCATGTCCATGAACCAGAAGGTCGGAATGGCCGACAGGGGAATGGCCAGCGCCGAAATGATGGTCGCGCGCCAGTCCCGCAGGAACACGAACACCACCAGCACCGCCAGCAGCGCACCTTCCACCATCGCACTGATGGCGCTGTCATATTCGATCTGGGTATATTTGACCGACGTGAACAGTTCCGCGAACTCGACGCCCGGGAACTCCTCCTTCAGCTGTTCAAGCTGCTGGTTCATGCGCTCATACACCTGCACATCCGAAGCGCCGCGCGCCTTGAACAGGCCAAAGCTCGTCACCTGCCGCCCGTCCAGCCGCGCGATGGCGCGCTGCACCGACGCCCCGTCATGCACGCGCGCAATGTCCGAAAGCCGCACCTCGCGCCCGCCGGCGATGGCAATGCGCGTCTCGCCAAGCTGCTCCGCCGTGCGCGCGCCACCCAGCACCCGCACCGCCTGTTCAGACCCGGCAATCTCCGTGCGCCCGCCCGGCGCGTCCAGATTCAGCTGCCGCATCTGGCTGTTCACCTGTGCCGCCGTCAGCCCATAGCTTTGCAGCCGCGCGGGATCGAGGTCGATGCGGATTTCCCGGCTCACCCCGCCCGAACGGCCAACAGACGCCACGCCCGGAATGGCCACCAGCCGCTTGTTGACGGTATTGTCCACGAACCAGCTCAGCTGCTCCAGCGTCATTGCGGTGGATTTGACGGCAACATAGGCAATCGCCCCGCCGTCGATATCCTGCCGGTTGACCTGCGGTTCCAATATGCCTTCCGGCAGGTCAGACCGTATCTTGCTCACCGCATCGCGCACATCATTGGTCGCGCGGTCGATCGGCGTGCCGATATGAAACTCAACCGTCGTGCTCGATGAACCCTCGCGCACCATCGACACGATATTCTTCACATTGCCAAGGCCGGCCACCGCGCCTTCCACCTTCTGGGTGATCTGCGTCTCGATTTCCGTCGGCGCGCCGCCTGGCTGGCTCACGCTCACATTCACGATGGGCGCGGAAATATCCGGATTCTGCGTGATCTTCATGGTGTTGAAGGAAAATATCCCCAGCACCGTCAGGATCAGCATCAGCATGATGGGCGGGATCGGGTTGGTGATCGCCCAGCTGGAAATATTGCGGAGGTCCATGGGATTATCCCGCCTTTGGTTGCGCAGCAGGGGCCGCGGCAGTCGCCGCAACCGGCTTCT
>DITZ01000058.1:9647-12851 GCA_002422985.1 Sphingomonadales bacterium UBA6171
GATTGCCCGCCGGAAATCACCACATTGGCAAAGCCGCCAGCCCGGATATCCGGCCCGGCCGGCAGCAGGATGCGCGCCGTGCCCTGCCGCGTCTGCGGATCAATCACCGGTTCCAGCAGCCAGATCGTCCCGGCATAATGGTTGGGGGAACCAACCGGCGTCACCGTCGCCACCTGCCCCACGCGCAGCACCGGCATGTCTTGCTCGGCAATCCGCGCCCGCAATTCCATCTGCCCGCCCGATGCCACGCGGAACAAAGCACCGCTGCCCGGCGACACCACCTGCCCCGGCTCCACATTGCGCTCCAGCACCACGCCGGCTTCCGGCGCGCGGATGGAAAGGCGGTTGATCCGCTCCTGCATTTCCCGCACCTGGGCCTGCACCACCGCCACCCGCGCGCGCGCGGAATCCCGCGTCGCCGTGCGCCGGTCGATGTCCGCCCTGGAAATAAAGCCCCGCTCCACCAGCCCCAGCGCCCGGTCCAGCTCCGATTGCGCCAGCCGCGCATCCGCGCCCGCCTGCACAGCCGAAGCGTTCAACTGCGCCAACTGCGCCCGCTGCACCGACGAATCCACCTCCGCCAGCACCTGCCCGCGGCCAACCGTCTGCCCGGCTTCGGCGCGAATAGCGACGATCATCCCGCCGTCGCCCACCACGCCCACCGGCATGTCGCGCCGCGCGGCGATGCTGCCGATGGCGGCAATCCGGCTGGTCACATTGCTGGTGCCCGGCACCAGCACCGTCACCGCCGGGGGGCCCGCCGGCGGCGGCGTCGGCTTGGCCGCCGTCGCGCGCGCCACCAGGAACCACACGAACAGGCCAACAGCCAGCAGCACGGCCGCCAGGATCAGCCCGGCTTTCATGCGCTGCTTCCGCACCGCCGCCTGCGCTTCATCGCCAGACGCCCCGGCTTCCGCCGCACCGCGCTCAAGCTGCGCGCGAACCTCCGGGTCATGAGGGGAGAGATGCATATTCATGCCGTTTTCAGCCTTTGAATTGATATCGCACAGGGAATTGCACCCCATGCCGTGCCGGTAACCGGATGCGCCCCTCAACGCCCCCGAACCGGATTCTTCCGCCCGCTGCCCCCGGCCATCAGCCGGTTGCCCGGCCCATATACACATGGCCGCGGGGCTTTGAAAGGGGGGGGCAGACGCTTCGTAATCACAATGCCTTGCGTTACCGGGCATATGGGTTACACTTCCCCATCCAGACAACAAGCGGGAGGAAACATCATGGAATATGGTTGGTTAAGCTGGATTATCATCGGCCTGATCGCCGGCGCGCTCGCGAAATGGATCTCGCCCGGCAAAGAGCCCGGCGGTCTCATCATCACCATCGTGATCGGTATCGTCGGCGGCATCATCGGCGGCTGGCTGGCGAATAATCTGCCCATCATCCCGCGCAGCGGCGGCCTGCTGTGGGACATCATCCTTGCAACTCTGGGTGCTGTCCTGCTGCTGTGGATCTACCGTCTGGTCTCCTCTCGCACAGGCTGACCCGGCCCGGATAAGTTAAGGGGCGCGACCGCACAGCCGGCCGCGCCCCTTTTCTGCTGCCAATTATGCTGCCAATCCGCTTCATCAAACGGAAAGCATCAGCCCGGCATATGGGCGCACCCCCAAAGGAGGAAACCCGCCATGGCGCAATCACCCGCCCTGCCTGCCATTCTGGCCGCAACCCTGATGGCCGCCGCCCCCGCCGCCGCCCAGATGCCGGCGCACCACAGCGCGCCTGTCACCCTGTCGCTCACCGCCGAATCCGCTATCAGCGCCGCCCCCGATGTCGCCGACATCAGCGCCGGCGTGATGACACAGGCCCCGGATGCCAGCGCCGCGCTCTCCGCCAACGCCGCCGCCATGAACCGCGTCATCGCCGCCCTGAAATCCGCCGGCATCCCCGATCGCGACATCCAGACCACCGGCCTCAATGTGCAGCCCCAGTTCCGCTTCCAGCAGAACGAGCCCCCCGCCCTCACCGGTTTCCAGGCCGGCAACCGCGTCCAGGCCCGCATCCGCGACCCGAAAATCACCGGCAAGGTCATCGATGCCGTGGTGAAGGCCGGCGCCAACCAGATCGACGGCCCCACCTTCATCATCGACAAGCCCGAACCAATGCTGGACAAGGCCCGCGCCGACGCCGTCCGCATCGCCCGCACCCGTGCGGACCTCTATGCCGCCGCCGCCGGCCTCAAGGTGAAACGCATCCTCTCCATCAGCGAATCCGGCCTCGAAGCCCCGCAACCCCGCCCGATGATGCGCATGGCCGCCGTGGAGGCCGCCGACACATCCAGCCCCATCGCGCCCGGCCAGCTCCGCGTCAGCGCCCAGGTCAACATCATCTTCGAACTGGAATAGCCCGAACCGCCAGCGCCCGAACCGCCAGCGACCGAACCGCCAGAGAATGTGGCGCGCGGGGCACGTCCCCACGCCACTCTTTACCGGCCCGCGCCACTCTCTACCGGCCCGCTTGAGTTTCCCGCCCCAAAGGTGCAAAAGCCTGTCATGCTGAACCAGAAGACCCGCTACGCCATCCGGGCGCTGCAACATCTGGCAGACAGGTTCGGTGCCGGCCCCGTGCCCCTCACCGACATTGCCGACAATCAGAAAATCCCGAAAAAATTCCTCACCGTCATCCTGTCAGAGATGGGCCGCGAGGGCCTTGTCGCCGCCCAGCGCGGCCGCGACGGCGGCTACTGGCTCGCCCGCCCGCCCGCCACCATCAGCTACGGCGACATCGTCCGCCTCACGCAGGGCTCGCTCGCCCTTGTCCCCTGCGCCAGCCGTCTGGCCTATAAAAGCTGCGAAAACTGCGTGGACGAAGAAGCCTGCCGCCTCCGCGCCCTCATGCTCACCGTCCGCGACGCCACCGCCGACATCCTCGACGGCATCAGCCTCGCAGACCCCCTCCCCACAGCATTGGCCGCCTAACCCAACACTACTCCCCCCTCCCCTTGCACGGAGGGGCCGGGGGTGGGGACTCAGGATCAAAACCCACGCACCCTATAAAACCTAGGGGCAAAACCCCCTACCCCCAAAAAACCTACCCCCCACTTCCCCGCGCAATCGTCTCACTCAACGTCCCCACAAAGGTCTCAAAATCCTTCGCCTCGCGGAAATCCTTGTAAACGCTCGCAAAGCGCACAAAGGCCACCGAATCGAGCTTCTCCAGCCCCTGCATCACCAGATGGCCGATCTGCCCGGC
>DITZ01000072.1:0-6977 GCA_002422985.1 Sphingomonadales bacterium UBA6171
CCCCGGCCCCTCCGTGCAAGGGGAGGGGAGTTTTTCAGCGTTTTTCGGGGACGGCGAAGCGGCCGGTTACGCGGGTGCCGGGTTGGCCGCTGCTGCTGCTGCCGTCCAATGTGGTGCGGCCATTGGCAAGGTTGATGACCAGCCGGTTGCCCCTGGCGTTGCTGGTGCCGCGGGTGAGGACGACATCGCCGATCAGCGTCAGGATGCGCTTGTCCACATCATATATGGCAAAGCGGGCGGTGGCGCGTTCGGAAGGGGTGGTGAGCTTTACTTTGCCGTCGGCGTCCAGCCGCTGGATGACGGGGTCGCCCTTGGCCGGGCGGCTGTAGGCGATCTTGATACGGTTGGCCTCCAGCGTGAGGCTGGCCTGCCGCACGCGGACATTGCCGGAGAAAATGGCCTGATTCTGCTGGTCCAGCACCTCGATCCGGTCGGCATCGACATCGATGGGGGCGCGGCTGTCCATGCCGCTCAGCGCCGAGGTGCCGGCGAGCTGCGCGGCGGCGGGCGCACTGATGGCGGCGGCGGCGAGGAGAAGCGCGGCGAAGTGGGGGCGGATCATCATAAGCCTTGCCTGTTTGGAGTGATTCGCATGGAAACGCGGCCATCGAGCACCACATGTCGGCCATTGATGTCGGCGTCAAAATTGCCGGCGGAGAATCGGCCCATGGGGATGGTGCCCTTCACCGGCCGGGAGGATTGCACCCGACTGCTGTTGATATCCACCGTGATCAGCTCGCCATCCAGGCTGAAGCCCGATGCACTGCGCGCGACGATGGGACCATGCACGACGACGCGGTTTTCCTCGATCAGAAACTCGCCGCGCGGGGCGGTGACGGTGGCGGGGCCATCGGCGCGATCAATTTCCGCCTTGAGGCCGGTGAGGATGACGATCGGGACGGTGGAGCTTTTCTGCACGCCGGATTCGGCGCTGATGCGGAAGGGCTCGCCCCTGGCGGTTTCGCCGCGATAACTGGCTTCCTGCGTCCGCATGCGTTCATCGGATTTCATGGCGCTGTCTTTCGACAGCAGGAAGCTGAACTCCTGCTGCATGGAGAGCGGCAGGATGACGAGGATGAGGGCCAGCACGGCAGCGGCGACCGGAAAGGCGATTTTCGCAATGGAGACAAAGGCATCCCGGCTGGAGCCGGGCAGCATGGATCGGCGGCGAGCCTCGCGCCGCCGGTCTGCCGCCGCCGTCATGCGCGGCCTTCAGCGGCTGGCCATTGCTCAGGCATGGGCGAAAATGTCGATTTCGGGCCAGCCGAGCAGATCGAGCCTGGCGCGGGTGGGAAGAAAATCGAAGCAGGCCCGGGCGATTTCGGTGCGGCCTTCGCGGGCCAGCCGCTCATCCAGGATCAGTTTCATCCGGTGCAGATAGCGCACATCGGACGCGGCATAATCCTTTTGCGCGTCTGACAGGGTGACGGCGCCCCAGTCGGACGATTGCTGCTGCTTGGAAACCTCGACGCCCAGCAGCTCGCGCACCAGATCCTTGAGGCCATGGCGATCCGTATAGGTGCGGATGAGCCGGCTGGCGATCTTGGTGCAATAGACCGGGCCGGCAGTAATGCCGAGATAGGCATCGAGGACGGCGAGATCAAAGCGGGCGAAATGATAGAGTTTCAGCCGCGCGGGATCGGCGAGCAGCCGCTTCAGATTGGGGGCGCCATAGTCGCCCGACAGGCGGACGAGATGTTCATCGCCCTGCCCGTCTGACAACTGGACGAGGCAGAGCCGGTCGCGGTGCGGATTGAGGCCCATGGTTTCGGTATCGACCGCGATGGGGCCGGGGGCGAACGGGTCTCCGGGAAGATCGCCTTCGTGGAAATGAATTGCCATTGCCGGGCATTAGGCCGTTCGGACTGGCGACGCAATGGAGGCGCAGGCACCGGATTTGCCGAGGGTGACGCGCGCGGTGCCGGACGTGGCGGGCGGGCAAAGGCAGGGGCTGTGCCGGGCGCAGCGCCCCCACCCCCGGCCCCTCCGTGCAAGGAAAGGAGGGGTGAGGGTTAGTCCAGATTGGGCCTTAGCCATTGGCGGGCCTGATCCTGGCTGATGTTGCGGCGCGGGGCATAGTCTTGCAGCTGGTCTTCGCCGATGCGGGCCACGCCGAAATAATGGGATTGGGGGTGGGCGAAATAAAAGCCGGAGACGGCGGCCGTGGGGAGCATGGCGAAGCTTTCCGTCAGCGTGATGCCGGTGGCGGCGGGGGCGTCCAGCAGGTCGAACAGCAAAGGTTTCAGGCTGTGATCCGGGCAGGCGGGATAGCCGGGCGCGGGGCGGATGCCCTGATATTGTTCGCGGATAAGGGCGGCATAATCGGGTTCCTCGCCGGCCTCATAGCCCCAATATTGCGTGCGGATCTTATAGTGCAGCGCCTCGGCCATGGCTTCGGCGAAACGGTCTGCCAGCGCCTTCAGCAAAATGTCGCTGAAATCATCGACATTGGCCTTGAACGCGGCCAGTCTGGCGTCGATGCCGTGGCCGGCGGTGACGGCGAAGCCGCCGATCCAGTCCTCCTGCGGGCTGATGAAATCGGCGAGGCAATCATTGGAACGGCCTTCGCGTTTCACCACCTGCTGGCGCAGCATGGGCAGGCGGGCGATGGGGGTTTCGCGGGCCTCGCTGTCATAGATCAGGATGTCGTCGCCGTCGCGGCGGCAGGGCCAGATGCCGGCCACGGCCTTTGCCGTCAGCCAATGTTCGCGGACGATCTTTTCCAGCATGGCCTGCGCATCGACCCACAAGGCGCGGGCGGCTTCGCCGACGACCTCATCTTCCAGGATGGCCGGGTAGGTGCCATGCAATTCCCAGGCGCGGAAGAAGGGCGTCCAGTCGATGAAGGGCACCAGATCGGCGAGCGGCCAATTGTCGATCACAAAGCGTCCGCTTTGCCGGGGGCGAACGGGGGGGCTGGCGGCAAAGTCGATGCTGAGACCGTTGGCACGGGCATCGGCGAGGGAGGCCAGCGCCGACTGGCCGCCGGCGCGTTTGACGCGGATGCCCTCATATTCGCTGGCGATCTGCGCGACATAATCGGGCTTCAGCGTGTCGGACACCAGCGTGGAGGCAACGCCGACGGCGCGCGATGCGTCAAGGACGTGGATCGTGGGGCCGGAGTAAGCCGGTGCGATGCGCAGGGCGGTGTGCACGCGGGAGGTGGTGGCACCGCCGATAAGCAGCGGCATGGACATGCCGGCGCGCTCCATTTCGGTGGCGACGGTTACCATTTCATCGAGCGACGGGGTGATAAGGCCGGACAGGCCGATCATGTCGGCCTTGCTGTCGTTGGCGGCGGCAAGGATTTTCGACCAGGGCACCATGACGCCAAGGTCCACCACGTCGAAATTATTGCACTGAAGGACGACGCCGACGATATTCTTGCCGATGTCATGCACATCGCCCTTCACCGTGGCCATGACGATGCGGGCCTTGGGGGCGGCACCGGATTCCTTCTCGTCCTCGATGAAGGGGATGAGGTGGGCGACGGCCTTTTTCATCACGCGGGCGGATTTGACGACCTGGGGCAGGAACATCTTGCCGGTGGCAAACAGGTCGCCCACCACATTCATGCCGTCCATCAGCGGGCCTTCGATGACATGAATCGGACGGGTGGCGGCGAGGCGGGCCTCTTCGGTGTCGGCCACCACATGCGCGTCCAGCCCGTGCACAAGGGCGTGGGCGAGGCGTTTTTCCACCGGCAGGTCGCGCCAGGCTTCGGTGACGGCTTCGCGCGCTTCGCCGCTGTTGGAGAAGCGGCCGGCCATGGTGATGAGGCGTTCGGTGGCGTCCGGCCGGCGGGCCAGCACCACATCCTCGCAGGCTTCGCGCAGTTCCGGGTCAACCGCATCATACACGTCGAGCTGGCCGGCGTTGACGATCGCCATGTCGAGGCCGGCGGGGATGGCATAATAGAGGAAGACCGAATGCATGGCGCGGCGGACGGCTTCATTGCCGCGGAAGGCGAAGCTGAGGTTGGAGAGGCCGCCGGATATGCGGGCGTGCGGGCAGCGCTGCTTGATGGCGCGGCAGGCTTCGATGAAGTCCAGCGCGTAGCGGTCATGCTCCTCGATGCCGGTGGCCACCGCGAAGATATTGGGATCGAAGATGATGTCGGACGGATTGAAGCCGTCTGCCACGAGAATGTCATAGGCGCGGGCGCAGATGTCGAGCTTGCGCTGTGCGGTGTCGGCCTGGCCGGTTTCGTCGAAGGCCATGACCACGGCGGCGGCACCATAGCGGCGGATGAGGCGGGCGTGGTGCAGGAAGGGCGCCTCGCCCTCCTTCAACGAGATGCTGTTCACGATGGCCTTGCCGGCGGTGCATTTGAGGCCGGCTTCGATGACCGACCATTTGCTGCTGTCGATCATCAGCGGCACGCGGGCGATATCCGGCTCGGCGGCGACCAGCTTCAGGAAGGTGACCATGGCGGCCTCGCTGTCGAGCAGGCCCTCATCCATGTTGATGTCGATCACCTGCGCGCCGCTGACGACCTGATCGCGCGCCAAATCAAGGGCGGCCGAATAGTCGCCGTTCATGATGAGCTTCTTGAAGCGGGCGGAGCCGGTGACGTTGGTGCGTTCACCGATGTTGATGAAATTGCTGGCGATCATGCGAAAACCGATGCTTCGAGGCCGGAGAGGCGCAGGGCGGGGGCAGGCGTTGGCAGCACGCGCGGTGGCAGGTTGGCCACCGCCTGCGCCATGGCGGCGATGTGGGCGGGCGTGGTGCCGCAGCAGCCGCCCACCGCGTTGATGAGGCCGGCGGCGGCCCATTGGTGGATGAGGCCGCCGGTGGTGGCGGGGGCTTCATCATAGCCGCCGAATTCATTGGGGAGGCCGGCGTTGGGATAGACCATCAGCAGCGCATCGGCCTGCTGGCTGAGCAGCTGGACATGCGGCCGCAGTTCGGTGGCGCCGAACGAGCAGTTCAGCCCGATGGTGAGCGGTTTGACATGCGCGAGCGACACCCAGAAAGCCTCTACCGTCTGGCCCGACAGGTTGCGGCCGGCCAGATCGGTGAGCGTCATCGACAGCATGATGGGGACGCGGCGTTGCAGCGCTTCCTCCGCCTCCATTGCGGCGAAGGCGGCGGCCTTGGCGTTCAGCGTGTCGAACACGGTTTCGATCAGGATGAAATCGACACCGCCCAGCAGCAGCGCGTCAATCTGTTCGCGGTAAACGGCTTTCACGCCGTCAAAATCAACCTCGCGATAGCCCGGATCCTCGACGCGCGGCGAGAGCGAGAGGGTTTTGTTGGTGGGGCCAAGGGCGCCGGCGACAAAACGCGGGCGGCCGTCGCGCGCCGTTGCCGCATCGCATTCGGCGCGCAGGATATGGGCGGCGCTGATGTTGATCTCGGCCACCAGCGCTTCCGTGCCATAATCCGCCTGCGAGATGGCGTTGGCGTTGAAGCTGTTGGTGGCCAAGAGATCGGCACCGCTGTCCAGATAGGCGCGGGCGATGCCGGCGATGGCGTCGGGCCGGGTGATGTTCAGAAGGTCGTTATTGCCCTTCTGGTCATGATTAGTGGTGAGGTTGCCGCGATAGTCGGCCTCTGTGAGGCCCAGGCCCTGAATGGCGGTGCCATAGGGGCCGTCTTTCACAAGGATGCGGCGGGCGGCGGCGGCGCGGAAGGCGGCTTCGGCGGGCGATGGAGCAATCATGCGGCGCGTTTTCCAAGCATATGGCAGATGGCATAGGCCAGTTCTGCGCGATTGAGGGTGTAAAAGTGGAAATGGCGGACACCGCCGGCATAAAGCCGGCGGACCATTTCGGCGGCAATGGTGGCGGCCACCAGTTCGCGCGCGCCGGGCTTGTCCTCCAGCCCGGTGAACAGCGTGCGGAGCCAGGCGGGAACATCGGTGCCGCAGCCGGCCGCCATTTTCACCACATTGGCGAAATTGGTGACGGGAAGGATGCCGGGCACCAGTTCGGCTTCGATGCCGAAGGCGGCGGCCCGGTCGCGGAAGCGGAAGAAAATGTCCGGCTCGAAGAAGAATTGCGAGATGGCGCGCGTGGCCCCGGCGTCGATCTTTCGCTTCAGATGCGCCAGGTCGGCGGTCGGGCTGGCGGCTTCGGGGTGGGTTTCGGGATAGGCACCGACCGAGATTTCAAACGGGTGGCGCGCCACCAGCCCGGCGGTCAGCTCGGCGGCGTCATTATAGCCGTCGGGGTGGCGGGTGAAGCGTTGTTGCTGGCCGTCTTTGACCGGCGGGTCGCCGCGCAGCGCCACGATGTGGCGGATGCCGGCGTCCCAATAGCTGTCGGCAATGTCGGCGATTTCGGCGCGGCTGGCTTCTACACAGGTGAGGTGGGCGGCCGCCGGAATGCCGGTTTCGCGCGCGATGCGCGAGACGGTGGCGTGGGTGCGTTCGCGCGTGGTGCCGCCGGCGCCATAGGTGACAGAGACGAAGCGCGGGGCAAGCGGTGCCAGCATTTCCACCGAATTCCACAGGGTTTCGGCCATTTTCTCCGTCTTGGGCGGGAAAAATTCAAAGCTGACGGCGATGTCGCCCGGCAGGTCGGCAAACAGCGGCCGGTTGCGGGCGCGCGCGGCTTCGTCCTGCGACGACAGCAGCGGAACATTGGTCATCGACGTCCTTCCCAGAGGATTGTTTCGAGTTGCGGCCCCGGATGGCGGGACAGGATGGTGGATGTGAGCCCGGCGGCCGAAAGCCAGCGTAGCATGTCCTCCGGCTCGAAGCCCAGGCGGCGGTGGCGGAAACGGTCCCGCAATTCCTCCTGTGCGTGGGCGGCATAATCGGCGATGATGAGCTTGCCGCCGGGTGCCAGCACGCGGGCGGCTTCGGTGATGGCGGCAACCGGTTCTTCGACGAAGTGCAGCACCTGATGCAGGATGACGGTGTCGAAGCTTTTGGCGGCGAACGGCAGGGCCAGCATGTCGCCCTGCTTCATTTCGGCGTGCAGCCCTTCGATCGCGCCAATCTTGGAGCGGGCGAGCCGCAGCATTTC
>DITZ01000072.1:6998-26772 GCA_002422985.1 Sphingomonadales bacterium UBA6171
CGGCCGACACCGCCCGCACTGGCCGCGGCGACCATCGCCTCCTCCACATGCGCGGCCTTGCCTTCAAGCGTGGCCATCAGATGCCATTCGCCGGCGTTGGCGGCGAACCAGTCGTCCAGCGCGCGCTGCCGTCCGGAGCGGACCTGCGCCAGCCGGACGCGCTCCACCGCGATCGGGTCGGTGGTGCCGGGCTGGCCGGTGCGCAGCATCCGGTCTATGAGGGCATAGACTTCGGCGCGGGGTGCGCGGTCGTCAACCGAGACGAACACCCAGGCGCCTTCTTTCGAGCGGCGCACCAGACCGGCTTCGGCCAGGATGCGGACATGGCGCGAAACACGGGGCTGGCTTTGATCCAGCACATCGGCGAGCTCGCCCATGGCCAGCTCCACGTCGCGGATCAGCAGCATGATCCGCAGGCGCGTTGGATCTCCCAGAGCGGAGAGGATGGCGAGGAGCTGCTCCATGAAAATAAGGATATAAACATATCTTTAAGTCCGGTCAACGCGGCAATTCGCACCTTGTGCAAGCGACGTGCAGCGCTTACCGAACGGGCCATGTCAGCCACCCTGCCCCGCCCTTTTGCTGCTGTGTCTGCTGCTGCATTGTCTGTGCTGCTGTTGTTGGGGGCCTGCGCCCATAGCGGCCCGCGCATGGAGCGGGTGGCGATCAGTGAAAGCGCACATGCCGATCCCTGGGAAAAGCAGAACCGGCGGATCCTGGCCCTCAATACCCGCGCCGACCGATTGTTTGTGATGCCGGTGACCAATGTCTATCGCACCGTGGTTCCCGATGCCGCAAGACGCGGAATCTCCAATGGCTACAATAATTTGCAGGAACCGTCGAACCTGGTGAATGCCCTGATGCAGGGCAAGGTGAAAAGCGGTTTTCGCGCGGTGGACCGGATGCTGGTGAACGGTGTGCTGGGGCTGGGGGTGGCCGATCATGCCAGCACCATGGGGCTGGACGAGCAGCCGCATGATTTCGGCCAGACCATGGCGGTGTGGGGCGTGCCGAGCGGCCCATATGTGATGATGCCGCTGCTGGGGCCGTCGACGGTGCGGGACGGGATCGGCTTTTTCATGGATTTCCTCGCGCTGGACCCGGTTGATTATGCCAAGCGCCGGCTGCTGTCGCCGGAGGAGCAACTGGTGCAGCTGGGCGTCAGGGTGCTGGATCTGCGGTCCGGCCTCAGGGAACAGGGCGAACAACTGCTGGCCGGGTCGGCCGACCCTTATGCAACGATTCGCTCGGCCTGGTTGCAACTGCGGACCTATGAGCTGTTTGACGGTGCGCCGCCGGTGACGGACGAAGCAGACGAAATGGAGCCGCTGCCGCCCTTGCCGGCGGAAGCGCCCATAAGCGCCGCGCCGCAGGCGCAGGACGACNNACGACGCCGCGCCGCAGGCGCAGGATGGCAAGGGCGTGGAATGATGCGGATATTGTGCCCGCTGCTGCTGTCGCTGGCGGCCTGTGGCGGCGCAAACGGCGAGCCGCCGGCCGCAGCGGTNNAGCGGGATTGATGAGTCCGTGAAGGATGTGCAGACGGCAAACAAAGCGGCCAGCGGGGCGATTCCGGTGGAGAAGGCAGAGCGCAAAGGGTGAGGATTTGGGGCGTTGCGCAGCGTTGCTGACCCCACCCCCGNNCTCCCCTAAAGGGGAGGGGAGGAAGGAAGCGCCACACTCTCCCCTCCCGTTCACGCTTCGCGTGAGCTGCGCTTCCAGGGGAGGGGCCGGGGGTGGGGTCAGCAACGGCACGGTCAAGTCACCAACGCTGCGGTCGCGCCACCCGCCAGACCAGCTTATCGCAGCATCAGGCCGCCGTCGATGGCGATGGACTGGCCGGTGATATAGCCGGCACGCGGGCTGGCGAGGAACAGGACGGTTTGGCCGACATCTTCCGGCTCACCCCAGCGGCGCATGGGGACGCTTTTCAGCAGACGCTTTTCATAATCCGCATCCGTGCGCTGGATCTCGGTCATGCGGGTGCGGATGAAGCCCGGCGCGACCATATTCACGCGGATGCCGTCTGGCGCCCATTTGTCGGCAAGCGCGCGGGTGAGGCCGAGCAGGCCGGCCTTGGAGGCTGTGTAGGCGGGAATTTCGCGCAACGCCAGAAAGCTGGAGAGCGAGCCCATATTGACGACGCAGCCCTGCCGTTCCTTCAGTATCGGGTGGCAGGCCAGCGACATGGCCATGACCGCGTTCAGATTCACGTCGATGACGGCGCGGAAGCCTTCCTCGCTATATTCATCAGCGCGGGCGGTGCCGGCATTGTTCACCAGAATGTCGATGGGGCGAAGCTGCCTGGCCAGTGCGGTGGCGGCGTCCTTGCGGGAGAAGTCGGCCTGAAGATAGGTGAAGGCGGAGAGGTCATCGGTATAGTCGGCCGCCGAGGCGCGGGTGCCGGTGATGCTGACGATGGCACCGTTTTCGGCGAAGGCCTGCGCGGTGGCGAGGCCGATTCCCTGCGTGCCGCCGGTCACGAGGACATGTTTGCCGGCAAATTCGGGCCATTGGTGCATGGGAATCAGACCTTTCCGGATGGTTGACGTTAATGGGCAATTCTGCCGTTGCTATAGACACCGGCCCGGCCCCAGAGGAAGGAAAATGGCCAGTGGCGGGCGGGCATGGTCTGCACCGGCTTGCCGGGAAAGGGGAAGTGGGCCATGGGCCTGTCGTGTGAGGGGATGGTTTTCAGCGCCAGCGCTGGAAAGTGACAGGAGATTCCCTGATGACAGGCAGGATCATGGGCCTGTGTGCCCTTTTGGCGGCGACGGCGCTGGCCGGCTGCGGCCAGCCGGACGCTGTGGCAAAGGATGCGGGCACCACCGTGCGCATCAGCAGCGGTGGCGACAGTGGCGCGCAATTGCCGGCCTATGCGCCACCCTATCCGGGGGCGGATATGGTGACGCAAATCCGTTCTGATTCGGCCGGGCGGGTAGGCGGCGGAGTCGTGATGGTGATGGTGACGACCGACTCGCCGGAAAAGGTGATCGCCTTTTACGACGGGAAGGCGCGGGCCGCCGGGGTGAAGGCCAATCTGGTGACCAGCGAAGCGGGTGGCGCGACGCGCATCTTTGGCGACCGCGCCCAGGGCAAGGGCGCGATGGTGATGGTGCGCACGCGCGAGGAAGGTGGCACCGAAGTGACGGTGGCGGCCGGCGCGGAACCGGGCCCGCCGGCCGGACATGCGCCGGGCATGGTGCCGGCGATGAAGGGCAAGCTGCAATAGCAGCTTGGCAAATGCGAGGGGTGGCGCATTGCGGCGGCTGCCCCTAGCATCCGCCGATGTTCCTGAACTTTCTTGATGAGCTGCGCGCCGCGAAAATCCCGGCATCGCTGAAAGAGCATCTGCTGCTGCTGGAGGCGATGCAGGCCCGCGTTATCGATATGCGGGTGGAGGATTTCTATTATCTGTCGCGCGCCGTCTATGTGAAGGACGAGGGGCTGCTGGACCGGTTTGACCAGGTGTTCGGCAAGGTTTTCAAGGGGCTGGAAACCAGTATCGAAACAGGCGCGGCCGAGATTCCGGAAGAATGGCTGCGGCAGATGGCCGAGCTTTTCCTGACCGACGAGGAGAAGGCGAAGATACAGTCCATGGGGAGCTGGGACGAGATTATGGAGACGCTGAAGAAGCGGCTGGAAGAACAGCAGGGGCGGCACGAGGGCGGTAATAAATGGATCGGCACCAAGGGCACCTCGCCGTTCGGGGCGCAGGGCTATAATCCCGAAGGCGTGCGCATCGGGCAGGACAAGGGCCGGCAGGGCAAGGCGCTGAAAGTGTGGGACAAGCGCGAGTTCCGCAATCTGGANNGCAACATCAAGGTGGCGCTGCGGCGGCTGCGGAAATTCGCGCGCGAGGGCGCGGCAGACGAGCTGGACATGGGCGCGACGATCCGGGGAACGGCGCAGAAAGCCTATCTGGATATCGTGATGCGGCCAGAGCGGCATAATGCGGTGAAGCTGCTTTTATGCCTGGACGTGGGCGGATCGATGGACCCGCATGTGAAGGTGATGGAGGAGCTGTTCTCGGCGGCGCGCACCGAGTTCAAGCATCTGGAATATTTCTATTTCCACAACTGCCCTTACGAGGCGCTGTGGAAGGACAACCGGCGGCGCTGGTCTGAACGCACGCCGACCATGGATGTGCTGCACAAATATCCGCATGATTATAAGCTGCTGTTCGTGGGGGATGCTTCGATGAGCCCCTATGAGATCAGCTATGCCGGCGGGTCGGTCGAGCATTGGAATGAGGAGGCCGGCGAGGCCTGGATCCGGCGGATGACCGAGGTGTATCACGCCAGCGTATGGCTCAATCCGATTCCGGAACAGCATTGGGCGCATTCGCAATCCATCCAGATGGTCAAATCGCTGATGGGCGGACGAATGTATCCGCTGACGCTGGAGGGGCTGGACCGGGCGATGCGGACCCTGACGCGCACGCATTAAGGGCTTGCATTAGGCGCACAGATTAAGGGACTGTGCTTTCCGTTCAATCTCCTTCGTCACCCCGTGCCTGACCCCGTGCCTGACATGGGGTGACGATTGCAGGTGAGATCAGCGCGATGCGGCTTCGCCTGTTCAGGCTTCGCCGTTGCGCTGTGATGTTCCGGCACTGAACAGCTAATTGCTGAGAACGAAAAGCGCATGGTCTGCCAGCAGATTGGGCCAGGCGCTTTGCGGGTTTGCGCCCCAGAGATGGCGTTGCGCGATGATGCGGTAGCCGCGACTGGCGGCAAGCGCGCGGAAATCGTCGATGGTGCACAGGTGGATATTCTCGGTCTCATACCAGCTTTGCGGCAGACCCTTTGTCACCGGCATGCGGCCGCCGAAAAGGATGTTGGCGCGCACCCGCCAGTGGCCGAAATTGGGGAAGGCGACGATGGCGCGCCGGCCGATGCGCAGCAGATGCGCCAGCACCTCGTCCGGCCGCTGCATGGCCTGAAGCGTTTCGGACAGGATGGCAAAATCGACCGAGGCGTCCGGAAAGGCCGCCAGATCATGATCGGCATTGCCCTGCACCACCGACAGCCCGCGGGCAACGGCACGGGCGACGCGTTCGGCATCCAGTTCGATGCCACGGCCATCCACCTGTTTTTCGCGGCGCAGATAATCGAGCAGCAGGCCATCGGAACAACCCACGTCAAGCACGGAGGCACCGGGCGTGATATGGTGCGCGATCTGGTGCAGACGCGGGGAAAGACTCATGCGGCGGCACCCTCGCCGGAGCGGAGGAAGCCGTCCACCACCGCGTTCATCGTGGGCGCGTCCAGCAGGAAACTGTCATGGCCGTGCGGGCTGGAGAGTTCGACGAAGCTGACATGGCGGCCGGCGGCCACCAGCGCCTGCACGATGCGGCGCGATTCGGCGGTGGGATAGAGCCAGTCGCTGTCGAACGAGACGATGCAGAAGCGCGCCGATGTGGCGGCAAAGGCCGGGGCGAGCAGCCCGTCATGCGCGGTGGCGAGGTCGAAATAGTCCATCGCGCGGGTGATATAGAGATAGCTGTTGGCGTCGAAGCGATCGACAAAGCTCATCCCCTGATAGCGCAGATAGGATTCGACCTGGAAATCGGCGTCGAAGCCAAAGCCGACTTCGGCGCGGTCTTGCAGGTTGCGGCCGAATTTGCCGGTGAGGCCGGCTTCTGAGAGATAGGTGATGTGCGCGGCCATGCGGGCGACCGACAGCCCGCGCGCCGGATTCGTGCCGGCAGCGGTGTAGGCGCCGCCCTGCCATTCGGGATCGGCCATAATCGCCTGACGCCCGACTTCGTGGAAGGCGATATTCTGTGCACTGTGCCGGGCGGCCGTGGCGATGGCGACGACCGAGGCGACGCGATCAGGGTATTGGGCCGCCCATTGCAGCGCCTGCATCCCGCCCATGGAGCCGCCGACGACGGCCAGCAGCCGGCCGATACCAAGCGCGTCGAGCGCGGCGGCCTGCGCGCGCACCATGTCGGCAATGGTGATGACCGGAAAGCGCAGGCCCCAGCAGCCATCGCCATCCGGGTGCGGGCTGGCGGGGCCTTCGGAACCCATGCAGCCGCCGATCACATTCATGCAGATGATGAAATGGCGCGCCGGATCAACGGGCCGGCCGCGGCCGACCATGCGCGTCCACCAGCCGGGCTTGCCGGTGAGCGGGTGGGTGGAGGCGACATATTGATCGCCGGTGAGCGCATGGCAGATGAGGATGGCGTTGCCGCCGTCTGCCGCCAGCTCGCCATAGGTTTCATAGCCGATCATCGGGCGCGGCAGCACGGCTCCGCTTTCAAGCGGCAGATCGTGAGGCAGGCGCAGGCTGCGATGGAGGGAGGATCGGGCGTTCATCAGACCATCGGGCGTTAGCAGGCTGCGGCCAGCGGTGAAAGGGCATGCGTTGTGCAGCAGGGGTTGGCGTGGCGGCCGCGAAAGCCTATCGCGCGCGGCATGATGAAGCCCGTGCCCAATCCCTGGATCAGCCAGATCAGCGCCTATGTTCCCGGTTCCGCCAAGGCGGGCGGCCATGCGAAGCCGGTGAAACTCTCCTCCAACGAGAATCCCTGGGGGGCCAGCCCGCACGCCATGGCCGCGTTGCAGGCGGCAGCGGGCGAGATTCACCGCTATCCCGATGGCACGGCGGCGGTGCTGCGCGAGAAAATCGCCGCGCTGCACGGGCTGGATGCGGATCGCATCGTGTGCGGCACCGGATCGGACGAGATTTTGCAGTTGCTGCCGCTGATCTATTGCAGGCCGGGCGACAGTCTGGTGCATGTGCGGCATGGCTTCATGGTCTATCCCATTGCCGCGCGGCGCGCCGGGGCCGAGCCGATCGCGGCGGCGGACCGGGATTATGTGGCCGATGTGGACGCCATATTGGCCAGCGTGCGCGCCAACACCCGCATCATCTTTCTGGCCAATCCGAACAACCCCACCGGCACGATGATTTCGGCCGCCGAAGTGGCGCGGCTGCACGCCGGGCTGCGCGCTGATGTGCTGCTGGTGATAGATCAGGCCTATGCCGAATATCTGGACGAAGCGGACCCGGATGGCGGGCTGGCGCTGGCCAGAACGGCACCCAATGTCATCGTGACGCGCACCTTCTCCAAAATCTATGGGCTGGGGGGCATCCGCGTCGGCTGGGGGACGGGGCCGGCCGAGGTGATCGCCGAACTGAACCGGGTGCGGGCGCCCTTCCCCATTTCGGTGCCGGCCTTGGCGGCGGCCGAGGCGGCGATTGATGATCAGGCTTTCGTGGACGACTGCCGCCGCCGCAATGCGGAGCAGCGGGCGATATTGACCGACGCCATCAGCCTTCATGGCAACAGGGGGCTGCGCGCGGTGCCGTCGGTCGCCAATTTCGTGCTGATGGAATGCCCGCAGAACGGCCCGCTGGCGGCTGGCACGCTGCAACAGGGGCTGATGGAGCTGGGGTTCATCACGCGCTGGCTGCCCGGACAGGGGCTGCCGCACTGTCTGCGCATCACGGTGGGAACGGCCGGGGAGACGGCGGGTGTGATCGCCGCGCTGAACCAGCTGGTGGCGGCGGCCTGATGCTGCCCTTCCGCCGGGTCGCCATCATTGGCATGGGGCTGATCGGCTCGTCGGTCGCGCGTGCAGTGCGAACGCATATGCCGACCGTGGCGCTGGTGGCGCATGATGCAGATGCCGCCGTGCGCGATCGCGTGCTGGAACTGGGGCTGGCGGACGATGTGACCGACAATGCCGGGGCCGCCGTGGTGGATGCAGATCTGGTGATCCTGGCGGTGCCTCTGGGGGCCTTTGCCGCCGTGGGTGCGGAAATTGCCGATGAACTGGCACCCGGCGCGGTGATTTCCGATGTAGGATCGGCCAAGCAATCGGTGATTGATGCGCTGCTGCCGCTGCTGCCGCCCGGCGTGCAGCTGGTGCCGGCGCACCCGGTGGCCGGCACGGAGCGTTCGGGACCGGATGCCGGCTTTGCCAGCCTGTTTGACGGCCGCTGGTGCATCATCACGCCGGTGGATGGCGTGAATTCGCCCGCCGTGCAGCGGGTGTCAGACTTCTGGACGCGGCTGGGTTCGAAGGTGGAGGTGATGGACGCCCGCCACCACGATATGGTGCTGGCGGTGACAAGCCATATTCCGCACCTGATCGCCTATTCCATCGTGGGGACGGCGGCCGACCTTGAGGATGTGACGCGCGGCGAGGTGATCAAATATTCCGCCGGCGGTTTCCGCGATTTCACCCGGATTGCCGCATCGGACCCGACGATGTGGCGCGACGTGTTCCTGACCAACCGCGACGCCGTGCTGGATGTGCTGGGGCGGGTGAGCGAGGATATCGCCGCGCTGCAACGCGCCATCCGCTGGAGCGACGGCGAGGCTCTGCACAAAAGATTTACTCAATCGCGCGATATCAGGCGGGCGATTGTGGAGGCCGGGCAGGATACGGACGAGCCGGACTTTGGCCGGGGGCATGGGTGAGGCCGGGGGTGGGGTCAGCCGCTAAACGCCATCCTCGCCTGATTCCGGCAGATCCGCCTCTGTCGCGGCGCTGAGGATGGCGCGTATCAGCTTGGGCGGGTGGCCGGCGCGGGCCATGGCGGCGTAGGCGCGGCGACGGGCTTCGGGGGTTGCGGGCGGCGGGCCATAGGGGCCGAGCCGCTTCTTGCGGGCAAAGGCGATGGCGCTGGCGACCTCGTCCTGCGCGCCGAGGGCGGTTTGCTGATGCGCCTCTTCTATTCCGGAATGGCGGAGCGTCTGGCGGATGCGGCTGGCGCCCAGGCCACGGCGGGCAAGGCTGCGGGAGCGGGATTCGGCAAAGGCGAGATCATTCACATAGCCAAGGTCCACGAAGCGGTCGGCGATGGCGTCATAATCGGGCGGGGGGGCGTCTTGCTGCCAGCCGCGCAGGCGGACTTTGGTTTTCAGCAGGCGGATGAGGCGGGCGCGGCTGGTCTGGAAGCGTTCCAGATAGCGCATGGCAATGGCATCGAGCGTCGGCGCATCGAGGGGGGGGAGGGGTTTCCGGGGTCCGGGGCGCTGCCGCATTGCCACCTTGCTGCCACAGTTTGCGCCTTAATTGAACCATCATCCGGTGCAAAAGGAAAGGCAAGATGGTGTGCATATTACGCATCGGCCAGCCGGGCGCGGGATATGGGCAGCAGCAGGATACAACCATAGACAGGCAGAAACTGAGCCATATCTCGTTCATAGCCAGACAGGGACTCGCACCCGATGAACATTGAAGCTGCCGATGGCCCCGATGATGCAGCAGCGCAGGACGCCAGCCGCTCCACGCCGCTGATGTCGGGCATTCCCTTTGTGACCGGTCGCTATAGGACCATCACCGACGCGCTGGATTATGCGGCGACGGGCGCGACCGGTTACAATTTCTTCGATGCGCGGGCCAATCTGATGCGCGCCTATCCCTATGCCGAGCTGCGGGCCGATGCGATAGCCGCGGCGCGGCGCATCCTGGCGCTGGGTGTGCAGCCGGGCGAGCGGGTGGCGCTGATCGCCGAGACGGGTGCGGAATTTGCCGCGGCTTTCTATGGCGCGCTTTATGCCGGCGTGCTGCCGGTGCCGCTGCCGCTGCCGACCTCCTTTGGCGGGCGGGATGCCTATATCGGGCAGATCCGCACGCAGTTGACCAGCTCGGATGCGGTGCTGGTGCTGGGGCCATGCGGGCTGAAGCCGATGTTTGCCGAGGCCGCGGACGGCCTGGCGCGCGCGATGGGCTGGGCTGCCTTTGCCGCACTGGAGGCGCCCGATGTGGCGCTGCCGACGGCAGACCCGGACGCGATCGCCTATCTGCAATATTCCAGCGGCTCGACACGCTTTCCGCATGGGGTGGCGGTGAGCCACCGGGCGGTGATGACGAATCTGACCGGCCATGCGCTGGCCATGCAGCTGGCGCCCGGCGATCGCGGCATCAGCTGGCTGCCCTGGTATCATGACATGGGGCTGGTGGGCACCTTTCTGTCGACCATGGCGGTGCAGCTTTCGGTGGACTTCATCGCCACCGATGATTTCGCGCGGCGGCCGCTGAGCTGGCTGACGCTGATCAGCCGCAATCCGGGCAACAGCCTGTCTTACTCGCCGACCTTTGGCTATGACATCTGCGCGCGCCGGGTTTCAACGCAGACCGATGTGGTGAGCCGTTTTGACCTTTCCCGCTGGCGGATTGCCGGCAATGGCGCGGACATGATCCGCCCGGATATCTGCCAGGCCTTTGTGGATGCCTTTGCGCCGGCGGGCTTCCGCGCCGGGGCCTTCACGCCCAGCTATGGCCTGGCGGAGGCGACGCTCGCCGTGACGGTGTCGCCGGTGGGACAGGGCATTGTGTGCGACCTGATCGACGAGCGGCGGCTGGCGGGTGAAGGCCATGCCGACGCGCCGCAGGATATGAGCCAGCCGGTGCGCTATCGCGCCATCGTGGATTGCGGCGTGCCGGTGCATGGGCTGACGGTGGAGATTCGCGGCGAGAATGGCGCCGTGCTGGGGGACCGGCAGATTGGCCGGGTGATGGTGCGTGGCCTGGGCATCATGGAAGGCTATTTCCGCGATGCGGCGGCGACCGAGGCCTGCCTGTCGCCCGATGGCTGGCTGGATACCGGCGACATGGGCTATCAGGTGGACAGCCATCTGTTCATCGTGGGCCGCGCCAAGGATATGATCATCCTGAACGGCAAGAATCACTGGCCGCAGGATATTGAATGGGCGATCGAGCAGTTGGAAGGCTTCAAGGCGGGCGATATCGCCGCCTTTTCGATCACCACGCCGCAGGGCGAGGAAGCGCCGGCCGTGCTGGTGCAGTGCCGCACGAGCGACGCGCAAGAGCGCGCGCGGCTGAAGGAAGCGATCCGCACCAAGGTGCGCGCGATTACCGGCATGACCTGTGTGGTGGAACTGGTGCCGCCGCGCACCCTGCCGCGCACATCATCGGGCAAGCTGAGCCGGACCAAGGCACGGCAGCTTTATCTGGCCGGGGAAATCGTGCCATTTGACGTAGCCGCCTAGCCCGGCAGCGCATCTGCGCGCTATGGGCGGGGCATGACTCCGGACGCCATCAACAGTTGGGTGGATGCCCTGCCCGGGCGGGCACAGGCTTATGCGCGGCTCGCGCGCTTTGACCGGCCGGCGGGCTGGTGGCTGTTGTTCTGGCCCTGCCTGATGGGCGCGTTTCTGGCGCATCCGTCGGGCTGGTGGCGCTGGTGGCCATTATTTGGCGTGGGGGCGATCGCCATGCGCTCGGCCGGATGCGTGTATAATGATATTGTGGACCGGGAGCTGGACCGGCAGGTGGCGCGGACGGCGGCGCGGCCGGTGGCGTCCGGCGCGATCAGCGTGCGGGCGGCCTGGCTGTTTCTGCTGGCGCTGTCGCTGGCCGGGTTGCTGGTGCTGCTGGCGCTGCCCCTGCCGGCGCAGCTGGTGGCGCTGGGGTCTTTGCTGCTGGTGGCGGCCTACCCCTTCATGAAGCGCATCACCTGGTGGCCGCAGGCCTGGCTGGGGCTGACCTTCAACTGGGGCGTGCCGGTGGGCTGGGCGGCCGCGGATGCCGGATTGCGGGCGGATTGGCCGGTGATGCTGCTGGTCTATGCCGCAGCGCTGCTGTGGACGCTGGGCTATGACACAATCTATGCCGCGCAGGATGTGGAGGATGATGCGCTGGCGGGCGTCAAATCCTCGGCGCGGCGGCTGGGGGAGGGCATCCGGCCGGCGGTGGGCGGATTTTATGCCGGCGTCGTGCTGCTGATGGCCGCGGCGCTGTGGTGGTGGAGCGGCGACTGGCTGGCGCTCGCCGGGCTGTTGCCGGCGGCGCTGCATCTGTGGCTGCAATGGCGGCGGTTCCGGCCGGATGATGTGGCGTCTGCCTTGCGGGAATTTCGCGCCAACCGGCTGACCGGCGGGTTGCTGGCTTTTGCTGTTGCCTGGGCCGCCTTGCTGGACGGGCTGCGGGCAAGCATCTAACGACAGGCCATGCTTACTCCCGATGCGGCGCTGGAGCGCCTGGACCATATCCTGTCGCTGGCCAAACGGGCAGGCGCAACGGCGGCAGACGCCATTTATGCAGCGGAAGCCTCCACCGGCATCGGCGTGCGCATGGGCGCGCTGGAGGATGTGGGCCGCAGCGAATCGGGTGAAATCGGCATCCGGCTGTTTGACGGGCGGAAATCCGCCCAGGTCTCCACCTCTGATCTGTCAGCCGCCGCCATGGCGCAGGCGGTGGAACAGGCGCTGGCGATGGCACGGGTGGCGCCCGACGATCCCTATGCCGGGCTGGCGGATCCGGCGCTGCTGGCAACAGGGCCATTTGCCGATCTTGATCTGTATGACCCGGCGGTGGACGCGCTGGGGGCAGACCAGCTGCGCGCGCTGGCGCTGGCGGCCGAGGACAGTGCGCGGGCCATCCCCGGCATCGTCAACAGCGAGGGCGGTTCAGCCGGCGCGGGATCGAGCGTGACGGCGCTGGCGACCTCCACCGGCTTTCGCGGCGGGCAGCGGGGCAGTTCCATCAGCGTGTCGGCGGTGGTGGTGGCCGGCACGGGGGCTGCCATGCAGCGCGATTATGAATGGCATCAGGTGCGCCACCTGGCAGACCTGGAGGCGGCCGCCGACATTGGCCGGCGCGCCGGCGAGCGCACGGTGGCGCGGCTGAATCCGGTGAAGCTGCCCACGGGCGCGATGCCGGTGCTGTTTGATCCGCGCGTGTCGTCCGGGCTGCTGGGGCATCTGCTGGGGGCCATCAATGGTGCCGCCATCGCGCGCGGCACCAGTTTTCTGAAGGACCGGCTGGGCGAGCAGCTTTTCGATTCGGCCATCCGCATCGAGGATAATCCGCATCTGCTGCGCGGCAGCCGGTCGCGCGCTTTCGATGGCGAAGGGCTGGCGACCGCCCCGCGCACGATCGTGGCGGACGGGCGGGTGACGGGGATGCTCGCCGATGTGGCGGCAGCCCGCCAGCTGGGGATGGCGCCCACCGGCCATGCCAGCCGGGGCGTGAGCGGGCCGCCCGGCGCTTCCGCCAGCAATCTGTGGCTGGCCGCCGGCAGCGTATCGCCCGCTGAGCTGATGGCGGACGTGAAGCTGGGGATATGGGTGACCGAGCTGATCGGCATGGGGGTGAACGGGCTGACCGGCGACTATAGCCGTGGCGCCGGTGGCTTTGTGATCCGCAACGGTGTGCTGGCGGAGCCGGTGGCGGAAGTGACCATTGCCGGAAATCTGCTGGCGATGTTCCGGGCGATGGTGCCGGCCAATGATCTGCTGTTTCGCCATGCGATCAATGCGCCGACGGTGCGGGTGGACGGGATGACCGTGGCGGGGGAATGATGGGTTTGGCGGTGATTGGTGGTGTTGGCGGTGATTGGTGGGGTTGGGCTTTGACCCTGCGCCCCCACCCCCGGCCCCTCCCCTGCAGGGGAGGGGAGGAAGTCAGCGCTGCTCCCTCCCCTCCCCTTCAGGGGAGGGGCCGGGGGTGGGGATTTTCCACCAAAAACCCACCTCTCATGCTACAACCTCAACCGCCCCGCCAGCAGCGCGGCCACCGCATCCAGCCCTTCCGCCACCGGGCCGGTGACGAGCGGGGTGCCGATGTCGGAGGCGGTGACGACGGCGGGGTCTAGCGGGAGGGAGGCGAGCAGCGGCGCGAACTCCCCGGCGGAAGCGCCGAAGGGGCCGGGGGCTATGCCGTCGGGCGTGACGATGCCGGCCATATTCTCGATGACACCCAGCACCGGAACCGAGAGCTGCCCGAAAAAGGCGATGGCGCGTTTTGCGTCCACGCGGGCGAGTTTCTGCGGCGTGGTGATGATGATGGCGCCATCGGGCGAGAGTTTCTGCGCCAGCGACAGGTGAATGTCGCCGGTGCCGGGCGGGAGATCGACGACCAATATGTCGAGCGCATCCCAAAGGCTGTTGGTTGCCATTTGCAGCATGGCACCCGCCACCATGGGGCCGCGCCAGGCGACCGCGCGGTCGGGATCGGCCATCACGCCCATGCCCAGCATTTGCAGGCCGTGGGCGCGGATGGGGATGAGCGTCTTGTCGGCCCTGGCGCTGGCCCGGCCTTCGATGCCCAGCAGGATGTGGACCGACGGGCCATAAATGTCCGCGTCGAGCAGGCCGACGCTGAGGCCGCGCCGCCCGAGCGCGAGCGCGAGGCCGACGGCGAGGGTGGATTTGCCGACACCGCCCTTCCCTGCCCCCACGCCGATGATGCGGCGCACGCCGGGGATGGCGGAGGTTCTGGGGGCCGAATCCGAACTGCCGCCGGCGCGATCGGCTGTCTGGATGATGCGCACAGACTGCACGCCCGGTTCGGCGCGCAGCGCGGCGGTGATGCGGGCTTCGAGCTTTTCGCCCTGTTCGCGCACCAGCCCGTCGATAGCCAGCACCAGCCCGACGGTGCCGTCTGCGCGGGCGACAATGCCCGATGCGCGACGGCTGTCCAGGATGGATTGACCGGGCTGCACGGGCAACGGATCGGCGATGCCGGCCAGAATGGTTTCAACCCGGTTACGATCGATCATCAACGCACTCGCTTTATTATATGGGGGTTCCTATATGCTTCACGAGCAATAGAGCAATTCTGGAAAACAGGAACGGGACGGAATGCCCTGGCAAAGCAAGGATGACGGCGACGGCGCGGGCGGAGGGAAATCTCCCTGGGGCGGCGGGGGAGATGGCAGCCGGTCCGGGCCGCGCAATCCGTGGGGTGAACCGCCGCGCGGGCCGGAGGATCGGCCCAAGGGCGGCCCGGCCGATTTCGATGATTTTATCCGGCGCAGTCAGGAGCGTCTGCGCGGCCTGGGCGGCGGCGGCAACAATGGCGGTGGCAGCAGCAGCGGCCGTCCCGCGCTGCCGAACCTGCCCTGGGGGCTGATTGCCGGCGGGCTGGTGCTGGCGGCGCTGGCGCTGACCTCTGCCTATCGGGTGGATGCGGGCGAGCGGGCCGTGGTGACGCGCTTTGGCCAGTTCCATCAGACGGTGGGGCCGGGCTTTCACCTGAAGCTGCCGACGCCGATTGACGGTGTGACCAAGGTGCGATTCGAGGATATCCGCACGACGCTGATCGGCACGGCCGAGGGCGACAGCGAGAATCTGATGATAACCGGTGACGGCAATGTCATCACCATCGCCTATGCCGTGCGCTGGCGGCTGAAAAATGCTGAACAATATCTGTTTCAGGTGGCGGATCAGGACGGGACGGTGCGCGACGCGACCGAATCGGCCATGCGCGAGATGATTGCGCGCGCCACGCTGAACAATGCCATCGGGCCGGAGCGCGCGGCGATTGCCGAGCAGGTGCGCGAGCGGGTGCAGGAGATTCTCGACAGCTATGGCGCCGGTGTGCTGGTGCAGGGTGTCGATATCAACCGCGCCGATCCGCCGACCGCGGTGGACGAGGCGTTCAAGGATGTGTCGGCCGCGCAGCAGGATGCCCAGCAGTTCCTGAATCAGGCGCGGGCCTATGCCGAGCAGGTGTCGGCGCAGGCGGCGGGCGCCACGGCGGCGTTTGACAAGGTTTATGAGGAATATCGGCTGGCACCGGTGGTGACACGCAAGCGCATGTATCTGGAAACCATGGAGGAAGTGCTGGGTAAGGTGGACAAGACGGTCATCGACGGGCCGAATGTTCAAACCTATCTGCCGCTGCCCGAAGTGCAGCGCCGGGCGCAGGCCAATGCCCGCGCGGCCGAGGAGACACGGCGATGAACCAGCGGACACTCATGCTGGCCGGTGGCGCGCTGGTGGCGGCTCTGGTGCTGGGGATGACGGCGCTGCTGCGCGTGCCGGAGGACAAGCAGGCCATCATCCTGCAATTCGGCCGGCCGGTGAGCACGGTGAATACCTATCAGCCCAGGCAGGTGTTTGGCGAAACCGGCGCGGGCATCGTGGTGAAGACGCCGTTCCTGCAGAATGCCGTGTTCATCGACAAGCGCGTGCGGTCTTTGGACATTCAGCCGCAGACAGTGCTCTCCACCGATCAGCTGCGGCTGGTGGTGGATGCCTATGCGCGGTTCCGCATTGTGGACCCGGTGCGCATGTATCAGACGGTGCGGACCGAGGAGCGGGTGGAGGAGGAGCTTTCGCGCATCCTGTCCTCCCGGCTGCGCAACGAGCTGGGCAAGCAGCGTTTTGATGCGCTGCTGTCGCCCGAACGCGGCCAGCTGATGGATTCGATCCAGAATGCGGTCAACCGTTCGGCCAATGCCTATGGCGCGGAAATCATCGACGTGCGCATCAAGCGCGCCGATCTGCCGCCGGGCACGCCGCTGGAAGCCGCCTTTGAGCGGATGCGGACGGCGCGGCAGCAGGAAGCGCTGACCATCCGGGCGCAGGGCGCGAAAAATGCGCAGATCATCCGGGCGGAAGCCGATGCACAGGCCGCGCGGGTCTATGCCGAAAGCTTTGGCAAGGATCCGGAGTTTTACAGCTTCTACCGCTCCATGCAGGCCTATCGGCAGAGCTTTACGGCGGGCAATTCCAGCGTTGTGCTCTCTCCGAACAATGAGTTCCTGCGGGAGTTTCAGGGCAATCGTCGTTAAAATTTCCAAGGACTGTTGCACGGCGGGCACATTCACCGGGCATTCAATCGAAATGGGCTGATAGGGTGAAGTTATGAGCGATAATGAATGGAGCCCCAAGGTGAATGGTCGTCAGACCCCCATGCAAACCCTGATCGTCGCCGGCGTAAGCGCCGGCGTTGCCGTTGCCCTTGCCACCACCCTGCCGGTGCTGGCGCAAGGCGTGCAGGTGCCGGTGCAGCAGCCTGCCCCAAATGTGCAGCCGATGCAGCCGGCGGCCCAGCCGCCGCGCGGTGCGCCGCTTTCCTTTGCGGATCTGACCGCGAAATTACAGCCGGCGGTGGTGAACGTTTCCACCACGCAGCGGGTGGAAATTGGCCGCAACCGGAGCGGCTTTGGCGTTGGGCCGGGCATGAATCTGGAGGATCTGTTCCGCCGCTTCCAGGAGCAGCAGACGGAAAATGGCGAACCGGTGACGCGCGAGGCGACCTCGCTCGGCTCTGGCTTCATCATCTCGCCCGACGGCTATATCGTGACCAACAACCATGTGATTTCCGGCCGCGATGGCCAGAAGCTGGTGGACACGATCACCGTTACCCTGTCAGACCGGCGCGAATATAAGGCGCGGGTTGTCGGGCGCGATTCGCTGTCTGACCTGGCGTTGCTGAAGGTGGAAGGCGCGAACCTGCCTTATGTGCAGTTCGGCAACAGCGAAGGCACGCGGGTTGGCGACTGGGCGATTGCGATCGGCAACCCCTTTGGCCTGGGTGGCACGGTGACGGCGGGCATCGTCTCGGCGCTGCACCGGAACATCACGGGTGGCGGCGCCTATGACCGTTATATCCAGACCGATGCCTCTATCAATCAGGGCAATTCCGGTGGACCGCTGTTTGATCTGAACGGCAATGTCATCGGTGTGAACACTGCCATTTTCTCCCCCACCGGCGGCAATGTCGGCGTGGGCTTTGCCATTCCGGCCGAGCTGGCCAAGCCGGTGATCGACCAGCTGCGCGACGGCGGCAAGGTGCGGCGCGGCTATCTGGGTGTGCAGATTCAGCCGATGTCGCCTTCGATTGCGGCATCGCTGGGGCTGCCCAAGGATCGCGGCGAGATTGTTGCCGGCGTCGAGCCGGCCGGTCCGGCGCGCGCTGCCGGCATCCAGCAGGGCGATGTGGTGCTGAAGGTGAACGGGCAGGACGTGACGCCGGATACGACGCTTTCCTATATCGTGGCCAACACGCCGATTGGCGCCAAGGTGCCGATCGAGGTGCTGCGCGGCGGCAAGCGGGTGACATTGACCGCGACCGTTGGCGAACGGCCATCGGAATCGTCGCTGCTGGGCCAGCCGGAAGAACAGAGCGAGGAAGCCGGCGCCGGCACGGGCGATCAGCCGGGAACGGAAGCGGCGCGCAAGTCGCTGGGCATCAGCCTTCAGGCGCTGACGCCGGAAATCCGCCAGCAGTTGCGGCTGCCCGCCACGGTGACCGGTGTGGTGGTATCGGGCGTCAATGCTTCGTCCGACGCGGCGGAAGAAGGCTTGCGGCGGGGCGATATCATCGTTTCCGTGAACCAGCAGCCGGTGACGACGCCACAGCAGGCGGCCGACGCCGTGGCGGCCGCGCGCAAGGCGGGGCGTGATTCGGTGCTGCTGTTTGTGCAGCGCGGCAACAACCCCGGCCGCTTTGTGGGTGTGAAGATCCAATAAGCGCGTGAAATCCATTGCGCTTCCCGCTATCCCTTGCCGGGTGACCGACAGGGGACAGAGGCGCATGGAAGGCACGCTTTTCATCGGAGCGAAGGCGGACGCGAGCGATCCGCAACAAATGGTTCTGAAGCGCGCCAACCGGCACGGGCTGATCGCGGGCGCGACCGGCACCGGCAAGACGGTGACGTTGCAGGTGCTGGCCGAAGGCTTCAGCAAGGCCGGGGTGCCGGTGTTCCTGTCGGACGTGAAGGGCGATATTTCCGGCATGGCGATGCCGGGCAACCCGCTGGCGAAGGCGCATGACAATCTGGTGAAGCGCGCCGGCCAGATCGGCCTGTCGCCCTTCACCTATGCCGATTCGCCGGTGGTGTTCTGGGATTTGTTTGGCGAACAGGGCCATCCGGTTCGCACCACCATTTCCGAAATGGGGCCGCTGCTGCTGGCACGGCTGCTGGGGCTGAACGAGACGCAGGAAGGCGTGCTGAACATCGCCTTCAAGGTGGCGGATGAGCAGGGGATGCTGCTGCTGGATCTGAAGGATCTGAAGCAGATGCTGGCCTGGTGCGCCGACAATGCCAGGGCGCTGGCGGCCGAATATGGCAATGTCACCAGCCAGTCTGTGGGCACCATCCAGCGGCAGTTGCTGACGCTGGATGCGCAGGGCGGAGACCGGTTTTTCGGGGAGCCGGCGCTGGATATCGGCAATCTGCTGACGGTGGGCGAGGATGGACGCGGACAGGTGAATATCCTGGCGGCCGACAGGCTGATGCAAAGCCCGAAACTTTATGCCACCTTCCTGCTGTGGCTGTTGTCGGAATTGTTCGAGGAGCTGCCGGAGGTGGGCGATCCGGACAAGCCGAAGCTGGTGTTCTTTTTTGATGAAGCCCATCTGCTGTTTGACGAAGCGCCCAAAGCCCTGCTGGACAAAGTGGAGCAGGTGGTGCGGCTGATCCGGTCCAAGGGCGTGGGCGTTTATTTCATCACGCAGAACCCCATCGATATACCGGAATCCATCGCCGGACAGTTGGCCAACCGGGTGCAGCATGCGTTGCGCGCCTTTACCCCGCGCGACCANNGCGACCAGAAGGCGGTGAAGGCGGCCGCGCAGACCTTCCGGCAGAACCCCGCCGTGGATGTGGAGCGCGAGATTACCGAGCTGAAAACCGGCGAGGCGCTGGTGTCGCTGCTGATGGAGGATGGCGCGCCTTCCCCCGTGCAGCGCACGCTGATCTGCCCGCCCACCACGCGGCTGGGGCCGGTGGAGCCGGGCGAGCGTAAGGTGGTGATGAGCACATCGCCCTTTGCCGGGCGCTATGAGACGCTGGTGGACCGGGAATCGGCCTATGAACTGCTCTGTGCCAAAGCCGCGCAGGTGGCGAATATGCAGGCCGCAGCGCAAGCGGCAGCGGCCGGGAAGAAGGCCAATGTGCAGGCCGCGAAGGACGAAGCGGCGGAGCGGCGGGCGCATTCGCAATCGACCATGGGCAGGCTGGAGAAGGCCGCGATGGCAACGGCGGCCGCGATGGCGACACAGGCCGGGCGTTCGCTGGTGCGCGGACTGCTGGGCGGGCTGTTCAA
>DITZ01000072.1:26783-48011 GCA_002422985.1 Sphingomonadales bacterium UBA6171
TCGTTGCGGGTGCCGGTCGGGGCGTCCAGCAGTTCGCGCAGAAAGGCGCCCTTGTCCACGGTTGTCGTGCCGCCGGACGCCGGGTTGGCGGCGGTGTTGCGGATGGCCGGATCGGTGCGGTTGGCGCCGGCGGCTTGCAGCAGCCTGTCCTCTATCGCCGAGCGCGGCGGCAGGCGGACGCCGGGGCCGAACAGCGCGTCCAGCGCCTGTTGCTGGCTGTCGGCCGGCAGCGGGCGGGGCGCACCGGGCTTGGGCGGGGCGAGCGCATAATCGGGCGGGATCACCAGCGGTGCCTGACGGCCGACGGCAAATTCGTCCGGGCGCTTGCGGTTGGCAATATCGCCGCCGCCGCAGGCGGTTAGAAGCAGGCCGGAGGCCGCGATCAGGATGATGTGACGCATATCTTAGCTTTCGGCCTTTTTTTCTGAACCGCCCATGAGCGCGCGGGTGAACAGGATCACCACCCCCAGGCTGATGGCGGCATCTGCCACGTTGAATACATAGAATGACCGCTCGCCGATATGCAAATGCACGAAATCGACGACGAAACCGAAGCGGATGCGATCAAGGATATTGCCCAGCGCGCCGCCCAGCACCAGACCCAGCGCCAGCCGTTCCTGCCAGTGAATCGGGCGCGTCGCCCAATAGGCGACAAAGGCGGCGATGGCAGCGGTGAGGCCGGTCAGCAGCCAGCGCGACAGGCTGGAATCGGCGGTGAGCAGCCCCATGGAAACGCCGCGATTTTCCACCCAGGTGAGCGAGAAAAAGGGGAGGATCGGGATGGTGTGGCGGCTTGCCAGCTCTACCCCATGGATGATCCACCATTTCACCAGCTGATCGATGACGAACAGCGCCAGCGCCAGCAGATAGGGCCAGTGCCTCATGCGCCCTGCCCCGCGACCGCTTCGTCGCAGCGGCCACAAAGGCCGGCGGCGTTGACATCGGGCAGGTGCCGCCAGCAGCGATCGCAGCGGCTGAGATCGGTGCGGCTGACTTGGACCCTGATCCCTTCGACAAGTTCATCGTAGGTTGGATTTTCGGATAGCTCATTGTCTGAAATGGTCACACGGGAAACGATGCACATTTCTGAAAATGTACCCTCACCGAGAAGTCTGACCGCAAGGATATCTAGTCCATCGTCTAACACGATATGAACTTTAGCTTCCAAGCTGGAGCCGATGACCTTGTTTCTGCGCAGTGGTTCAATCGCCCCGTTAACAATTCTGCGAAGACGGAGCAATCTCGAAAACCGGTCTTCCAGCGCGGTATCGCGCCATTCCGGGCAGATGTCGGCATAGCGGCCCTGATGGATGGAGCCGGGGCGGCCGCGCTGTTCGAAGGCTTCTTCGGTGGTGAACACCAGCACCGGCGCGAGCCAGCCGGCAAGCGCATCGAACAGCGTGGCCAGCACCGTGCGATAGGCGCGGCGGGTGGGGTGGCGCGGGTCGTCGCAATAGAGACTGTCTTTGCGCACATCGAAGAAGAAGGCGGAGAGGTCGCCGTTCACAAAAGCGCTGATGGCGGCCATCATCCTGGCAAAGGCATGCACCTCGATATGCGCCTTCACCTCGGCATCGACCGCGGCGAGGCGGGAGAGGAGCCAGCGTTCCAGCACCGGCATGTCGGCGACCGGCACGGCTTCGGCATCGCTGTAGCCATCGAGCGCGCCAAGCAGATAGCGCAGCGTGTTCCTGAGCTTCCGGTAGCTGTCCACCGTGGTCTGCATCGCGGCCTTGCCGAAGCGCTGGTCTTCCGATGTGTCGGTGGAGGCCACCCAGAGGCGGAGGATATCGACGCCCGAATCGCGGATGATCGACTGCGGATCGACCACATTGCCCAGCGACTTGGACATTTTGCGGCCCTTGTCGTCCAGCGTCATGCCATGGGTGAGCACGGCCTTATAGGGTGCCCGCCCGCGCGTGCCGCAGCTTTCCAGCAAGGAGGACTGGAACCAGCCGCGATGCTGATCCGAGCCTTCCAGATAGAGATCGGCCTGCGTCGCCCCCAGCCGCGCTTCGGTGACAAAGGCGTGGGTGGAGCCGCTGTCGAACCAGACGTCGAGAATGTCGCTGACCTGCTCATAATCACTGGCGTTGTAACCAGGGCCGAGGAAGATTTGCGGGTCGGTGGTCCACCAGGCGTCGGCACCCCCGGCGCTGATCGCGGCGTGGATGCGGGCGTTGACAGCCGCGTCCTGCAAATAGTCGCCGCTGCCCTTTTTCACGAACAGGGTGATCGGCACGCCCCAGGCGCGCTGGCGGCTGAGCACCCAGTCGGGCCGCCCCTCCACCATGGCGCGGATGCGGTTTTCGCCTTGCGCGGGAAACCAGCGGGTTTCGCTGATCGCCTTCAGGGCCCGGCCGCGCAGCGTGGTGCCGTCGCCAAGATCATGGTCCATCGCGACGAACCATTGCGGCGTGCAGCGATAGATCAGCCTGGCTTTGGAGCGCCAGCTGTGCGGGTAGCTGTGGCGATAGTCGGCCGACGCGGCCAGCAGCGCACCGGCCTCACGCAGCGCGGTGCAGATCGGGCCATCGGGCGCGTTGACCTTATAGACATGCTGACCGCCGACGATCGGCCAGTCGGCTTCATAGCTGCCATCGGGGCCGACAACGAACTTCGGCTCGATGCCGTGCGCCTTGCACAGGAAGAAGTCATCCTCGCCATGATCGGGCGCCATATGGACAAGCCCGGTGCCGGCGTCGGTGGTGACGAAATCGCCGGGGAGAAGCGGGCGGGGTTCGGCGAAGAAGCCGCCGAGATGGTGGAGCGGGTGGCGGGCGATGGCACCGGCGAGGGCTGCGCCTTTACCGGTCCAATCAAATATTAGCGTTTGTCGGCCGCCTCCACGTTGCACCAAAGGCGCTACATCTGTGCGATCGAAGAAAGCATCGAGTAATGGAGTTGCCACCAAGAAACGGCGGCCATCCATTGCCGTGAAACAATGATACTCGACATCCTCCCCATAGGCCAAAGCCCGGTTCACCGGCAGCGTCCAGGGCGTCGTCGTCCAGATCACCGCATAGGCACCAACCAGTTCCGGCGCATTGGGCGCTTCCACTATCTCAAACGCCACATCCACCTGCGTGGAGATGATCTCCTCATACTCCACCTCCGCTTCCGCCAGCGCGGTCTGCTCCACCGGGGACCACATCACCGGCTTGGCGCCGCGATAGAGCTGGCCGCTCTCGGCGAATTTCATCAGCTCGCCGGCGATGGTGGCTTCGGCGCTGAAATCCATGGTGAGGTAGGGCTTGTCCCACTCGCCCCAGATGCCCAGCCGTTGCAGCTGCTCGCGCTGCACATTCACCCAATGGGCGGCATAATCGCGGCAAGCGGCGCGGAACTCCAGAAAGGGGATTTCGCCCTTCTTGATGCCCTTGGCGCGGTTCAGTTCCTCCACCCGCCATTCGATCGGCAGGCCGTGGCAATCCCAGCCGGGGATATAGGGCGCGTCGAACCCCAGCATGGTGCGGGTGCGCACCACCAGATCCTTCAGGATATGGTTCATCGCATGGCCCAGATGCATGTCGCCATTGGCATAGGGCGGGCCATCGTGCAGGATCCAGCGCGGTGCGCCTTCGCGCTGCGCACGCAGCACGGCATGGGCGTCCTCCTCGCGCCAGCGCTGCAACAGGCGCGGTTCGGTGGTGGCAAGCCCGGCCTTCATGGGGAAGGCGGTGGTGGGCAGGAAAACGGTGTGGCGGTAATCTGCCGCCTTGCTAGTGTCGCTCATGGGCGCTTCCCCTAGGGCGGCGGCGACGAAGAGGCAAGGTGGGGCTGCAAATGCAGTGCAAAGACATTATAGGTTAAATATCTGTTTTTATTTTACTTTTATATAAAAGCGCCCTATCAGGGCAGAATATTGCAGACAAGGAGCATAGGCCATGAAGGGCGACGCCAGGACATTGGAATTTCTGAACGCCATCCTGAAGGGTGAGCTGACGGCCATCAATCAATATTTCCTGCACTACCGGATGCTGAAGAATTGGGGCATCCACAAGCTGGCGGCCTATGAATATCAGGAATCCATTGATGAAATGAAACATGCGGACAGGCTGATGGACCGCATCCTGTTTCTGGAAGGGCTGCCCAATCTGCAATCGCTGAACCGCCTGCGCATCGGCGAGAATGTGCCGGAGATTCTGGCGGCGGATCTGGAGCTGGAATATGAGGCGCTGAACCTGCTGCGCGAAGCGATTCCCTATTCCGAAAGCATCCGCGATTTCGGCACGCGCGAACTGCTGGTGGAAATCCTGGAAGCCGAAGAAGAACATGTGGATTTCATCGAGACACAGCAGCAGATGATCAGGGATCAGGGCTTGCAGAATTATATCCAGTTGCAGTCTGAGGCGGCCGGTTCGTAGCGCTGCCGCGGCACAGGGCGGACAGGGCGGGGAGATTTTCCCGCCCTTTTTCCATCAGGCCGCCAATCCACGGCGGCGGCGCAGCGTGGCACCCACAAGGCCGAAGCCGCTGATCATCATGGCCCAGCTGGCGGGTTCGGGCACCATCTGGAAGGCGGACACCTGATCGAACACGCCGGCGTCGATGGCGAGCGAATAGGCGTCGTCGCCCCAGCCAAAATCATAGTCGAGCGCCATCGGGCCCAGCGACCAGCTGCCAAGCGCGCTCATACCGACACCGGGGAGCAGGCCGGCGAACTGGCCGGTGAGATCGGATCTGGTGACGATGCCATTTTCAAATTCAAAGACGATGCTGCCGGATTGCAGCGTATACAGCCCAGGAATGTCGAGCGTGAAGCGGCCGGAGAGCGCGTCGATGCTGAGCAGGCCATCCTCGAAGCTCATGATGCCGATGTTGGTCAGCCCCTCCATATCGAAAGAGAAAAGCGTGCCGCTGGCGGTGCTGCCATCGACCTGATTAATGGCTTCGACAATGATCGGATCGCCGGATTTGCAGGCCTTGTTGGCGGTGTTCCATGGCTCAGGAATGACGAAGCCGCCGCCCTCAATTGCGTTGGTACAGCCTTTCAGGTTCAGCCTCTTGAAGGGTTTGACCTCCAGCTTGCCGGTCCCGGCGGCCACGCCGAAGATTTCCAGCTTGGAGGTGCTGGAGGCGAGCGCGAAGGCCCAGTCTCCCTTCTTGCCGCCCTTGATATTGGTGAGCGCATGGCCGTTGACACGGACGACCGCTTCATAATGCTGCAAATCGCCGAGCACATCTTTAATGGCGGCGAAGGATGCGTGCGAATCCTGAAACGCCTCGGCCCAGGCGGTAGCGGCGGTCTTGTCAGTCGCGATGGGCACGCCACCCTGCCCCACCAGGGCCATGACGGTCGCACCCTCTGTCACCGTGTCAATCGGGGATTTCGAATCCATCGCCACGCCATCCAGACGCCAGGTCCAGTTGGCGCTGAAATCGGTGTGCACCTTGCTGGGTTTGATGATCATCGGCTTCAGTGCCTGGCCGGGCCTGTTGAGGCCCTTCGACAGATCATAGGTGGCGGCGGTTGACGGACAGGCGGTGGCGAGCAGCAGCGCGAGCGCCGGACCTGCATAATGGATTTTCATGGTAGCAATCCCCCTCTTACCCACCATCCATTGTAGGCGTTAAGGGGCCGATTCGTCAATTGTCCATGCTTCTGACGAAACAATATTCAGTCCTCAATCCTCTCCGAAACGGCCTTCCACCAGGGCAATGATCGCGGCCATGGCTTCATCCGCCTGCGCGCCTTCTGCCCGGACGCTGATGGAATCGCCGCAGGCGGCGGCCAGCATCATCAGGCCCATGATCGAGGTGCCCACCACATCGGCGCCATCGTGCGACACGGTGACGGTGGCGTCAAAGCCGCTCGCGACGGTGACGAAGCGGGCGCTGGCGCGGGCGTGCAGGCCGCGCTTGTTGGTGATCTGCAATTCGACCGGCCCGGCCATTCCCATCCCCCTTGTTCCCCTGCCCTGTTCCGGGTCAGGCAGCCTCCCCCAGCAGGCGGCTGGCGACCGAGATATATTTGCGGCCGGCTTCCTGCGCCATGTCCACCGCCTCCCCCACCGTTTTCACATTGCGGACACTGGCCAGCTTGATGAGCATCGGCAGGTTGATGCCGGCAATCACCTCTGTATTGGGCCGGCCCAGCAGCGAAATTGCGAGGTTCGAAGGTGTGCCGCCGAACATGTCCGTCAACAGAATAACGCCCTTGCCCATGTCCACCGCTTCGGCCGCCGTGGCGATTTCCTGCCGTTTCTGATCCATGTCGTCATTGGCTTCGATGCACACGGCCTGGCATTGTTCCTGCGCGCCCACGACATGTTCCATGGCAGAAATAAATTCGGCCGCAAGCCGGCCGTGTGTCACCAGGACCATTCCGATCATCGTCATCCTTTCCCGGCGAAGCCCGGCTCTGCCGGCTCCGCATCCTTCTGCTCGTCTGCCCCGTGCGCGCGATCCCGGTGGACCACGGCATTGGACCAGCCGTTTGATTCCAGCCACAGCGCCGCCGCTTCCGCCACCGCGACCGAGCGGTGCCGCCCGCCCGTGCATCCGAACGCGACGGTCACATAAGCCCGTCCTTCGCCCGCATAGCCGGGCAACAGCAAGGCGAGAAGTGCCATGATCGCCGAAAAAGCGGGCTTATAGGCAGGATCACCGGCGACATGCGCCTGAACCGCGGCATCCAGCCCGGTTTGCGGGCGCAATTCCGGCACCCAGTGCGGATTCGACAGAAAGCGCATGTCGAACACCAGGTCGGAGTCGCGCGGGACGCCGCGCGCATAGCCAAAGCTCATGATGGTGAGCGTGAGCGGCCGGGCGCTGGCCTTCTGGAAGCGGATGGCAATCGCCCGGCGCAGATCATTCACCGAATAATCCGTGGTGTCGATAACAACGGCCGCCGCGCGGCGCACGCCCTCCAGCATCTCCCGTTCGCGCGCGATGCCGTCAGACGCGGGGCGATCATGCGCCAGCGGGTGGCGGCGCCGGGTTTCGGAAAAGCGGCGCACCAGCTCATGGCCGCTGCAATCCAGGAACAACAGGCGCACAGGGCGGGCGCGCGTGGAAAGCGGCAGGATATTGGCCACCACATCCGCTGAATCAAAGGCGCGGGTGCGGCTGTCCATCCCGATGGCCAGCGGCCGGTCGGTCGGCGCGGCAATCAGGTGCGGCACCAGCGGGATGGGGATATTGTCCACCACCTCATAGCCGATATCCTCCAGCGCCTTCAGCGCGGTGGTCTTGCCGGCCCCCGACATGCCGGACACGAGCATGACCGGCGTGTCGCCATTGCCGGGCGGATCGAATCGCGTCGGTTTCGCCTTATCATCCATATTCGTCCGCGCTCCATAAACGATTGGCGGCCGCCAATGCCATGGCATGACGCGCCTTGTTGACCGCAGACGGCTGGAAGGGATCAAGATTGAGGCAGGGGAGCGCGATGCCGGCAATCAGCATGGTTTCCGGCGCGGGGAGACGCGAAACCGGCTCCCCCAGCCGCAGCACCAGCCGCGCGGGCGCATGGCCGAAGGGCAGCCGGACAATGCCGACGCCGCGCAGCTCGATCAGCCCCGCGATGCCGGCGGGGGCCGAAAGATGCAGCCGGCCGGCGCGGGCTTCGGCGATCACCCGATCGTCTGCCACCAGTGTCGCGCCAACGTCGATAAGCCGCAGCGCCAGATCGGATTTGCCCGCGCCCGATGGGCCGATCAGCAGCAGGCCATGGCCATCGATGGCCACCGCGCTGGCGTGCAGGGTGGCCGGAAGCGTCATGGCGAGAGCGGCGGCAGGCTGACGACGAAGCGCGCGCCCGGCTGGCCATCGGCCCGGTCCGTCACGCGGATCTGGCCGTCCAGCGCCTCCACGATGGCGCGCACGATGGAGAGGCCCAGCCCGGAGTGGGCGCCATAATCCTCGCTGTCCGGCCGTTCGGTGTAAAAGCGCCGGAAGATGGCGTCGCGGGACTCCTTTGGCACGCCGGGCCCGTCATCCTCCACCGCCAGCAGCACCTGCCCCGGCAGTGTTTCCACCATGATGCTGACGCGGCCACCATCCGGCGAGAAGCTGACGGCATTGTCGAGCAGATTATTCACCACCTGCGCCAGCCGGTCGCCGTCTGCTGCCACCCTCGCCTTGCCGGCGGCCGGGGCATGCGCCTCTATCCGCACGCCGCGCGGGTGGGCGCCGGCGGCCTTGCGCGCGGCCACGATGCCAGTGGTGAGCCGGCCAAGATCGACCGGCTGCATCCGCGTGCGGGAGAGTTCGGCGTCGATGCGCGATGCAGCGGAAATATCGGAAATCAGCCGATCGATGCGGCGCACATCATCATCAATCAGGCCAAACAGTTGTGTGCGGGCGGATTCCTGCTTCACCCGGCCCAGCGCCTCCACCGCGCTGCGCAGCGAGGCGAGCGGATTTTTCAGCTCATGCGCCACATCGGCCGCGAAGGATTCGGTGGCATCGATGCGCTGGCGCAGCGTGGCGGTCATGTCCGCCAGCGCGCGGGCCAGGCCGCCGATTTCGTCGCGCCGGTGCGGCAGGCGCGGCACCACCACATCCCGCGCGCGCCCCAGCCGCACGCGATGCGCCGCCAGCGCCAGCTGCCTGAGCGGCACGACAATGGTGCGCGCCAGATAGAGGGAGAGGAGCAGCGAAAAACCGAGCACCGCCAGAAACACCAGAAAAGACGCCTGCCGCTCGCGCCGCACCAGATCGACAACATCGGGCGTATCGACCGTGAGCAGCAGCACCGGCCGCGGCTGGCCCGGTGCGGGCGCCGCCACGGGCACCGCGGCCTGCAACACCACGATGCGGTCGTCCGTCATGCGGGCAGTCATGGCGGGGTGGCCGCTGGCGGCAGCCGACGTCGCTTCGGACCATGCGTCGCGTTCATGATTGTCGGCATCGGGATAGGGCGGAAATTCCGGCTGGCCGGTCAGCGCGTCGATGGCGCGGTCCAGCAGGATCGCGCTATCGCGGCGGAAGCCGGCGGTGGTGGGATCCTCCAGGCTGAAGCGCGGGGTGGCCGGGTTGGTCCAATTGTCGGCCACCAGCGCACCGCCGGAGTCATAGAGGCGGACGCGCGTGCCCCGGCTGGAACCGAAGGCGGCGATTGCGGAGCGCCCTTGGGCGGCGGGCACGCGGGCGAGGAACTGCGCCATGATATTGCCCTGGGCCAGCAGCTCCTGCGCGCGGCTTTCCAGCAGGCGGGCGCGGAAGTTTTCAAGATAGATGACACCGCCGGCCAGTGCGACCAGCGCCAGCAGATTGACGATGAGGATGCGCGTGGCGAGCGACGACCAGCCGGAATAGCGCGGCCTGACCCGCGTGGCGGGTGGCATGGGCGGTGGCTGGGCGGGCATCCGGGCCTCCACCCGTCAGTCCTCCATGTCGAAGCGGTAGCCGACGCCATACAGCGTCTCGATCGCCTTGAAGGTCGGGTCCACGGCGCGGAACTTCTTGCGCAGCCGCTTGATGTGGCTGTCGATGGTGCGGTCGTCCACATAGCTGTCATGGGCATAGGCGACGTCCATCAGCTGGTCGCGCGATTTCACGAAGCCGGGGCGCTGGGCAAGCGCATCGAGGATGAGGAATTCGGTGACGGTGAGCGCCACGTCGCGGCTGTTCCAGCGCACGCGGTGGCGCGCCGGGTCCATCTCCAGCCCGCCGCGCACCAGCGGTTCGGCGGCCGGGCCGCTGTCTTCCCCGGCGTTGCGGCGGTTGGCGGTACGGCGCAGCACCGCCCGGATCCGCTCCATCAGCAGCCGCTGCGAAAAGGGTTTGCCGATATAATCGTCGGCGCCCATGGCAAGGCCGAGCGCCTCGTCAATCTCGGTATCCTTGGAGGTGAGGAAGATGACGGGCAGATCGGATTTCTCGCGCAGGCGGCGCAGCATTTCCATGCCGTCCATGCGCGGCATCTTGATATCCACCACCGCAAGATCGGGCGGATTTTCCAGCAGCGCCTTCAGCCCCGCCGCGCCATCGGCATAGACGCGCGTGGTGAAGCCTTCCGCCTGTAGCGCGAGGCTGACGGAGGTGAGGATATTGCGGTCGTCGTCGACCAGCGCGATCGTTGGGCCGTCGGTCATGTTGCATATGTATAGCTGCTAACAGGCGCTTGGCCACAGCCCCTGTCATTCTGCCCTTGCACGCCCCCGCCACGCTCTTTAGGGCAGACGCATATGATGCCGCACAGGTATGCGAAGGACGCATGGCTGAGCCACTGTCTTGGGGTGGCTGGGCCGGGAAACAATCAGGGAACGGCGAAAAGCCGGCAGATCAGGAGATTGGTAATGGCGGATTCGGTGGCTTTTGGCTTGGAAAAGCAAGGCATTAACACTTCGGCCAAGGTGCATTGGAATCTGGGAACCGCCCCGCTGGTTGAGCTGTCGGTGAAGCGTGACGAAGCCATGCTGGCAAAGGATGGCCCGCTGGTGGTGGAAACCGGCGCGCATACCGGCCGTTCCGCCAGAGACAAGTTCACCGTGCGCGACGCGGAAACCGAATCGACCGTTTGGTGGGGCAAGACCAACAGCCCGATGTCGCCCGACCATTTCGCGGCGCTGAAGGCCGATTTCCTGGCCGCCATGCAGGCCAAAGACACGCTGTTCGCGCAGGATCTGTTCGGCGGATCGCAGCCCGAATATCGGGTGAAGGTGCGCGTCATCACCGAACTCGCCTGGCATTCGCTGTTCATCCGCACGCTGCTGGTGCGGCCGACGGCGGCCGATCTGGCCGATTTCGTGCCGGAATATACCATCATCGACCTGCCGGGCTTCCGCGCGGATCCGGAACGGCACGGCTGCCGTTCCGAGACGGTGATTGCGGTCAACTTTACCGAAAAGCTGATCCTGATCGGTGGCACCAGCTATGCCGGCGAGATGAAGAAGTCCGTGTTCGGCATCCTCAACTATCTGCTGCCGGTGCGTGGCGTGATGCCGATGCACTGTTCCGCCAATATCGGCCCCAACGGCGACACGGCGGTGTTCTTCGGGCTTTCGGGCACCGGCAAGACGACACTGTCGGCCGATGCCACGCGCACGCTGATCGGCGACGACGAGCATGGCTGGTCTGACACGGCGGTCTTCAACTTCGAGGGCGGCTGCTATGCCAAGATGATCCGCCTGTCGGAAGCGGCCGAGCCGGAGATTTTCGCCACCACCCGCCGCTTTGGCACGGTGCTGGAGAATGTGGTGATCGACCCGGCGACGCGCGAGATTGACCTGGATGACAACCGGCTGGCCGAAAATAGCCGTGGCAGCTATCCGATTGATTTCATTCCCAATGCCAGCGCCGACAATCTGGGACCGGTGCCGAAGAACATCATCATGCTGACGGCGGACGCCTTTGGCATCCTGCCGCCCATCGCACGGCTGACGCCGGATCAGGCGATGTATCACTTCCTTTCCGGCTATACCGCCCGCGTCGCCGGCACGGAAATCGGCGTGACCGAGCCGGACGCCACCTTCTCCACCTGTTTTGGTGCGCCGTTCATGCCGCGCCATCCGTCGGTCTATGGCAATCTGCTGAAGGAGCGGATTGCCAAGGGCGGCGTCGATTGCTGGCTGGTCAACACCGGCTGGACCGGCGGGCAATATGGCGAGGGCAAGCGGATGCCGATCAAGGTGACGCGCGCGCTGCTGAACGCCGCGCTGGATGGCAGCCTGAAAAGCGCGACCTTCCGCAAGGATCCATTTTTCGGGTTCGATGTGCCGGTGAGCGTGCCGGGCGTGGATGATGCGATTCTCGATCCACGCACGACCTGGGCGGATCCGGCCGCATATGACGCCAAGGCCAGGGCATTGGTGGGCATGTTCGTCGAGAATTTTGCGCAGTTTGAGGCGCATGTGGAGCAAGGCGTGCGCGAAGCGGCACCGAACGCGGCCTGATGCTGCCGATCGGGGCGGGCCTATCCTGCCCCGGCGGCCAGATTCCGGTTGCCGTGCGGCCAAAGCCGGGTGATTCAGACCGGATGCGATTCGCGACCGAAGGAAACAGATGAGCCGGAGCCGCAACATTGATTGGGGCTTTCCGCGCTGGCGCGCCTATGGCGCGAGCGAACGCGCGCCGGAAACGCAGCGCAAATGTGATCGCACGGGCTGTGACAGGCCGGGCGACTGCCCTGCCCCCAAGGCGCCGAACCGGCCGGATCGCTGGTATTTCTGTGTCGAACATGCCGCCGACTATAATCGCGGCTGGAATTATTTTGACGCGCTGTCCGCCGAGGACACCGCTGCCCGGCAGGCGCAGGAGGAAGCCGGCGCGCGCGGCTATCAAAGGGCGAAGCATTGGGACTGGGGCGAGGGCGATGGCAGCCGCTCCCGCGCGGAGCTGGACGCGCTGCGGCTGTTCGACCTGCCGCCCGACGCCAATGAGGGTGATGTGAAGGCTGCCCACCGCCGGCTGGTGAAGGAAAACCATCCGGACATGTGCCCGAACGATCCGGCGGCAACCGCCCGCTTCCAGGCGGCACAGGCGGCCTATGAGGTGCTGCGCGCGGGGGCGCAGCGCCGTGCGGAACGCACGGCCAACTAGCTGAGCGGGCGGAACGCACGGCCAACCAGCTGAGCGGGCGGAACGCACGGCCGGATGCCTGCCGGGGGCGATAAGAGGGCGCGTGCAGAATTTTTCCTGTTCCCTTATGGCCTGTCTATGTGCACATGCAGCAATGAAGCCGGCTGGCCGGTGCCGATATAACAGGGAGCAATATGTCGGAATTTGATGCCCTTATCGACGGCTATCTGCGGTTCCGCCTGGGTGATTACCGCGACGAGCGCGAGCGTTATGACCGGCTGGCGCAGGGGCAGTCGCCCAAGGTGATGATTATCGCCTGCTCGGACAGCCGGGTGGACCCGACCCGGGTGTTCGACGCGGCGCCGGGGCAGATGTTCGTGTTGCGCAACATTGCCAATCTGGTGCCGCCCATGGCCGCCATCACCGGGCAATCAAGCGTGGCCGCCGCGCTGGAATATGCCGTAACCAGCATCAGGGTGGAACATATCGTGGTGTTCGGCCATGCCCGTTGCGGCGGGGTGGCCGCCGCCCTTGCGGGCGATTTCGATAATCCCGTGGCCGGCAGGCATGTGCACGCCTGGATGGAGTTCATCGCGCCGGCGCGCGATGCCGTGCGGGCAGCCTGCGCGATGCACCCGGACATCGATGCGGAGCGCGCGCTGGAGCAGGCCGGCGTGCGGCTGAGCATCGACAATCTGCGCAGCTATCCCTTTGTCGCGCAAGCCGAGGCCGCAGGCGAAATCATGCTGCATGGGGTGATTTTCGACATCGCCGACGGGGCGCTGAAGGTGCTGGATCGGGAGACCGGGCAATATTCGGTGGTGCCGGTGGCGTTTTAAGCGGAGTGAGGTTGGGCCTGGAGGCGCGCCCCACCCCCCGGCCCCTCCGTGCAAGGGGCGGGGGATGGTCGGGTCAGAGCACTCTGCCTGCTCCACCCGAAATCAATAGTGAATCACCCGGCCATAGGCGTCCAGCACGCTTTCGTGCATCATTTCGCTCAAAGTGGGGTGGGGGAAGATGGTGGCCATCAGTTCCGCTTCGGTCGCCTCGCACTGGCGGGCGATAACATAGCCCTGGATCAGCTCGGTAACTTCGGCACCCACCATATGGGCACCCAGCAGTTCGCCGGTGGTGGCGTCGAATATGGTTTTCACCATGCCCTCCGGCTCGCCCAGCGCGATCGCCTTGCCATTGCCGATGAAGGGNNTCGCCAAGCGCAATCGCCTTGCCATTGCCGATGAAGGGGAAGCGGCCGACCTTCACCGCATGGCCGGCTTCCCTGGCCCTGGCTTCGGTGAGGCCGACCGACGCCACCTGCGGCCGGGCATAGGTGCAGCCGGGGATGTTGGACTTGTCCATCGGGTGGGCGTGCGGGGCGCCCAGCATCTTCTCCACGGCGACCACGCCCTCATGGCTCGCCTTGTGCGCCAGCCATGGCGCGCCGGTGACGTCACCGATGGCCCACAGGCCCGGCACATTGGTCTCGCCCCAGGCGTTGGTGACGATATGGCCGCGATCGAGCGTGACGCCCAGCGCCTCCAGCCCCAGATTTTCCGTGTTGGGCGCGATGCCCACCGCGATGATGACATGGCTGAAGCGGCTGGCCTCGCCATTGATGGTGGCGGTGACACCGTCAGCCGCCACGTCCAGCTTTTCCACCGACGCCCCGGTGCGGATGGTCATGCCCTGTTTGGTGAGCGCCTTTTCCATGAAGGCGGAAATGTCGGCATCCTCCACCGGCAGGATGCGATCCAGCATTTCAACGATGGTGACCTTCGCGCCCATGTCGGAAAAGAAGCTGGCGAATTCAACGCCGATGGCGCCCGAGCCGATGACCAGCAAGGCGGTTGGCATGGCGGGCGGCACCATGGCGTGGCGATAGGTCCACACCCGCTCGCCATCGGCCTTCAGATGCGGCAGTTCGCGGGCGCGGGCGCCGGTGGCGACAATGACGTTGGTGGCGGTGAGGCTGCGTTCGCCAACCTGAACCGTTGTCGGCCCGGTCAGCGTGGCGGTGCCTTCCACGACCGTTACCTTGTTCTTCTTCATCAGGCCCTTAACGCCTGAATTGAGCTGGTTCGCCACTTTGCGGCTGCGTTCCGTCACCTTGGCAAGATCGAATCCGACCTCACCCGCCGTCAGCCCATAGGCGGAGGCATTGTCCATATAATGTTTGATCTCGGCCGAGCGCAGCAGCGCCTTGGTGGGGATGCAGCCCCAGTTGAGGCAGATGCCGCCCAGCCGCTCGCGTTCCACGATGGCAACCTTGGCCCCCAGCTGCGCGGCGCGGATGGCGGCGACATAGCCGCCGGGGCCGGAGCCGACGATGACGAGATCAAATTGGTCGCTCATGTCTTTACCCTTTGTCGGTCAGGCGAAATATCTGTTCTGGCCGTTGCCGGCAGGTGCAGGTCAGCGGTGCACCAGACCGGGCCGCCGGTGCCGGCCTTGGCGGCTGCCGGCACGAAGCGTCCGGCGACGACCCCGTTGCGTGTGACGATCACCGGCGCATTGCCCTTCAGCCCGTCTGATACGCTCCCGGAACGCGCCTGCGCCCATTTCACTGCCGGCCCCTTCTGTCCACAATGCGGGCCAATCAGGCAAGCATGGACATGGGATTCTCCACCAGTGCCTTGAACGCGCTCATGAATGTGGCACCAACCGAGCCGTCGATGGCGCGGTGGTCAAAGCTGCCGGTGGCGCTCATGATCGTGGCGACAGCAAGCGCGTCGTCCACGACATAAGGGCGCTTTTCGCCGGCGCCGATGGCCAGGATCAGACCCTCCGGCGGATTGATGACGGCGTCGAACTGCTTGATGCCGAACATGCCCAGGTTGGAGATGCTGGCGGTGCCGTCGCTATATTCCGACGGTTGCAGCTTGCCATCGCGGGCGCGGGCGGCAAGATCCTTCATCTCGGTCGCGATGACAGAGAGGCGCTTGTTGCCCGCGTCGCGGATGACGGGCGTGATAAGACCGCCGGGGATGGCAACCGCGACCGACACATCGGCACGGCTGAACCGGCGCAGGCTGTCGCCCTGGAAGCTGACATTGCTGTCCGGCACCTGCATGAGGGCGAGACCAAGCGCCTTCACCAGCATGTCGTTCACCGACAGCTTAACGCCCTGCGCATCCAGCGCCTTGTTCAGATCGGCGCGCAGCTTCAGCAGCGCATCGAGCCGGACATCAACGGTAAGGTAGAAATGCGGAACGGTCTGTTTCGATTCCGTGAGACGGCGCGCGATGGTCCTGCGCATGTTGGAAAGCTTGATCGTCTCGTGCGGAACCGCCGTGGCAGTGGAGGCCGGTGCTGCGGCCGGGGCGGGCGCTGCGGGGGCCGGAACTGGCGCAGCAGCCTCCGGGGCGGGCGCAGCGGCGGCCGGGGCAGGTGCGGCGGCGGCGGGGGCCGTCATACCGCCCCCGGCCGCAATGGCGGCTTCGATATCGGCCTTCACGATGCGCCCGCCGGGTCCGCTGCCCTTCAGCGTGGCGATATCGATGCCGGCCTGTTCGGCGATGCGGCGCGCCAGCGGGCTGATGGGGAGGCGCTCGCCGGCGGCCGCGGCCGGTGCAGCCGCCGGTTCGGGTGCGGCAACAGGTGCCACTGCCGCAGTCACGGCCGGTGCGGGTGTCGCAGCAGCAGCCACCGGGGCCGGTGCGGCCCTGGGCGCGGGCGGCGCATCTTCGCCTTCACCGGCCAGCCGGGCGAGAACGGCGCGCACCAGCACATTTTCCGTGCCTTCGCTCACCAAAATCTCCGTGACCACGCCCTCATCCACGGCTTCAACCTCCATCGTGGCCTTGTCGGTTTCGATCTCGGCGATCACGTCGCCGGGGCGAACGGTGTCGCCCACCTTGATGTGCCATTTGGCGAGTGTCCCCGACTCCATGGTCGGCGACAGGGCGGGCATGGTGATATCGATGGCCATGATTTCCCTTTAGATAATCGACTTGACGGCTGCCACGACGTCGGCAGCCTTGACCACCGCCGCCTTCTCCAGATTATGGGCATAAGGCAACGGCACATCCTTGTTGGTGACCCGCAGGACCGGGGCATCAAGGTCGTCAAAGCCCTTCTCCATCGCAATCGCGATGATTTCGCTGGCGATGGAGCAGACGGGCCAGCCTTCCTCCACAACCACCAGCCGGTTGGTCTTTTTGAGCGACGCCAGCACCGCCGCTTCATCGAGCGGCCGGAGCGTGCGCAGGTCGATCACCTCGCAGCTGATGCCATCGGCGGCCAATATATTGGCGGCCTCCAGCGCCAGGCCGACGCCGATCGCATAGGAGACGATGGTGACATCCTTCCCCTCGCGGTGCACGCGCGCCTTGCCGATTTCAACGACATGCTCGCCTTCGGGCACATCGAAGCTCTGGCCATAGAGCAGCTCATTCTCCAGAAACACCACCGGATCGGGTGAGCGGATGGCCGCCTTCAACAGCCCCTTGGCGTCGGCGCTGTCATAGGGCGCGATCACCAGCAGGCCGGGGACGGAGGCATACCAGGGGGCATAATTCTGGCTGTGCTGCGCGCCAACGCGGGACGCCGAGCCATTGGGGCCACGGAACACGATCGGGCAGCGCATCTGGCCGCCGGACATATAGTTCGTCTTGGCCGCCGAATTGACGATATGGTCGATGGCCTGCATCGCGAAGTTGAAGGTCATGAACTCGACGACAGGCTTCAGCCCGCCCATGGCCGCGCCCACGCCCAGGCCAGCGAAGCCATATTCGGTGATGGGGGTGTCCACCACGCGGGCGGGGCCGAATTCCTGCAACAGGCCCTGCGTAACCTTATAGGCACCCTGATATTCGGCGACTTCCTCGCCCATCACGAATACATCCTCGTCGCGCCGCATTTCCTCGGCCATGGCATCGCGGAGTGCTTCGCGTACTGTCATCGTGGGCATGGTCGTTCTCCATTTTTCCCGGGCTCTTCCACCACGGGTTCTGCATTGTACAATGTGACTTTAGTTACTTTTACTTTTGGGGTTGGTGGTACTTTATCTCCATACAGATCGTCAGCTTCCAGTTGCTCTTTTGTGATCTTCTCGGGATGCAACCGGAGTTTTGTCATCAGCTCAGCACGTCCGTCCAGAGTTCGGTTGGCTCGGGCTCGGGGCTTTCCTTAGCGAATTCGGCCGCCGCGTTAACGATGGCTTTCACCTCGTCCTCGATCTTTTTGAAGGCGGCGTCGCCCGCTATGCCTTCGGCTTCCAGGTATTTGCGGAAGGTGGTGATGGGATCCCGGTTTTCCTTGTAATCCTCGACCTCTTCCTTGGTGCGGTATTTCGCCGGGTCGGACATGGAGTGGCCACGGTAACGGTAGGTTTTTACCTCCATCAAATACGGGCCTTTGCCGCTGCGCACATGCTCGATCACCTTTTTTGCGCCTTCGTACACCTCCAACACGTTCATGCCGTTCACCTGCACGCCCGGAATACCGAATGCCTCGCCGCGTTTATAGAGCTCGGTATTGGCGGCGTGGCGCTTGGTGCTGGTGCCCATGGCGTATTCGTTATTCTCAATAATGTAGATTACCGGCAGTTGCCACAGCGAAGCCATGTTGAAGCTTTCATACACCTGCCCCTGGTTCGCTGCGCCATCGCCGAAATAGGTCATGGTGATATGGCCGGTATTTTTGTATTTCTGAGCGAACGCCAGACCAGTGCCGAGCGGCACGTTGGCGCCGACAATGCCGTGTCCACCGAAGAACTGTTTCTCGACCGAGAACATATGCATCGAGCCGCCCTTGCCCTTCGAGAACCCACCGATGCGGCCGGTGAGTTCGGCCATGATGCCTTTGGGGTCCATGCCGCAGGCGAGCATATGCGCGTGGTCGCGGTAGGTGGTGATCACGGCATCGCCTGCCTTGGCGGCGGACTGGATGCCGGTGACTACCGCTTCCTGCCCGATATAAAGATGGCAAAACCCGCCGATTAAACCCATGCCGTAAAGCTGGCCTGCTTTCTCTTCAAAACGGCGGATGAGCAGCATTTCCCGGAACATCGCCAGGAGTTTTTCCTTGGGCAGTCCACTGGGTGCCGCTGCCGCTTTGCTGGCAGTGGTTTTGGCTGAGGGGGCTTTCTTCGCGGCAGCAGGGCTCATAGTCTTCCTGTAGTGTTTTTCGTGAAGGGCTCTTTGTAGCGCGCCGCGCCCAAATCACAAGTCTTTTAGCCTGTTTTACCCGCCGCTTATAGTGCGCTGCAGCATAGCTGCTAAGTAAACTTCACGGATTTGTCATGCAATGGCGGCGAGTACGCAATTATGGTCGCCGCCATGTCGCCGTTCGATAGCCAGCCCCGTCCCTCCACGAAAATCACCCGCGCATCCCGAGCGGAGGACGACAAGCCGCTGCGCGTGGCCAGCTGGAATCTTGGCAATCTGGGGAAAAGAGCTGACGAACATCGGTATCATATTTTTGCCGAAATTCTCGGCCGCCGTATGGGTGCTCCGCATATTATTGCCGTACAGGAATTATGCGGTGATTTAGACGCGGACGGCAAGCGCCAGCCCGAAGCAACCCACCACGCCCATCGACTGATCAGGGAGTTGCAGCGTTACACCGGCCATACCTATGCTTATTGCGAAGTTCCCAATGCGCAAGGCAGCAACGTATCGTCAGACCCGTATCGCATTCGCAATGGTTTTTTTTACCGCACCGACCGTATCGCCCTGAACGCACCCGACTATGGCATGCTTACCAACAACCCCATGGCTTGGCGCGCGCACGCCTCTTCCTTTAGAAATTTACGCGCACCTCTTATTGGCCAATTTACCGATAAGGTGACGGGCGAAAATCATTATATCGCCAACCTTCATCTATGCTCGGATCATGGCAAAAATGCATCCATGCATGCATTGCGCTACGAACAGCTCGGGCACGTTACCGATTTTTACACGCAATTGGGTAAGGAAGCCTACGACCGCGATGTAACGGCACATTTTATGGTGCTGGGTGATTTCAACGCAAACTGGGCACAGGAACCGGTTTCATATAGCTCTAGCAAACGCATTCCACGGGATTTGCCCTCGCGCATGGAAGCGGTCGATTTGAATCAGGCGACCAAAGCCATTCAGCATAATACGGTGCGCAGCAATCACTCCGGAGAACGGCCGGTTATCGATCATGCGTTCGTTTCACATAGCTTGCGTAATCGCCTCATCGGGCTGGATAATCCCGATACACGCAGGCTTGGCGCACCGAGCGATCACAACCCGATCTGCCTGACCATCGCAACTTCGCCCCCCGCACGCGATGTTTGTCTGGTTCCGCTTTCGCACGGCGCAGCGTTTTCGCGGTAAGGGCTGCTCTACTGTCTTAGTATGGGTGCTGCGGCTGGTGTTCGCCAGCTCGACTGATCAGCGGCCCAGCATGACCACTTCGTTGGGCCGCATGACGCCCAGCATACGACGCATTTGTTCGTCGAGCAGGTCGAGATCGAGGTTGGAATCGCGCAGGTGCGAAACCCGAAGCTCCACCCGCTCGCGCTCCATACGAGTCTTGGACAGTTCTTCCTGCACAGCGGATAGTTGGCCCTGCTCGCGCAGCAAAGCGTAGAGGCCACGTTCGCCGTGGAGAGAATGGAAAAGCAGGTAAAATACGGCACAGGCCAGCAGCAACGGCTTTACCAGCCGCGCCGGTGTCATCACCTGTCTGCGCGCACGCACCATCATGGACGGTCTAACCCCTTAAAGAACCTATTTTATTCTTGTTGGCTTGGCCGAGCGTTCAACGCTTATGCTGCGTTTTATGGTCGCTGAATGGCCCTAGTTGTACCAGAACGAATCAGGTTTTTACAGCAATTTCGGTAGGCTAGCGCGTTTTTTTAAACCTACATCCATAGCTGGACTGATCATTCATTTAGCGGATGCATGATTTTCAATTATTTATCAGGAATTTAATTGGGTGGTGCAAAAATCTTACGCTGTGAAACAACTATGCAAACAACGCCTTTCCAGCATATTGCCCGGTCTGCCCCAGCATCTCTTCAATGCGAATCAATTCGTTATATTTCGCAGTGCGGTCGGTGCGGCAGGGCGCGCCGGTTTTGATTTGCCCGCAATTAGCCGCCACGGCTAAATGGGCAATGGTCGTGTCTTCCGTTTCGCCAGAGCGATGGCTCATCACGGCACGGTAGCCAGCCCGGTGGGCCATCTCCACTGCCCGCATGGTTTCGGTCAGCGTACCGATCTGGTTTACCTTCACCAGCAGCGCATTGGCCAGACCCTGCTGGATACCTTCGGCAAGGATACGCGGGTTGGTGACGAACAGATCATCGCCAACCAATTGGATTTTAGTGCCGAGCGCACGGGTGATGGCCGCCCAACCGGCATGGTCGTTTTCGGCCATGGCATCTTCAATCGAGAAAATGGGAAATTGCGCCAGCAAGGTTTCGTAGTAACGGATCATGCCTTCCGCATCGAGGGTTTTGCCCTCGCCCGCCAGCACGTATTGGCCATTTTTATAAAACTCGCTGGACGCCGCATCCAGCGCCAGGGCGATATCGTCGCCCGGCGTGTACCCGGCGGCTTCGACCGCTTTGCAGATAAAGCTCAGCGCATCCTCGGCACTTTTCAGGGCCGGGGCAAAACCACCCTCATCGCCGATACCGGTATTGTGCCCGGCATCTTTCAGCTGTTTTTTTAGCTGGTGAAAAATCTCCGCCCCCATGCGAATCGCTTCCGCCATGGTTTCGGCTTTCACCGGCATGATCATGAATTCCTGAATATCGATCGGATTGTCGGCATGCGCGCCGCC
>DITZ01000057.1 GCA_002422985.1 Sphingomonadales bacterium UBA6171
GAACAGCGACCATGAGGTGATGGTTTTCGATCTGAGCGACGCTGCGGTAGCGCGCTGCACGGAGCTGGGCGCCACGGCAGGCGCATCGCCGCGGGCGGTGGCCGCCGACGCGGATGTCGTCATGACGTCGTTGCCGCATCCGCGCGATGTGGAACAGGTGGTTCTCGGCGCCAATGGCATTGCCGAGAGCATCAAACCCGGTGCGGTGTACTGCGATCTCAGCACCAATTCACCGCTGATGGTGCGCCGGCTCTCGGCGGCGCTGGCACAGCAGGGCGTCAGCATGCTGGATGCCCCGGTCAGCGGCGGTGTGGTCGCAGCCGACAAGGCCACGCTCGCCGTGATGGTGGGCGGCGACCGGGCGACCTTCGACAGACTGGAACCCGTATTTCAATGCATTGGCAATAATGTGGTGTATTGCGGCGGCACCGGTACCGGCTGTGTGGCCAAGATCGCCAACAACCTGATCGCCTTTTGCAACATGGCGGCCAGTGCCGAAGGGCTGATGCTGGGCGTCGCCGCCGGTATCGACCTGGAAGTGCTCAATCAGGTGATTCGAAACAGCAGCGGCAACAGCATGACGTTTCGCGCGGTGGTCAAGAATGCCAAGTCCGGCGACTGGACTCCCAGCTTTTCCATCGGTCTAGCCTACAAGGACATGCATCTCGCGCTGGAGCTGGCCGATGAGCTCGGCATGCCTCTGATGCTGAGCCCCACGGTCCACAATCTGATGCGCATGGCCAAGGGGCTGGGTTACGAGCAGAACGATGCCACGGCGATACTGCGGGTATATGAAGACACGATGAAGATGCAGTTAACAGCTTGTTGAAAAAACTGCTGCGGCAGCCATCTGCTTGGTTGCGCGCCGTGCGCCTCGGGCCGCCTCGCGACGTTCTTCAACAAGCTGTTAAAGCTGTCCATCTGAAACGAACGATTCAGCAGCTTGCCGATTCACGCCTCTTCCACCGGCCATACCTCGGCCAGAACGCGAAACGCACTGGCGGCAACCGGCCAGCCGGCATAGTGCGCGGCGTGGATGATCATCGCCTCCAGCTGCTCGCGGCTCACGCCCAGGTTTTTGGCGCCGGGGAAGTGGATACGCTGCTCCGCTTCCCGATTGAGCGCGACGAGAATGGTGCAGGTGAGCAGGGAGCGCAGATCCAGCGGGATCTCCTCGCCCTGCCAGACATCCCCAAACAGATGCTCCATGGTGTACCGAGTGAATTTTTCCGGGATCGCGGCCCGGACCGATTTGGCCTGGCGCTCCTGACCTTCGGTCAGCTTCTTGAAAAACGCGATGCCTTTGTCCCGCTTTTTTTCGTCTGTCATGATCAGAGCTCCAGATTGTCTGTGTAGTAATTTTACGTTGACGGGTTCAAGTCCGAAGTGCAACAAGTCGATGATGATGCTCAACCGCTTGTTGATTTCCCTCCCCGCGCAGTTTTGGTCCCGGTAACATCCATTTGTCGATACCTGCTGCGAATTTCTCGATGCGCGGATCAGATGCAATGCAAGTGTCGTTGTTTACAAGTCTGACATTGAAAAAATTCACGACATTCACCGGACGTCTTCCGTCTCCAGCCAGGCCAGGATGCCGCCGCGCAGGCTGAAGACGTCCTCCCGCCCCGCCGCCCGCAACTGCGCGGCGCCCCGGCGCGAGCGCACGCCAGTCTGGCACAGCAACAGCAGCGCGCGCCCGGCAAGACGCGGATCCTCGGGCTGAAGCGCGTCGACCGGAATATTGAGCCCGCCGATGTTGAAGGCCTGATATTCCGCCGCGCTGCGCACATCCACCAGCAGATGGTCGGGGCTCTGGCGCGCCGCCGCAAAAGCAGCGGGCGCCAACTCCCAGTCCGCGCTGGCGGATTCCGCGCCGGAAAATGTCGCGCAAACCGTCGCAACCGGAATCGCGGCGACGCCAGTTGCGCCGCAGCAGCGACAGGCGGGATCGCGGCGCAGACGCAGGCGCCGCAGTTCCAGACCCAGGCCATCCCATAACAGCAGATGATTCTGGCTGGGCACCGGCAATCCGGTCAGATATTTCAGCGCCTCGCCGGCCTGGAGCAGACCCAGAATACCCGGCACTATGCCAAGCACGCCGGCGCCGGCACAGTCCTGAAGCTGTTCCGGCAGTGTGGGATACAGACATTGAAAACAGGCGCCGTCCGGGGCGAACAGCGCGAGCTGGCCGGCGAAGCGATCGACACCCGCGAACAGCCAGGGGCGGCCGTGGCGGCGGCAGGCAGCATTGATGAGATAGCGCACCGCCATCTGGTCGGTGCAGTCGAGGACAATATCCGCCGCTGCCACCAGGGCATCGACATTGNNGTTCGGCGACGGCCTCGATCCTGATATCGTCGTTGCGCGCACCAAGCTGCCGGGCAGCGGCGACCGCCTTGTTCGTACCCTGATCCTCGCCGGTGTAGAGCACCTGGCGGTGCAGGTTCGAGAGCGCCACGGTATCGCCGTCCACCAGCCTGAGCTGGCCCACGCCGGCACCGGCCAGATAGAGCGCTGCCGGAGCGCCCAGGCCGCCCGCACCGACGATGAGCACGCGCGCGTGGCGCAGGCGCTGTTGCCCGGCTACGCCGACTTCCGGCAATTGAATCTGCCGCGCATAGC
>DITZ01000096.1 GCA_002422985.1 Sphingomonadales bacterium UBA6171
CCTGGATGGCTTACGGCTTGCAGGACGTGGTTCAACAACGCCGCATGATCGAAGAGTCTGAAGCGGACGCCAATTTCAAGCGCATCCAGGGTGCCAAGCTCGATGCCATGCTCGGGCTGTGCGAAACGGCAAACTGCCGGCGCGTACAGATGCTGCAATATTTCGGCGAAGCCAGTACGCCCTGCGGCAATTGCGACAATTGCCTGCAAAAGCCCGCGACGCGCGACGTGACGGAGGAGGCGCGCAAGCTGCTGTCCGCCGTGTATCGCACCGGGCAGAGCTTTGGACTGGGCCATCTGGCGAAGGTGCTGCGCGGCACCCGGGATGAGCGCATCAGCAAATTCGGCCATGACGCGCTTTCGGTGTTCGGCATCGGGCAGGCGGTGTCGGACACACAGTGGCAGCGGCTGGGGCGGTTTCTGGAGGCGTCTGGCGCGCTGGTGCGCGACGCCGTGCATGGCGGGCTGGCGCTGAGCGATGCTGCGCGCCCCATCCTGCGCGGGGCGGCGCCGGTGACGATCCGGGAAAGCGACTGGCAGCCGAAGCGCGAAAAGCCGGCGCGGGCGGCACGCGCCAGTGCGCCCGTGACGCCGGACCCCGGCGGACAGGCGCTGTTTGAAGCGCTGCGCCTGTGGTGGCGGGAGCGGGCGAAGGCAGACGATGTGCCGGCCTATGCGGTGCTGCCCGACACGACGCTGGCCGGGATTGCCGCGACGCGGCCCGCCAGCCTGTCGGATCTGGGCTATGTTTCCGGCATCGGCGCAGCGAAGCTGGAGCGCTATGGCACGGAGATTCTGGCCGTTGTGGCGGCAACGCGGTGAAATAGCGCCCGCGGCCTTTGCTTTTCGCGGGCGCTGTCGCCAGATTAGCCCTGATGTTACGCCAATATGAACTTGTCGAGCGGGTGAAATCCTATGACCCGCAAGCGGATGAGGATCTGCTGAACCGGGCCTATGTCTTTTCCATGAAGGCGCATGGCAGCCAGTTGCGCGCCAGCGGCGACCCCTATTTCAGCCACCCGATCGAGGTGGCCGGCATCCTGACCGACCTGAAGCTGGACGACGAGACGATCGCCACGGCCATCCTGCACGACACGATCGAGGATACGGTGGCGACCCCGGCCGACATATTGCGGCTGTTCGGCAATAATGTGGCGCGGCTGGTGGATGGCGTGACCAAGCTGTCGCGCATCGAGGCGCAGAGTGAATCGGAGCGGGCGGCGGAGAATCTGCGGCGCTTTGTGCTGGCCATGTCCGACGACATCCGCGTGCTGCTGGTGAAGCTGGCGGACCGGCTGCACAATATGCGGACGCTGAAGCATCTGAAAAACCCGGACAAGCGCCGCCGCATCGCGCGCGAGACGATGGATATTTATGCGCCGCTGGCCGAGCGCATCGGCATGTATGGCTTCATGGACGAGCTGAAGGAGCTGGCCTTTGCCGAGCTGGAGCCGGAAGCCTTTCAATCCATCACCATGCGGCTGGCCAGCCTGCGGGAATCGGGCGGCGACACGATCAAGCGCATCGAAAGCGGCATCCGCCACACGCTGGAGGCCGGCGGCATCGAGGTGGAGATGGTGATGGGCCGGGAGAAGCGGCCCTGGTCTATCTTCCGCAAGATGCAGGACCGGCATGTGACGTTCGAGAAAGTGTCGGACGTGATGGCCTTCCGGGTGATTACCCGCAATGATGATGATTGTTACCGGGCGCTGGGTGCGCTGCACCGGCGCTGGCCGATGGTGCCGGGGCGGTTCAAGGATTATATCTCCACGCCCAAGCGCAACGGCTATCGCTCGCTGCACACCACGCTGCTGGACCGGCTGAAGCTGCGGATCGAGGTGCAGATCCGCTCACTCAAAATGCATGCGGAGGCCGAGTTCGGCATGGCCGCGCACTGGGCCTATAAGCAGCGCGCCGGCACCGGCAGCGCCAGCTATCCCTGGCTGAACGACCTGCTGGAGATATTGGAGCAGGCGCAATCGCCCGAGGAGGTGCTGGAACATACGCGCATGGCCATGTTCCAGGATCAACTGTTCTGCTTCACGCCCAAGGGCGAGCTGTTCCAGCTGCCGCGCGGCTCCACGCCCGTGGATTTTGCCTATGCCGTGCACACGACGCTGGGGGACACCTGCGTGGGCGCGCGGGTGAACGGCAAGGTCATCCCGCTGCGCACGCGGCTGAACAATGGCGATCAGGTGGAGATTCTGCGTTCCTCTGCCCAGACGCCCGACCCGGCCTGGGAGCATTTTGTGGTGACGGCCAAGGCACGGGCGGCGGTGCGCCGGCACCTGCGGCAGGCCGAGCGCGACGCGCAACTGAAAACCGGCGAGGCGCTGTTTCACGACACGGTGCGGCGGATGAAGGTGGAGGTGGATGCATCCGGCATCAGCGCGGCGCTGAAACGGCTGAAGCTGAGCGATCAGGGCGCGCTGTTCGTGGGGCTGGCGCGGCAGACGGTGACGGACGCGCAATTGATGGAAGCATTGGTGCCGGGATCGTCGGCCAAGCGCAGGGCGCGGCGCAAGCGGCCGCCGATGAACGCGCAAGGGGCGATATTGGTGGACGGGGAGAGCGTGGCCGGCGGCATGGAGATGGCGCAATGCTGCATGCCCGTGCCCGGCGACCGCATCGTGGGGCTGCGCAAGCCCGGCCATGGCATCGAAGTGCACACGATCGACTGCCCGTCGCTGGCCAATGCGGGCGACGGGGACTGGGTGGACCTGCGCTGGGCACCCGATGTGTCATCGGGCACCGGGCGGCTGGAAGTGACGGTGATGAACGAGCCGGGCGCGCTGGCGCAGGTGACGGCGATCCTGGCCGAGCAGGGCGCCAATATCGTCAACCTGCAACTGCGGGACCGGGACCGGGCGCACCACCGCTTTGTGATGGACGTGGAAATTGACGACGCGCGCCATCTGGCGGACCTGATCGCCGGGCTGAAGGTGCCGTCGCTGGTGGTGACGGCGCAACGCCTGCTCGGCGCGCCGGGCGGCGCATGAAGCAGGCCCGGCCGTATGGCGCGAGCAGACGGACGCGAACAGACGGGCGCGAAAAGAAGGACGCGAAAAAAACGGGCGCGAAAAGACGGATGGGTGTCGCGCGCGACACTGGTTTATGATGGCTGACCGGGCTATGCCGGGCGCATGACCGACGACGAGATTTTGAACGAGTTCCGCCAGGCCGAAGCGCTGCTGGAGGGGCATTTCATCCTGTCCTCCGGCCTGCGCTCGCCGCGCTATCTGCAATGTGCGCGCGTGCTGATGGACCCGGCGCGCGCCGCGCGGCTGGCGACCGCGCTGGCGGCGAAGATTCCGGCCGCCGTGCGCGCGGAGGCCAGGGCCGTGGTGGCGCCCGCCATGGGGGGCCTGATCTGCGGGCATGAACTGGCGCGCGCGCTGGGCCTGCTCTCCATGTTTGTGGAGCGGCCGAACGGCAGCTTTGAACTCAGGCGCGGCTTCCGGCTGGAGCCGGGGATGCCGGTTATCCTGATGGAGGATGTGGTGACGACGGGGCTGTCCGGCCGCGAGGCCATGCGCGCGGTGGCGGATGCCGGCGGGCGGGTGATCCATGCGGCGTCGCTGGTGGATCGGTCCAACGGCACGGCGGACCTGGGGGTGGGCTTCACGCCGCTTATTCGCCTGAACGTGCCGAGCTATGCCGCGGACGCGCTGCCGCCGGAACTGGCGGCCATCCCGGCCGTGAAGCCCGGCAGCCGGGCGGCGTGAGCGGGATGCTGCGGCTGGGCGTCAACATCGATCATGTCGCCACCATCCGTAATGCGCGCGGTGGCGTGCATCCCGATCCGCTGCGGGCGGCGATGATCGCGGCGGCAGCCGGGGCGGACGGCATTACCGCGCATCTGCGCGAGGACCGGCGGCATATGACCGACGGTGACATCGACCGGCTGGTGGCGGAGATTGATCTGCCGCTGAACCTGGAGATGGCCGCGACCGCGGAGATGCTGGCGATTGCGCTTAAATGCCGGCCGCACGCCGCCTGCATCGTGCCCGAACGGCGTACCGAGCGCACGACCGAGGGCGGGCTGGACGCCATGGGCAAATATAACAGCCTGAAGCCCTGTGTGGCGCGGCTGGGGGAGGCGGGCATCAGGGTGTCGCTGTTCATCGCGCCGGATCTGCGCCAGATTGATGCCGCGCAGCGGCTGGGCGTGCCGGTGGTGGAACTGCACACCGGGCCTTATGCCCATAGCGACGGATCGGTGGATGAACTGGCGCGGCTTAAGGAGGCGGCCGACCATGCCGCCGGGCTGGGGCTGGAAGTGCATGCCGGCCATGGGCTGAGCTTTGCCAATGTCTCCCCCGTGGCGGCGCTGCCGATGCTGAGCGAGCTGAATATCGGGCATTTTCTGATTGGCGAGGCGGTGTTCACCGGGCTGGGCGCGGCCATCGGGCGGATGCGGGCGCTGATGGACGCGGCGCGGTGCTGATGGAGGGCACGGCGCTGATGGGCCTGTCGGTCATCGGTCTGGGCAATGATCTGTGCAACATCGACCGGATTCAAGGCTCGATCGACCGGTTCGGCCAGCGCTTCATCGACCGCATCTTCACGCCGCTGGAGCAGGCCAGAGCGGATCGGCGGACGCTGACGCGCACGGCCACCCTTGCCAAGCGCTTTGCCGCGAAGGAGGCGGCGGCGAAGGCCCTGGGCACCGGATTCCGCGCCGGGGTGTTCTTCCGTGATATCGGCGTGGTGAACGAGCCTTCGGGCCGGCCGACGCTGGCGTTCACCGGCGGTGCGGCCGCGCGCCTTGCCGCCATCACGCCGCTGGGCTATCGCGCTTCCATTCACCTGACCTTGACCGACGACCATCCCTGGGCGCAGGCCATCGTCCTCATCACCGCCGAACCGATTGTCCGGAGCAGTTCATGAACGCACCCGCCACCGCCACGCCGGAAAAGGAACCGTTCAGCTGGGGCCGGGAAATCCGCCAGTGGATCTGGCTGATCCTGATCGTGCTGGGCATCCACAGCTTTATCGCCAAGCCCTTTTATATCCCGTCGGAATCGATGATGGCCAATCTGCTGGTGGGGGATCGGCTGATCGTGTCGAAATTCCCTTATGGCTTCTCCTATCTCTCGCCGTCGCTGCCGGTCTTGCCGAAGATCGAAGGGCGGCTGTTCGGCTCCATGCCGGAGCGCGGGGATATCATCGTGGTGAAATCGCCATCGGACGGGGCGGACTGGATCAAGCGGGTGATCGGCCTGCCGGGCGACATGGTGGCGGTGCGCAATGGCCAGCTGTATCTGAACGGCGTTGCCGTGCCGCGTCAGCCGGCATCCGATACGATGGTGCCGGTGACGCCCAACACGGGCTGCCCGATGCTATCCATGGTGGTGGCGGATGCCGCCGGCCAGCCGCTGTGCCGCTATCCCACCTGGCGGGAAACGCTGCCCAACGGCCGCAGTTTTGATACGCTGGATATTGCCACCACCGAATTGGATGATTTCCCGGAGCGGCGCGTGCCGGAGCATCATTTATTCCTGATGGGCGACAACCGCGACAATTCAAAGGACAGCCGCGTGCCGGCCGAACTGGGCGGGCTGGGCTTTGTGCCCTATGAAAATATCGTCGGCCGCGCGGAATTCACCACCTTCAGCCTGGACGGCACCCAGACGCTGAACCCGCTGACCTGGCCGGGCGCGCTGCGCGGCGACCGGGCGTTCAACTCGCTGCGTTAAAGCGGGGGGGGGGGGCTCAGACCTCCTCCAGCAGCACATAGGGGATGACGCGGCTTTGCCAGTTGCTGCCGTGGAAGCGGCGGGCCTGATCGCGGGCGGTGGCCATGAAACTGTCCCACTGGCTGGGATAGATGGTCTGGCAGCCTTCGCTGGAGGTGCCGTTCCACGAACCGCGATGGATGTTGATGCCGAACATGCCGCTGTCGAGATAGGTGCCGTTGGTGCCGTCGCGCAGCACGGTCACCGGCCCGGCGCGCTGGCAGATCGCCGGATAATTGGATTTGCTGGTGCGGTGATTGTCGAAACGGTGGACCTGCCACAGGCCGGGTTGCAGCGTGGCGATGCCCTTGCCCGCGCCGGTGCCCTGCCCGGGGCGGCGGATGGAGGGATCGGTGTTGGCATTGAAGGCCGCGAACACCGCCGGCGAAACGATGAACAGCGCATCATCATAGATGCCGCGGTCATTGCCGCCGGTCGGCCCCATGCTCTGCCGGTAATAGCCGCGCACGCCGGCGATGATGAAGGGATTGGCGGCGACATCAAGGCCGGCGGCCTCCACCCTTGGCCGCAGATCGGCCCAGCTCATGCGTGGTAATGTTTGCGGAACGATGGTCATGCCTTACCCCTCGCCATAATGGCTGTTCCGGCCCATTGAGATCAGGCTATGAAGCAGCCGTTGGAGACCAAGATGCTGACACTTTATACTGCTGCCACCCCCAATGGCTATAAGGCTTCCGTCGCGCTGGAGGAGCTGGAGCTTGCCTATGACGTGCGCGCCATCGATCTGATGAAGGGGGAGCAGAAGGAGCCCTGGTTTCTGGCGATGAACCCCAATGGGCGGATTCCGGTGCTGAAGGATGGCGAATTCGCCATTTTCGAGTCAGGCGCGATCCTCATCTATCTGGCGGAAAAGACCGGCCGGCTGATGCCGACGGATGTGCAGGGCCGCAGCCGGGTGATCCAGTGGCTGATGTTCCGGATGGGCGGCATTGACCCGATGACGGGGCAGGCCAATGTGTTCTATCGCTATTTCCCCGAACGCATCCAGCCGGCAATCGATCGCTATCATGGCGCGG
>DITZ01000077.1:0-148 GCA_002422985.1 Sphingomonadales bacterium UBA6171
CTGGGGCCGAACACCAGATTGCCGCCGGCGTCGCGCGAGGCCATGCGGAACGGCAGAAAGCCGGACACGCAGCATTCCTCGTCGCGCTTGGCATAATCGCCCACGATGCGGATATCGATATCGTCGTTCGGCGTGAACAGCAGCTGGC
>DITZ01000077.1:177-328 GCA_002422985.1 Sphingomonadales bacterium UBA6171
TCAATCAGCGGCCCGGTGATGGAGGCACCCAGACGCCAATAGTTGAAATTGCCATAGCTGAGCTCGGCCGAACCGCCCGATTCAAACTTCGGCTTGGCCGTCACCACATTGATGAGGCCGGCGGACGCATTGCGGCCGAACAGCGTGCCCT
>DITZ01000077.1:369-23702 GCA_002422985.1 Sphingomonadales bacterium UBA6171
CGTGCCGATGCCGCGGATGCGCGCCACGCCGGCCCCGGCTTCAGAGGTGGTGGAGGACACCAGCAGCGACGGCGACACCTGTTGCAGCTGGCGAATGTCCGAAGCGCCGGAATTGCGCAGCGTTTCAGCCGTGACGGCGGAAACGGCGATCGGCACGTCAGACAGCGCCTGCGAGCGTTTGGTGGCGGTGATGATGATATCGTCGGCCATGTTTTCCGTTACGACGGCTTCCTGCGCGACGGCGGGCACAGCGGCAATAATGGCGACGGACGCCAGAAAGACAGTATGCATAAACTCTCCCAAATATTGTTGGGCCACCTATGGGCCATGTTGCATCCGAGGCTAGGCAATGGCGACAATTGGCGCAAGCCTTGCCGAAGGCCGGCGAGGCTGTACCGCAGCCCCTGTTGCGCGATTGTCACTAAGTAGCCGCAGAATCGGGATATTACTGCCCAGAAAAATGCCGCTACTCCGTTTTGTGCCAGTGTCGCGCTATGGTGAATAAAGGATGGGGAGGATGATATGGCAGAGCGGCTGAACGGCAAGATTGCGTTGATAACCGGCGCGGCATCGGGGCTGGGCCTGCGGATGAGCGCGCGTTTCCTGTCAGAAGGCGCGAGCGTGCTGATGACGGACATCAATGGCGCAGCGGTGGGCCGCGAGGCCGGCCGTCTGGGCGCGGCGGCCTTGGCGCATGATGTGACCAGCCAAGCCCAATGGCAGGCGGCGGTGGCGGAGGCGCAGCGGCTGTTCGGCGGCCTCCACATATTGGTGAACAATGCCGGCATCGGCACGCCCGGCAGTGTTGAATCCACCAGCCTGGAAGATTGGCGGCAGGTGCATGCCATTGATCTGGATGGCGTGTTCCTCGGCTGCAAATATGCCCTGCCGCTGATCCGCGCCACGACCGCCGCCGATGGTTCGCGCGGCTCCATCCTCAACATCTCGTCCATCGCCGGCGTCATCGCCTCCGGCCGGATGGCGGCTTATAACAGCGCCAAGGCCGGCGTCCGCCATCTCACCAAATCCGTTGCCCTGCATTGCGCGTCGAACCGCGACCGCATCACCTGCAATTCGGTGCATCCCAGCTTCATCGACACGCCGATATTGGACAATTTCCAGGCCTTTGGCGTGTCAAAAGACGAGGTGATGGCCAAACTCGGCCGGCAGCTGCCCGTCGGCAGCGTCGGCGAACCGGATGATGTGGCCTGGGCGGCGGTCTATCTCTGCTCGGACGAGGCGAAGTTCGTGACCNNTCCCCTAAAGGGGAGGGGAGGAAGTGGCGCAACACTCTCCCTTTGCACGGCGGGGCCGGGGGTGGGGTCAGGCCCCATGCACAGCAGAAGCAATCACAGGCTTCAAATCAGCACGCTCGGCTGACACCACCATCCCGCCGGGGCCTTCACTTCCGGTGCCGCATCGAACAGCGCCAGACAGGTGGCCCCACTGCCCGACATGCGCACGAACCGCACCCCCGGCAGCGCGCGCAGCCAGGCCAGCACATCGGCAATCACCGGTTGCAGCGCGATGGCGGGTGCCTCCAGATCGTTGCGCCCGGCGCGCCAGTCTGCGTGCAGCGGACCGCGATCCACCCCGCCCCAGCCGCGAAACACCGGCCCGGTGGGCACGGCGACGCGCGGGTTCACCAGCAGCACATGGGTGCCGGTCAGCACCGGCCCGGCGGTCAGTTCATCGCCCCGGCCACGGCCCCATATGGTCCGGCTCAGCACACAGGCCGGCACATCGGCGCCCAGCGGTCTGGCCAGTGCCAGCAGCCCGGCCTCCTCCAGCGGCTGCCCGGCCAGCCGGTTCAGCAGCCGCAGACAGGCAGCGGCATCGGCGCTGCCACCGCCAAGGCCGGCGGCCACGGGGATATGTTTTTCCAGCGTCAGCACATAGCGGGCTGCCGAACCGGTGGCACGGGCAAAGGCATGGGCTGCGCGCAGCACCAGATTATCCTCCGGCGGCCCGGCATCGGCGCTGGTTGGGCCGTTCACCTCCAGCGCCCAATAGTCCGAAGGCGTTGCTGTCAACCGATCGCCGAAGCGCGTGAAGGCAAACAGCGTTTCCAGCACATGATAGCCATCCGCCATCCGCCCGCGCACATGCAGCGCAAGGTTGATCTTCGCCGGCGCGTCCTCGCAGCCCGCGACTTGCGGTGCGGCCCTCATTTCGCAGCGATGATCGCGTCCAGGCCGATGTCGAGCTTCGCGGCCAGCGCGGCGGCGAGCTTGCTGTCCGGCTCCAGCGCGCGGGCGCTGTTCCACGCATGCCGCGCCTCGATGCGGCGTCCGACCCGCCACAGGGCGTCACCCAGATGATCGGCCACCGTCGGGTCCGACGGCTCGGCGGCGCGCGCCTGCTCCAGCAGCCGCACGGCTTCCGCATAGTCGCCCGACACATAGGCCGCCCAGCCCATCGAATCGATGATGGCGCCATTTTCGGGCATGGCGGCATAGGCCCGCGCGATCATCGCGCGTGCGGCCGGCACCTGTTGCCGCCGGTCCAGCAGGCCATAGCCCAGATAGTTCAGATAGGTGGGATTATCCGGTTGCAGCATCGTGGCGTTGCGCAGCGCCGGCTCGGCCGCGGCCCAGTTGCCGGCCAGCTCCTGCGATGCGCCGATCATGAAGTTCAGTTGCGCGCGCACCGGTGCGGGCGCATCCCCCATGGCCGCCAGCGCCTCGGCATAGCGCGCGGCGGCCGCCGGGTGATTGGCGGCGCGCCGTTCCAGATCCGCCAGCTGCACGATATCTTCGGGCGTCGAATCCGGTCTTGCCAGTATCGGCGCGAGCAGGGCGCGGGCCTCACTCCACCGTTCCAGCTGCGCCAGCGCGGCCACCCGGCGCGCCGTTGCCAGCCGCGCCCATGGCGCGTCATTGCCGATATGGTCGATGGCGGCGATGGCCAGTTCCGGCTGCTGCTGGCGCAGCAGATTGTCGGCGGTTACCAGCCAGGCTTCGGGCATTTTCGGGCTGATGAAGGTCGCCAGCCGGGCGAAATGCAGCGCCGCGCCAGACGAGCGCTCCCGCCCGATATCGGCGGCGACGCGCAGGAACAAAAGCGAAAGCCCCTGCTCCGGGCTGGTCACCAGCATCCCCAGAGAATGGCCGGAAAGGCCGGGATTCTTCGCATAGCGCGCGCGCGCGTCCATCAGCAGCGGGTCGTTTGCAGCGCCACCCGCCAGCAGGGTGATGGCCCGTTCGCGCCAGGCCGGATCGGTCTTTGCCGCCTCCAGCGCGGCCCCGGCGGCCGCGATCCGCAACCGTGGCACATTCGCGCCCTCAGCGGCCACCAGCCTGGCATAGGCCCCGGCGGCCTGCGGCCAGTTGCCGGCCCAGGCGTGCATCGCGGCCAGATGTTCCGCCACATAGGAGGCGGAAATCCCTGTCGCGCCGCTCACGTCCAGCCGCGCGATCGCAGCATCCGCCTGCCCGCGCGCCGCCAGCGACCAGGCTTCGATGATGGCGGCCAGCACGGGCGAGGAATCGCCGCGCGGCTGCGGCTCCACGAAACCCGGCCGAACCTCCTCCACGACGCGCCAGGCGCGATCAGCGGCGGCTGACGCGATGACCGTCAGCACCACCAGCGGATTGCCGGAAGCGGCGGACGGCGTCTTGTCGCCCTGCCGCCGCGCTGCTTCCAGGGCATTGGCATGGCTGAAGGCCGCCTTGGCATCGCCGGCCAGGATCGCGATTTCCAGCGCCCGGCGGCGCAGCAGCTCATCGTCCGGTGCCAGTTTCAGCGCGGCGGCATAGCGGTCTCCGGCGGTTGCCAGATCCTGTTCTTCGGCCGCCAGCCGGCCCTCGACATAGGCGGCAGCCGCCATATCGGCCTCAGGCGGGCCGCTGCTGCTGGCAAGCGCGGGCGGGGCCAGCAGCAGCAAAAGGCTGCAAAGCGGGGAATATCTCAGGGTCAAACGCCTCTCCACCTTGTCGCCACCCTAATACGCGCCATCGCGGCCATCTCCCCCGGCCGCCATTGCGGCCATCCATCCCGGCCGCAGTTAACGGTTGCCCATGCCCCGCCCGATTGCAAGCTTTTCAGGCTTTTCAGGCGTCGATGGCATCCTTGGCGATGGCGCCGGCATGCGCCTGAATGAACTGGAAACGATGTTCCGGCACCCTGCCCATCAGCCGGTCCACCAGATCGCGCACCAGATGCCGGTCCTGATGGCTTTCGGGCAGCGTCACGCGGATCAATGTCCGGCGCGCCGGGTCCATCGTGGTTTCGCGCAGCTGCATCGGTGCCATCTCGCCCAGCCCCTTGAAGCGGCCCACTTCCACCTTGCGCCCCTTGAACCGCGTCGCCAGCAGCGCCTCCCGCTCCGCATCGTCGCGCACATAGACCACGTCATTCCCCGCCGCGAGCCGATAGAGCGGCGGCTGCGCCAGATAGAGCCGCCCGGCCTGCACCAGGCCCGGCATTTCCTGGAAGAAGAAGGTCATCAGCAGCGTGGCGATATGCGCGCCATCCACGTCGGCGTCGGTCATGATGACGACCCGGTCATAGCGCAGCGCCTCGTCTTTATATTTGTCGCGCGTGCCGCAGCCCAGCGCCAGCGCCAGGTCGGCGACCTCCTGATTCGCGCTGATTTTGGCCGCCGCCGCCGAGGCGACGTTCAATATCTTGCCGCGAATGGGCAGAATGGCCTGCGTCTTGCGGTCCCGCGCCTGCTTGGCGGAGCCGCCGGCCGAATCGCCCTCCACGATGAACAATTCCGTGCCGGCGCGCGCGCTGTTCGAACAATCGGTCAGCTTGCCCGGCAGCCGCAGCTTGCGCGCCGAGGTTGCCGTCTTGCGCTTTTCCTCGCGCTCCGCCCGGCGGGCAAGCCGCTCGTCCATCCGGTCGATGGCAAAGGCCAGCAGCGCGCGGGCGCGATCCTGATCATCGTTCAGCCAATGCTCGAAATGATCCTTGCAGCTCGTTTCCACCAGCTTCTGCGCTTCGGGCGACGACAGCCGGTCCTTGGTTTGAGACTGGAACTGCGGCTGCGGAATGAACAGCGACAGCATCACCCGGCTGCCGACCAGCACATCCTCGCTCGTCAGGTCCGCGCCCTTTTTCACGCCCGCCAGCGCCGCCCAGGCTTTCAGCCCGCGCAGGATGGCCGATCGGAAACCGGCCTCATGCGTGCCGCCCTGCGGTGTCGGGATGGTGTTGCAATACCAGGCCGCCGCGCCATCGCCGGCCACCGTCCAGTGCACCGCCCATTCCACCTCGCCCGCCCCCCCGGCAAATTTCAGCCTGCCGGCAAAGGGCAGGTTGGTGACGGTCGCCTCGCCCGCCACATCCTCGGCCAGATGGTCCGCCAGCCCGCCGGGGAAGATGAAGGTCTGCGATTCGGGGACTGTGTCGGTGGCGAGCGACGGCGCGCAGCGCCAGCGGATTTCCACGCCGCCAAACAGATAGGCCTTGGAGCGCGCCAGCCGATAGAGCCGGTCTGGCGAAAAGCGCGCTTCCGCCCCGAAAATCTGCGGGTCCGGCCGGAAACTTACCGTGGTGCCGCGCCGATTGGGCGTCGGCCCCAGATTCTCCAGCGGGCCGGTGGCAGCCCCGCGCGAGAAACGCTGGCGCCACAGGGTGCGGTTGCGCGCCACCTCGATCACCAGCTCGTCCGACAGCGCATTCACCACCGAAATGCCAACGCCGTGCAGGCCGCCCGATGTCGCATAGGCACCGGTGGTGAATTTGCCGCCCGAATGCAGCATGGTGAGGATGACTTCCAGCGCGGATTTGTCGGGGAAGCGCGGGTGCGGCCCCACCGGAATCCCCCGGCCATTGTCGGCGATCACCAATGTGCCATCGGCTTCCAGCGTCACCTCGATGCGGCTGGCATGGCCGGCCACGGCCTCGTCCATCGCATTGTCCAGCACTTCGGCGGCCAGATGGTGCAGCGCGGCGACATCGGTGCCGCCGATATACATGCCGGGGCGGCGGCGGACAGGCTCCAGCCCCTCCAGCACTTCGATGGAATGGGCATCATAATCGCCGGAATCCGGGCCGGGCGCGCCAAAGAGATCGCTCATGCCCCCTCCTAGCCGAGCTTGGAGGCTATGGGAACAGGAGAGGAACGACGGAGGGGGGATCGCCTGTTGCACATTGGCCACAGTATGGGCGCACTTGTCACAGAAACGCATTTTTCGGGTTGTGCGCTGCACAACGGGAATGCAGTAACGGCCTCAAGAAGGCTTTCAAGCCCGTCCATGGTTTCCTGCTGAGCACAACGGGCCACTGACGTGGCGCAGATTTTGTGTGCCGCAATTCGGCGGCTATTAGGAGCAGACTATGCAATCGATTTACAGCATCACTGGCAAGCTGGCCGCCCTCGCCACGGCGGGCGCGATCCTGGTTGGTGCCACCGCCGTCAGGGCCGAGGAAGAAAGCTTCCCGAAAATCACCGGCTCGGCCGCCTTCGTAAGCGACTATCGCTTCCGTGGCATCAGCTATTCCAACCGCGACCCGGCGGTGCAGGCCGGCATCACGCTCAACACCAAGCCCGGCTTCTTTATCGGCGCCTGGGGTTCGTCCATCGCCAACTATAACGGTGCGACGACCGAAATCGACGTGATCGGCGGCTGGACCGGCCCGCTCGGCCCGCTGACGGCCACCGTTGGTTTCACCGGCTATCTCTATCCGGGCGGCAGCAACACCGATGTGGTGGAATTCTATGGCACGCTCGCCGGCACGGCTGGCCCCGCCACCGTCACCGTCGGCCTGAACTGGGCACCGGAGCAGGATAATCTTTACACCTCCAGCCGCTATATGTTCGGTGCGCTTGGCGTCGCCATCCCGGAAACGCCCATCACGCTCAAGGCCTCTGCCGGTCATGAGCGCGGCGCGCTGGTGGTTGACGGTTCCGGCACCACCACCAACAAGTTCGACTGGATGGTGGGTGCCGATCTGTCGGTGCTGGGCCTGACGGTCGGCGCGGCCTATATTGGCAACGACATGCCGAACAAGAGCATGTTCAACACCAGTTCCAAGAACGCCTTTGTCGTGTCGGTGACCGCCGCTTTCTGATGATATGCCCCGCCCGCCGGCGAAATCCGGCGGGCGGGCGGCTTGCAGGGCAAAAAAGCGGCGGGGAGATATCTCCCCGCCGCTTTTTTGTTGGCCTGTTCGGGCGAAGCATCAGCAAAATGACGGGATCATCCCCTCACAACCCCCGGTGCCTTACTCCGAAGCCGCCTTTTTTGCGCGCGGCTTGGCCTTTGGCTTTTCCGCTACAGCTTCTTGCGTCACCGCTTCCCCGGCCTTGGCCTGCTTTGGCGCGGCCTTTTTCGCCGGCTTCGGGGCGTCCTGCGTCACGGCTTCGGGTTCGGCGGCAGCCTTTTTGGCGGCGGCCTTCTTCGGCCTGGCCGGGGCATGATCATGCCCATGGTCGTGCCCGTGATCGTGGTGATCATGGCCGCAGCCGGGGCCGTGCACATGGCCGGTGGGCGTTTCGTCCTCGCTGGAAATGGCGGCTTCCAGATCGGCGCGGCTCACGCTGCGCTCGGTCACATTGGCCTTGTCGAGCAGATGATCAACGACCTTCTCCTCGAACATCGGCGCGCGCAGCTGGGCGGCGGCCATCGCATTTTCCGCGAAATATTTCTGCACTTCGCGTTCCTGGCCCGGATAACGCGACGCTTCCTGCGCCACCAGCCGGTTCATTTCCGCATTGCTGACGTTCACGCCGGCCTTCTGGCCGATGTCCGACAGCAGCAGGCCCAGGCGCACGCGGCGCTCGGCGATGCGCACATAGTCCGCGCGCTCGGCCTCCAGCGCCACCTTCTCCTCGTCGCTCGCTTCCGCCGACACCTGTTGCCAGATCTGCTGAAACTCGGCTTCGACCATAGAGGGCGGCACGTCGAAATCATGCGCGGCGGCCAGATGGTCCAGCAGCTTGCGCTTCATATGGGTGCGGGTCAGATTCTTCAGTTCCGATTCAACCTGATCTTTCAGTATCTCGCGCAGCGCGGCCAGATTCTCCAGGCCCAGATTGGTGGCGAGCGAATCGTCCACGGCCGGCACAGAGGCGATTTTCACGGCCTTCACCTTGATGGCGAACAGGGCGGCCTTGCCGGCCAGTTCAGCGGCCGGATAATCATCCGGGAAGGTGACGTTCACCGAGGTTTCGTCGCCGGTCTTCACGCCGGCCAGCCCGTCTTCAAAGCCGGGAATCAGCCGGCCGGAACCAAGCTCGATTTCCATGTCCGTGCCGGTGCCGCCGTCAAAGGCCACGCCATCCACACTGCCCACATAGTCCATCACCACCAGGTCGCCGGTCGTGGCCTTGTGTTCGGCCGGCGCGTCGGCAAAGCTTTTGCTCTGCTCGGCCAGACGCGCCAGCGCCGCATCCAGCTCCTCGTCGGTTGCTTCCACAACCAGCTTTTCAAGCGCAATGCCTTCCAGGTCAGACGCCGGCACTTCGGGCAGCACTTCCACCGCCACATCAACCGTAACGTCTTTGCCTTCAGCCACTTCCGAGCGCAGGTCCACCTGCGGCTGGGTGGCGGGGCGCAGGCCGGCATCGGCAATCAGCCGGTTCACGGCATCATTGATCGCTTCGTTCACGGCCTCGGCGTGCAGCGCCGGCCCGTGCATCTTGCGCACCAGATTACCGGGCACCTTGCCGGGGCGGAAGCCCGGCATCCGCACCTTGGGGGCGACTTCGGCGATGGCCGCGTCCACCTTGGTGGCGATGGCGCCGGCTTCGATGGTCAGGCTCCAGGCCCGCTTCAGGCCGTCGTTCAGGGTTTCGGTCACAGTCATGATGGCAATCTATCCTCAGGCTTACGGGGCGCTTCGCCGTCCGGGGTGGTCATGGCCAGGGGTGGAGGCTGGTGCGGGTGAAGGGACTCGAACCCCCACGTCTTTCGACACTGGAACCTAAATCCAGCGCNNCGTCTACCAGTTCCGCCACACCCGCTGCCGTCCACCTATCCTTCAGGCCGCCGCGGCAAGCGCCGCGCCCACTCTCTTCCGCGAAGAAAATGAAGCGGCGGCTATAGCAGGTGATGCCAGCGGCGCAAGCGGCATGGCATATGGCTTGTAATTCCCAAAAAGGGCAGTATTATTGCCCTATCAGGAGAAATATATGACCCTTGTCGCCGACCGCCACGCTGCAACCCCCGCAGCCGGCCCCAATGCTGCCGTTTCGCTGGATGATCGCTATGCGCTGGATGCGCAGCGCATCTTCCTGTCGGGCACGCAGGCGCTGGTGCGGATGGCGCTGGTGCAGCATATGCGCGACCGCGCCGCCGGTCTCCACACCGCCGGCTTCGTCTCGGGCTATCGCGGCTCGCCGCTGGGCGGCTTCGATCAGGAATTGTGGCGCGCAAAGAAGCATCTGTCGGCGCACGACATCATATTCGTGCCGGGCGTCAACGAGGAGCTGGGTGCCACCGCCGTCTGGGGCTCGCAGATGGCCGCGCTCAACCGGCAGGCGAAGTTCGATGGTGTCTTCGGCCTCTGGTATGGCAAAGGCCCCGGCCTTGATCGGGCGATGGACGTGCTGAAGCACGCCAACGCCGCCGGCACCTCCCGGCATGGCGGCGTGCTCGCCATCGTGGGCGACGATCATGGCGCCAAATCCTCCACGCTGCCGCACCAGTCCGATCATAATTTCTCGGCCGCCTTCGTGCCCTTCCTCGCGCCGTCCTCTGTGCATGAATTTGTCGAATATGGGCTGCTCGGCCTTGCCATGAGCCGTTTTGCCGGCACCTGGGTTGGCTTCAAGGCCACCGCCGACACCGTTGAAACGTCCGCGACGGTGGACACCGCCAGCGAGCGGCGGCTGATCATCACCCCGCCCTTCGATTTCCCCGAAGGCGGCGTGCACATCCGCCCCAATGATATCTGGCGGGACGAGGACACCCGCCTGCAACGCTATAAGGGCTTTGCCGCGCAGGCCTTTGCCAAGGCGAACGGCATCGATCGGCTGGTGTGGGATACGCCCAAGCCCCGCATCGGCATCCTCTCCACCGGCAAAGCCTTTGCCGACACGCTGGAGGCCTTGGAAGAGCTGGGCATCGACGAGACAGTCGCCCGCGACATCGGGCTCAGGCTCTACAAGGTTGGCATGCCCTGGCCGCTGGAGCCGGACGGCGTGCGCCACTTCGCGCAGGGCCTCGAAGAAGTGCTGGTTATCGAGGAAAAGCGCGAGTTTATCGAGCATCAGCTGAAATGGCAGCTTTATAACTGGAAGCCCGGTGTGCGCCCCAAGGTGGTGGGCAAGCAGGACGAGCATGGCAAATGGCTGCTCTCGCCCGACAATGAGCTGTCGCCCGGCACCATCGCCCGGGTGATTGCCGAGCGGCTGAGCCATTTCCACAAGACCGACCGTATCGAGGCGGCGCTGCGCTGGTTCGACGCGCGCGAATCGCTGCAGGCGAAGTTCGTCGCGCCGGTGAAGCGCACGCCCTATTTCTGCTCCGGCTGCCCGCACAACAGCTCCACCAAGGTGCCCGAAGGCAGCCGCGCGCTGGCGGGCATCGGCTGCCACATCATGGCGCTGTGGATGGATCGTGCCGAAACCTTCACCCAGATGGGCGGCGAAGGCGTCACCTGGGTGGGCGAAGCGCCGTTTGTGGATGAGCGCCATGTGTTCGCCAATCTGGGCGACGGCACCTATTTCCATTCCGGCCTGCTGGCCGTGCGCCAGTCCATCGCGAGCGGCGTCAACATCACCTACAAAATCCTGTTCAACGATGCCGTCGCCATGACCGGGGGCCAGAAGCATGACGGCGAACTCTCCGTCCCGCAGATCGCCCGGCAGATGCTGGCCGAGGGTGCGAAGAAAGTGTGGGTGCTGACAGAGGAGCTGGAACGCTATCCGTCCGGCCTGTTGCCGGCCGAGGTGGAACTGCATGATCGCGCCATGCTGGAAACCATCTCTGCCACCGCGCGCGAAACCGGCGGCACCAGCGTCATCATCTATGACCAGACCTGCGCCGCCGAAAAACGCCGCCGCCGCAAACGCGGCCTGATGGCCGATCCGGACCGGCGCGTCGTTATCAACCCCGCCGTCTGCGAAGGCTGCGGCGACTGTTCGGTGCAGTCGAACTGCGTTTCGGTGGAGCCGCTGGAAACCTCATTCGGCCGCAAGCGCCGCATCAACCAGTCCAGCTGCAACAAGGATTTCAGCTGCCTGAAGGGCTTCTGCCCCAGCTTTGTCAGCGTCACCGGCGGCGTGCTGAAAAAGCCCGCCAAAGCCGCGATCGACGTCAGCCACCTGCCAGAGCCGGTGCTGACGCCATTGACCCGCACCGTCAACATCCTCGTCACCGGCATCGGCGGCACCGGCGTCCTCACTGTATCCGCGCTGATCGGCATGGCTGGACATGTGGAAGGCATTGCGTCCACCACCGCCGACATGGCCGGGCTGGCGCAGAAGGGCGGCGCGGTGTGGAGCCATGTTCGCCTTGCCCCCACGAACGACCATCTGCTTGGCCCCCGCATCATGACCGGCACCGCCGATCTGGTGATCGCCTGTGATAGTGTGGTGGCCGCCGACAAGGCCGCGCAGAATCTGATCGCGCCCACGCGCACCCATGTTGTCGCCAACGCCAATGTTGCGCCAACCGCCGATTTCGTGCGCAACCGCGATTATGATTTCAAAACCGCGCAGGTGATGAAGGCGATCAGCAGCGCCGCCAGATCGGTGCATGCGCTGGGCGTCGAACGCATCGCCACCGCGCTGATGGGCGACAGCATTGCCGCCAATATCATGCTGATGGGCTATGCTTGGCAGCTTGGCCTCATCCCGCTGCAACGCGCCAGCATCGAGCAGGCGATCACGCTGAACGGCGTTGCGGTGCCCTTCAATTTGCAGGCCTTTGCGCTCGGCCGGCTGCTGGCGCATGATCCGGCGCAGGTGGAGGCGATGGTCACCCCCGCGCCCATGCCCGATCTCTCGCTCGACGCCGCCATCGCATCGCGCAGCGCCGATTTGACCGCCTGGGGCAATAAGGCCTGGGCAGACCGTTATCTGGCGCTCGTCAACCGGGTGCGGGCCGCGGAAGCCCCGCTTGGCGGCGAGGCGCTGACGCACGCCGTTGCCACATCGCTGCACAAGCTGATGGCCTATAAGGATGAGTATGAAGTCGCCCGACTGATGACCGACGGGCGGTTCGACGCGCAGCTTGGCGAAACCTTCGCCAGCCGTCGCGCGCTGCGTTTCCACCTCTCGCCGCCAATCTTCGCGGGGACGGACCCGGCCAGCGGCCGGCCGAAAAAATATGCGCTGCCCGGCTGGATTGCCATGCCGACATTCCGGCTGCTGGCCGCGGCCAAGGGCCTGCGCGGCACCGTCTTCGACCTGTTTGGCCGCAGCGAAGAACGGCGCCAGGAACGCGATGCCATCCCGGCCTATGAATCCGATGTGGAAAGGCTGCTGGCGGCGCTTTCCGGGCATAATCTGCCGCTGGCCATCGAAATCGCCTCTCTGCCGATGGATGTGCGCGGCTTCGGCCCGGTGAAAGAGGCCGCCGCAAAGGCCGTCGCCACCCGCCGCGCCGCCCTGTGGGTGAAATGGCCCGGCGAGCAGGTGCGCGCGGCCGCCTGACCCAGTTAACGGCCGCGTGCGCGGCCGTGTGACCCACTAAGCGGCCGCGTGCGCGGCCGCCTGACCAAGGGAGCGGCCGTATGACCAGCGCGTGGCGGGATGGGTCTGTCATGAAAGCTGGCGGCGGTGACTGACAAGCCGCTGTTTTTGCGGTAACCTGCCCCGGCGGCGCACCCAGGAAGGGATTATGGCGCCCGCCGTGAGGGGGCAGGTCTATGCGGAACAATCGGGTCTGGCACATGTCATCCATGGCAGCACTGCTGCTGCTTGCGGCCTGCATGGCCGCACCGACCGAAAATTCACCCATGCCGAGCACCGATGAACCGGCGGAAAGCGTCGCCCCGCCACCGCCACCACCACCGTCGGCGCCACCCTACGTTGCGCCGCCGTCGCCGCCACCACCGCCGGCCGCTGTGGTGCCGGAACCGCCGGTTCGCCCCTCCTTCGGCGGTGGCCGCCCGCGCGATGGCGTGACAGCAGCGCCGCCTTTCATGTCCGCCGGCAGCAACGGGGCAGGGCGCGGGCCCGCCAGCGAATTGCCTGCCACCGACCCCGCCGTGGAGCAGCCGGCAACCGGCGAGGCGATGGCACCGGCCCCGGCACCGTCTGCGCCCGCTCCCGTCGGTGCGGATGGCCTCATCCATTGCGCCATTGTGGAGGAGCGGCGCACGCCGGAAGATTGCGCGCTGCTGCAACAGGTTGTGCGCGGCAGTGCGGCGTTGAAAGCACCCGCCGCCATGCTGCGCGGCGAGCAGAAATCGGTCCACCTCGCCATTTCGCGCACCGCGGGCAGCACCGCGCCGACCGAGGCATTGCAGGATGCGCCCGGCGTGCAGCACAGCTTCACCCCCGCCGTCGGCCGCTTCATCGAGGCACGGCTGATCGGCGATTCCGGGCTGGAAGTAACCGCCGACCCGGCGACGCCGGCGGTGCAGGATCTGGGCGCCGGGGACGGTGCGCTGTGGATCTGGCGGGTGAAGGCCGTGGACGAAGGCGAGCGCACGCTTACCATCCAGACCCGCGTGATGAGCCGCCAGCCCGACGGCAGCTTCCTGCCGCGCGGCGCCATTTACACCGACACCAAGAATGTGAGGGTGACCGTCGGCACGGGGGATGTGATTTTGGACGGCATCAGTCTGTTTGATCGCTGGCTGAAGGCGCTCGCCTCGCCCACCGAAAGCCTCACCAATCTGCTGATATCGCTGGGCACCCTGCTGGGTGCTGTCGCCACATTGGTGGCCGGCATCCGCACCTTTGGCAAACGCGCGCGCGGAGAGGCGGACGAGAAGAAAGAGGAATAAAGCCGAACAAACACCGGCCCGAACAGGCACCGCCCAGACACTCACCGCCCAAACACTGACCGCCCAGACACTGACCGCCCAGACATTGACCGCCCAGACACTGACCGATTGGAGAGTGCCCTGTTGGCGGCTGCGGCGCTTACTCCCTGTTGCCAAGGGAGACTGAGATGAACTTCGATCTGTCAGACGATGCCAAGACGTTGCAGGCGGCCGCGCGCAAATTCCTCACCGCCCGCGCCGGCACCGCCGCCGCGCGCCGCGTGATGAATGAAGGCGCATCACATGATGCCGCGCTCTGGGCTGAAGTGGTGGAGCAGGGCTGGCCCGCCGCCCGCGTGCCCGAAGCCTATGGCGGCCTTGGCCTGGGTGCCGACGAGGCCTGTGTGCTGGCCGAGGAGATCGGCCGCAGCCTCGCCCCCGTGCCGCTGATGTCCACGCTTGCCGTTATCGAAGCACTGCTGCTGGCCGGCAGCGAGGCACAACAGGCGCTGTGGCTGCCCAAACTCGCAAGCGGCGAGGCCATCGGCTGCATCGGCTGGAGCGAGGGCGACGCCAAATCCCCCGCCAGCATGCCCGCCACCACATTTACGGCAGGCAGGCTGATGGGGGCGAAACTGCCGGTCGTCGATGGGCTGGTGGCGACACTGGCCGTCGTCACCGTCGCGTCGGCCGATGGCCCGGCGATGGCGCTTGTCGCGCTTGATGGCATCAGCCGCGCGGCGGTCGAAACGCTCGATCTGGTGCGCCCGTCCGCCAGATTCACCCTTGATGGCGTCGCCGCCGAACCATTGGGCAGTGCGGCCGACTGGCTGAAACTCAGCGAACGGCTCGCCGTCCTTGCCGCGTGGGAGGCATTGGGCACGGCCGACGCCGCCCGCGAGATGACCATCGCCTATGCCAGGGATCGCGTTGCCTTCGGCCAGCGCATCGGCCGTTATCAGGGCGTGAAGCACAAGCTTGCCGACATGTATATCAAGGCCGAACTCGCCCGCGCCCATGCGCTGCATGGCTGCTGGGCGTGGGAGGCGGACGCGCCGGAGCTGGCGCTGGCCGCCGCCGCCGCGCGGGTGGCCAGTCTGGAAGCATTGCGCTTCACGGCCGAAGAATCGGTGCAGCTGCACGGCGGCATCGGCTTCACCTGGGAGCATGACTGCCAATTCTATTATCGCCGCAACCGCCTGCTCGCGTCGCTGATCGGCAGCCGCAATCACTGGTCAGACCGGCTTGTGCGCGCGCTGGAGCGCCGCAACACCGCTGCGGCCTGAAGGGGAAAAGACATGGATTTCAACGACACCGCCGCCGAAGCCGAATTTCGCGCGAAAGTGCGCGCCTGGCTTGCCACCGCCGCGGCCGACTATGCCGCGCCACCCGCCGCACCCTATCCGCTCGACGAATTCGTCGCCCGCTCCCGCGCCTGGCAAAAGCTTAAGCATGACGCCGGCTATGTCGGCATCACCTGGCCCAGGGCTGTGGGCGGTCAGGGCCTCACCCCCATGCACCAGATCATTTTCAATCAGGAGGAGAGCCGGACCTATGCGCCGACCGGCCTGTATTCCATCGGCCTTGGCATGTGCATTCCCACCCTGTTCACCCATGGCAGCCCCGAAGTCGCCGCCCGTTATGTGCCGCGCGCGCTGGAAGGCAGCGAGGTCTGGTGTCAGCTCTTTTCCGAGCCGGTCGCCGGCTCCGATCTCGCCTCCATCCGCACCAAGGCGGTTGCGGACGGCGACAGCTGGGTCATCAACGGCCAGAAGGTGTGGACCAGCTTCGCCCACCGCTCCGATTTCGGCATCATTGTTTGCCGCACCGATTTCGACGCGCCCAAGCATAAGGGCCTCTCCATGTTCATCGTGGACATGAAGGCCCCCGGCGTCGAGGTGCGGCCCATCAAGCAGATGTCCGGCGGTTCGGATTTCAACGAAGTGTTCTTCACCGATGTGCGCGTGGCCGACACCCACCGGCTGGGCGCGGTGGGGGAGGGCTGGAAAGTCTCGCTCACCACCCTGATGCACGAGCGGCTGGCGGTGGGCGGCAAGCCGCGCCACGCGCCCGGCTATCACACATTGATGGCGGTCGCCGCCGGCATCGAAACCGACACCGGCCCCGCCATGGAGCGTGCCGATGTGCGCCAGCGCATCGCCGACACCTATATCGCCGACGAGGGCATCCGCCTCACCCAGATGCGCGCGCTCTCCGCGCTTTCGCGCGGTGCCATGCCGGGGCCGGAACAGTCGATTTCAAAGGTGGTTGTGGCCAAAACCATGCAGGACATGGCCGCCTTCGCGCTGGACCTTTCGGAATCGCAGGGCCTCGCGGTCGAGCCGGGCAGCGACCTGGAGAAATTGCAGACCAGCTATATGTGGTCAGCCGGCCTGCGCATCGCCGGCGGCACCGACGAAATCCTGCGCAACATCATCGCCGAACGCGTGCTTGGCCTGCCCGGCGACCTGCGCCCGGACAAGGACATCCCGTTCAGCCAGTTGAAGCCATTGTAAGCGGGGGTTAAAACAGAGGCGTGGCCGACCCCGCCCCCGGCCCCTCCGTGCAAGGGGAGGGGAGAAGGTAGCGCTGACTTCCTCCCCTCCCCTTTAGGGGAGGGGCCGGGGGTGGGGGCCATCCCCTAAAAACAACGCCAGCAACCCCCATCAGCCCCGCAAAACCCGTCCCCGCACCCGCCAGTTCCACCAATGGGCGGCCGCCACCACCAGCCCGCCACCCACGGTCAGCAGTTTTTCCACCAGCCCATAATCATGCAGCAGCGCGCCCAGCGCCATCACCGCAAGACCCGCCAGTGCCAGCCGCATCGGCCCGGCTTCATGGTGAACAGCCCGTCCGCCCAGCATGGCATGCAGCGAAAAGGGCGCGGCCAGCAGCAGCATCAGCCAGTGCAGCAGATCGGAATCCAGCAGCGGCAGGGCCGGCCACAAGCCGGAGGCCCCGGCCGTCATCGACGGCAGCATCACCAGCACCACCGGCACGGCCAGACAATGCACAAGGCACAGGCTCGACAGGATGGCGGCAAACGCGTCTGAATTTGCCTTGGTCATCAGGGAAATGGAGCCCGTCGCTGGTTGATCCGAACGCATGATATAAAATATCATGCCGCCCCGGTCAATGGCCCTGGCTAGGGTGTCTTGTGCACCGCAATGGCTTCCTGCAGATTCGCCGCCGGGTCCGTCTGCCCGGCCCCATAGGGAAACGGGTCCAGCAGCCCGATGGAGCGCGCGCGCAACTGCGGATTTTTCGTTACAAACCGGTCCAGAGATGGCAAATCCTCGGTAATCGGCCCGGCCAATATCGCGTTCCGCGGCTTGCCCATGCCGCGCACCGGGTTCAGCACCACATTATCCGCCTCGCGCCCGTCCGGCTCCATGCTGATCGGTGCCATGCTCACATTGCGCTCGAAGATCGCCCCGCTGCCAAAGCGCGCCCGGATACCCGGCGTAAATCCGCGCGAGCCACGCCCGTCCCCGGTGCGATCGACATTGCCGTTGGTCTTCGAAAAGGGCGAGCCAACCACCACATTATTGTTGATGCGCACCCCTTCCACCGAATTGGCGGTGATGCCGTGGGCGGAGGAGCCATAATAGATATTATGCTCGATCAGAAAATTGCTGTGCCGGATCTGCGGTATCTCCCGCCGTTCCGTCTCTGATCGGATGAAAATCCCCTGCACCGCCCGATTTTCCCCGAAGATCATCACGTTGCGCGCAATCAGGAAATTGTGCGACCCTTCCGGCTCCCGCGCGACCCAGAACTGGATGGCATCCGGATGCTCGCCCTTCGCATAATTGGGGTGAAACTCCGTCAGATAATTCGCCGTCAGCGCGCCGTTTTTCGATCGCGCGATATTGATGCCTTCGCGCAGCCATTGGAAGCTGTTGCGGTGCACCCGCACCCCCTCGCTTTCCCGCATGGTGAGCGCGACCTTCAGATCCTCGAACAGATTATGCGCGATGGTAATGCGTTCCGCGCCCAGGATGCGCACGCCGCGCCCCTCGTCGTCCCACGGATTCCTGTTGTGATTCACGCCGCTGATCAGGCTGTTCACCAATAGCATGTTGCGCGCGCCGGTGTTGAAGAACAGCACCGCCGGCCCCGTCGCCCGGAAATGCAGCCCGTCGATGATCAGCCCGTCGGAATTGGTGATGTTCATGCCGGACATCCGCGCTTTCAGCGGATTTTCGGCGGTAATCGTCACGGGGTTGCCGGCGGCATTCAGATTGCTGATGCGCACCGGCTGATAATCGCCGTCTGCCAGAATGATGCGCGTGCCGGGTCTGGCAGCCCGCACCGCCAGTTCCAGTTCGTGCGCCGAGGCGACATGCACAACCCCCTCGTTCTGCGCATTCGCCGGTTCAGAGGCCGAACAGGCCAGCAGCAGCACAGCGCCCAAGGCACCCGCCCCAAGGCCGGCGATCCGAATCAGCAGGTGACGTTTGTCTTTCATGCCGCCACCCTTTCGCACCTCAACCCAACCGGGCCTGAACGCGTGCCACCAGATCGGCTTCCGGCCGGGCGCCATAATGTTCGATTACCTCGGCAGCGGCAATTGTCCCCATGATGGCGCAATCCTTCAACATCCGCCCCTGCGTGTAGCCGGTGAGGAAGCCGGCCGCAAACAGGTCGCCGGCACCCGTCGTGTCCAGAACACGCGCTGCGGGCGTCACCGGCACTGCCGCCCGCTCGCTGCCCGACACCACCACCGCGCCCTTGCCCGATCGCGTCACCACCGCCAGCGGCGCCAGCGCCGCCAGCCCATCCACGGCCACGGCCACATCATCCGTCCGGAACAGGCTCTTCGCCTCATTTTCGTTGGCGAACAGCAGGTCCACCTGCCCGGATTCCAGCAGATGCAGGAAATCGGCGCGATGCCCCTCCACGCAGAACACGTCCGACAGCGTCATCGCCACCTTGCGTCCGGCTGCGCGGGCAATGGCACTGGCCTTGCGGATCGCCCGGATGGGGGCGGGCGGATCCCACAGATAGCCTTCGAAATAGGTGATGGCCGCGGCCTTCACCAGCGCCTCGTCCACGTCCATCTCGTCCAGCTCCTGGCAGGAGCCGAGATAGGTGTTCATCGTCCGCTGGGCGTCGGGCGTCACGATGATCAGACACTGGCCGGTTGGCCGCCCGCCACTGGCCGCCGGCGTGCGATAATCGACACCCGATGCGCGGATATCATGCGCAAACACCCGGCCAAGCTGATCGTCTGACACCCGGCCGATAAAGGCCGCACGGCCACCCAGCGCCGCAATCCCGGCGGTGGTGTTGGCGGCAGAGCCACCCGAAATCTCCCGCCCCGGCGGCATGGCGGCATAGAGCGCGGTTGCTTCTTCGGCCGAGATCAGCCGCATGCAGCCTTTCTCAATAGCCTGACTTGTCAGAAAATCATCGTCAGCCGATGCCAGCACATCAACGATGGCATTGCCGATTGCCAGCACATCAAAATGGTCGGTCAAAGTTTAAACCCTTTAGTCGCGGATGCTTGCCGCTAGCATCGCGATTGCGGGGTGGCTAGTGTGCCTTCCATGCGTTTTTCCATCCTTCCCGCGCTGCTGCTGGTGGCCGCCTGCACCACCACACCCGGGCCGGTGGCCATAGAGGCCCCGCCCACGCCAAAGCTGCCGGGCATGGACCATGTGATGGGCCATGGCGCAGACGCCGTGCTGGGCGTGCTCGGCACCGCCAGCCTCGACCGGCGCGAGGGCATGGCGCGCCAGTTGCAGTTCGCCGGCCCCTGTGTGCTCGATCTCTATTTTTATCCTGACAGCAGCGGCGCGCCGGTTGCCCGCCACGCCGATGCCCGCACGCCCGATGGCCGCGCCATGGCCGCCGACGCCTGCTTCCGCCTGCTCGTCAGCGGCCGCCAGTCTGGTTAGCAAGCAGGCGGGCTGAGCCGCGCGCAGGCCCAGCGCGCGGCGTCCGCCACCACCGCATCCGCATCATCCAGCAGCGGGTGCACCGCCGGCAGCAGCGCGGCCTCGCCGCTGTTTCCCGCCGCATACAGGCAGTTCCGCACAAAGCGGTTGCGCCCGATGCGCTTCACCGGCGACCCGGCGAAAAGCTGCCGGAATGCTGCATCGCCCAGCGCCAGCAGGTCTGCCAGCCGTGGCGCGGTCAGTTCCGCGCGGGGCTGAAAGGCCGGTTCCGCCGGCATATGCGCAAAGCGGTTCCACGGGCACACCGCCAGGCAATCATCACAGCCATAAATGCGGTTCCCCAGCATCGGCCGCAGCGCTTCCGCCACCGCGCCCTTATGCTCGATGGTGAGATAGGAAATGCACAGCCGCGCATCCACGCGATAGGGGGCGACAATCGCGCCGGTAGGGCAGGCCGTGATGCAGCGCGTGCAACTGCCGCAGCCGCCCATGCTGCCGTCCTCCCGCCATATGGGCAGCGGCAGCGCGCTATAGATTGCGCCCAGGAACAGCCAGTTGCCGTGCGCGCGGCTGATGATATTGCTGTGCTTGCCCTGCCAGCCCAGCCCGGCGGCTTCGGCCAGCGGCTTTTCCATCACCGGCGCGGTATCCACAAACAGCTTCAGCGGCGCATCGCGCGCGGCCACCAGCCAGCGCGCCAATGCCTTCAGTTTCGCTTTCACACTGTCATGATAATCCTTGCCCAGCGCATAGACGGAAATGGTGCCAATCTCCGGCCGCCCCAGATGCCGCAGCGGATCGAGCGACGGCGTATAGGGCAGCCCCAGCATCACCACCGATCGCACCTCCGGCCACAGGCCGGCGGGCGATGCGCGCTCATCCGCCCGCGTCTCCATCCACAGCATGTCGCCATGACAGCCATCCGCCAGCCATTGCCGCAAGCGCGCGCCCGCCTGTGGCGCGGCGTCGGCGGACGCTATCCCGAACGCCGCAAAGCCCAGCGCCCGCGCTTCCTGTCGCAGCGCCTGCACCAGCGCCGCATCCGCGTCAGAAGTCGAGCTTGTCATAGTCTGGCGGCGGGAAAATCCCTTCCATCCGGTCTGCCAGCAGCACGCGGAAGGTTGGGCGGCTTTTCAGCGCCGAATACCAGATTTTGCTGCTGCCGTGCCCGGTCCAGTCGATGCCGCCCAGATAATCCGCCACCGAAATCTGCGCGGCGGCATAAATGTCCGCAATCCCGAACAATGGCCCGGCGAGCCAGCGATTCTCGTCCAGCAGATCGTCGATATATTGCAGATGCAGTTCGGCCGCGCGGTTGGCGTTGCGAATGGAAATACCGTCCGGCATGGCGCGCGCCACCACCCGCTTATACATGCGTTCGGCCAGCAATGGCGCCGTCACTTCGCTATAGAATCGCTGGCCGAACCAGGCCGCCAGCCGCCGCGCCTCGGCGCGTTCGCCGGCACCGGCCCCCATCAGCGGCGGCCGCTCCAGCGTCTCGTCCAGATATTCGATGATCGCCATGCTGTCGCACAATATGGTCGCGCCATTTTCCAGCACCGGGGTCTGGATGGCGGGGTTCAGCCGGGAAAGCGTCTCCCCCCGCTCCCAGGGGAAGGCCGTCACCAGCTGATGCGGCACGCCTTTTTCCGCCAGCGCAAAACGCACGGCGCGGGAAAAGGGGCAAAGGGGAAACTGGTGCAGGCGCCACATATTGCTTATTCTTTAGCAAGCGATTCGGATTGCGCCAGCATATGCTTGCACCGCGCGCCTGTCCGCCATTCTGCCAGCTTTCAAGCGCGCCGGGACGATGCTAGCTTTTTGTCCGCATATCCGGGGAGTTTATAGATGGATCTGGCATTCAGCGCCGAGGAAGGCGCTTTCAGAGACGAAGTGCGCGCCTTCATCGCGGAAAATTATCCCGCGTTGCTGCGCAGCGCCATGCTGAAGCTGGACGGCGGCCGCGATCCCGCCGTCTGGCAGACGCTGGCCAGCGAACCGGGCATTCCGGGCGCGGCCCTGCCCGAAGCCCATGGCGGCATCGGCATCACCACCGAACTCGCCGCCGGCCATTATTTCAAGCGGCTCACCATCATCGAATCACAATTCGGCGATCTCGATCATCATCTGGCACGGGTGGAGGCCGGCATCAGCTAGCCGAGGCCTGCTCATGGTGGCGGATCACCTCATTGATGATGAAGCGCAGGAATTTTTCGCTGAACTCCGGGTCAAGCTGCGCGTCTGCCGCCAGCGCCCGCAGCCGCGCAATCTGTGCCTCCTCGCGTGACGGGTCCGCCGCCGGCAGCCCTTCCTGCGCCTTATAGGCCCCCACCTTCTGCGTCACCTTGAACCGTTCAGACAGCAGGAACACCAGCGCGGCGTCGATATTGTCGATGCTGCGCCGGAATTCCGCCAGTTGCGCCCGTTGATCTGCCTGCCGCGACATGAAGCCCCTTCCGCTTGGAGGCTGAAAGCCTTAGCGGATGGGACAATGACCGCAAGCATCCATGAAATCCGCCCCGCCGGGCGCCGCCCCAGCCTGCAACCGCTGGTCGCCCTCGTCACACCGGGGCTGAACAGCGTGAACAAGGTGATTCTCGACCGGATGCAAAGCCCGGTCGCGCTGATTCCCGAACTGGCCGGCCATCTGATTTCCGGCGGCGGCAAGCGCATGCGCCCCATGCTCACGCTCGGCTGCGCCGCCGCGCTCGATTATAGCGGCGACCGCCACTATAAACTGGCCGCCGCCGTCGAGTTCATTCACACCGCCACGCTGCTGCATGATGATGTGGTCGATGGCTCCGATCTGCGCCGTGGCCGCGCCACCGCCAATATCATCTGGGGCAATGAAGCCTCTGTTCTCGTTGGTGATTTCCTCTTCGCCCGCGCTTTTGAGCTCATGGTGGAAGATGGCAGCCTGAAGGTGCTGAAGCTGCTCTCGCACGCGTCTGCCGTGATCGCCGAGGGCGAAGTCGCCCAGCTCACCGCCCAGCGCGTCGTCGAAACCGGGGAGGACCGCTATCTGGAGATTATCCAGGCGAAAACCGCCGCGCTTTTCTCGGCCGCCTGCCAGATCGCCGCGGTGGTCGCTGAACGCGACGAAAGCGTGGAAGCCGCGCTCGAATCCTATGGCCGCAACCTTGGCATCGCCTTCCAGCTGGTGGACGACGCCATCGACTATGTGTCCGACGCCGCCACCATGGGGAAGGATTCCGGCGACGATTTCCGCGACGGCAAGGTCACGCTGCCGGTGATTCTCGCCTATGCGCGCGGCGACGCCGCCGCCCGCACCTTCTGGCAGCGCGCGATCACCGGCCGCGCCAACGGCCCCGATGAGCTGGCCGAAGCGATCGCGCGGCTGCACGCCACCGGCGCCATCGCCGATTCCATGGCCCGCGCCCGCCTTTATGGCAGCCGCGCGATCGATGCGCTGGCGTTGCTGCCGCCCAGCGCCGCCAGGGCCGCGCTTGTCGAAACCGTCGAATTCGCTATCGAGCGTGCCTACTGAGCCTGAACCCCTGCCGGTGGAAGCCGTTCTGCCGGTGCTGCTGCAAGCGCTGTGTGACGCGCCTTCCGCCGTGCTCGTCGCCCCGCCCG
>DITZ01000077.1:23716-28120 GCA_002422985.1 Sphingomonadales bacterium UBA6171
CGCCGCCTCGCCGCCCGCGCCGCGGCCGAGCGCATCGCCGAGCTGCTGGGCGAACCGCCGGGCCAGCGCGTCGGCTACCGCACCCGTCTTGAATCGAAAATCGGCCCCAACGCCCGCATCGAATGCCTCACCTATGGCATTTTCGTGAACCGCATCATCGCGGACCCGGAACTGGCCGACACCGGCGCGCTGCTGTTCGACGAGATTCACGAACGCAGCCTGGATGCAGACCTCGGCCTTGCGCTCGCGCTCGACGCGCGCGGCGGCCTGCGCCCTGATCTGCGCATCCTCGCCATGTCCGCCACGCTTGACGGCGCGCGCTTTTCCGCCCTGCTCGACAGCGCCCCCGTCATCCGCAGCGAAGGCCGGCAATTCCCGCTCCGCATCAGCCATGTCGGCCGCCCGTCCGGCACCATAAGGCTGGAAACCGCCATGGCCCGCACCATCGAATCCGCCATGCGCGGGCATGAAGGCTCGCTGCTTGCCTTCCTGCCGGGCGTGGCGGAAATCGAGCGCACCGCCGACGCCCTGGTGCTGCCTGCCGACATCGCCATCCACCGCCTGCACGGCAATGCCGACCCCGCCGCCCAGCGCGCCGCCATCGCGCCGGGGCCAAGTCATACAATCGCCTCCGGCTCAGGCCGCGAAATCGCCTCCGGCTCGGGTCGCAAATGCGTGCTTGCCACCAGCATCGCGGAAACCTCGCTCACCATCGATGGCGTGTGCATGGTCGTCGATTCCGGCCTCGCCCGCCGGCCGCGCTTTGATGCCGGCAGCGGCTTCACCCGGCTGGCCACGGTGCGCGTCTCCGCCGCCGCCGCCGCCCAGCGCGCCGGCCGCGCCGGCCGGCAATCCCCCGGCCAGGTCTGGCGCCTGTGGGACGAAGCCGAAACCGCCGGACTGCTGCCCTTTGATCCGCCCGAACTCGCCGAAGCCGATCTGATGCCGCTCGCGCTGCGTCTTGCCGCCTGGGGCGTCAGCGACCCCGCCTCGCTCCGCTGGCTGGACCCGCCGCCCGCCGGTCCCTTTGCCGCCGCCCGCGCCGCGCTCACCAGCATGGGCGCGCTCAGCCCCGACGGCCGCCTCACCCCGCATGGCGCGCGCCTCCAGCGCATCCCCATCAATCCGCCGCTCGCCCATATGCTCGCCACCGCGGCCGATATTGGCGCGGCGGATCTGGCCGCCACCATCGCCGTGCTGCTGGAAGAACGCGGGCTGGGCGGCGCTTCGCCCGATCTTGATGAACGCCTCGCCCGCTTCGCCCGCGAACGCGGTGGCCGCGCCGATTCCGCCCGCAAGCTCGCCAGCCGCTGGGCCTCGCTCGCCCGCGCGCATGCCGCCCCGCCCGCCGCATCGTCCGCCGCCCGGCCATCCGCTGCGCTGCTGCTCGCGCATGCCTTCCCCGATCGCCTTGCCCGCCGTCGCCGCGCTGCCGGCCAATCAAATCAGACCGCGGCCTATCTGATGGCCGGCGGCAAGGGTGCGCTGGTGCCCTCCACCGAGCCGCTGGCCCGCGCCGAATGGCTGGTGATGGCCGACGCCGGCGGGGCGGGGCCTGACGCCCGCGTCCGCCTCGCCGCCGCCCTCCCCGAAGATGATCTCGCCAACTGGTGCGCCCTTCATGCCGACAGCATGGATCGCTTCGGCATCGACGACGCCACCGGCCGCGTCACCGCCGAACGCATCACCCGCCTTGGCGCCATCACCATCGCCCGCCAGCGCGGCCCCGCCCCGGCGCGCGCCGCCATCACCGCCGCGCTGCTGGCCGAAGTGGCCCGCGCCGGCCTCGCATCGCTGCCATGGAGCGAAACCGCCACCGCCCAGCGCGCCCGCCTGGCCTTCGCCCATGCCCACGCCATGCCCGGCGCCCCGCCGGTGGATGATGCCTGGCTGCTCGCCCATGCCGATCAGTGGCTCACGCCGCGTCTGGCAGTGGCGGACCGGCTGGCCGACGTCCGCCTCGATCATGCGCTGACCGATCTGCTGGATTGGCAGGCCCGCGCAAGGCTGGACAGTTTCGCCCCCGAACGGCTCACCACGCCGGCCGGCACCAGCCATGCGATCGACTATGCGGCCAGCGCCGGCCCCACCGCCGAAACCCGCGTGCAGGCGCTGTTCGGCCTGTCGCAACACCCGATGCTGGCCGATGGCCGCGTGCCGCTGCTGCTGGCGCTCACCTCGCCCGCCGGCCGGCAGATTGCCATCACCCGCGACCTCCCCGGCTTCTGGCGCACCGGCTGGCGCGACGTGCAGAAAGAGATGAAGGGCCGCTACCCCCGCCACCCCTGGCCGGACGATCCGGCGTCCGCTGCCGCCACCGTCCGCACCAAGGCGGCGGACGCCCGCCGCCGCAGTTGATTTTCAGCCGCGTCCGGCCCTAAGGGCAGAATATGTCCAACGCCCGAATCTTTCAGCAGGGCCGCCCTGCAACCCAATCCGGCAAGGCCCGCGCCGCCACCTGGATCCTGGAGCATGAGCCAAGCGAGGCCAAGCGCCCGGACCCGCTGATGGGCTGGGCCGGCAGTGGCGACACCGAACAGCAGGTGCGCCTCAGCTTCGCCTCGCTGGAACAGGCCCGGGCCTATGCCACCCGGCAGGGCCTTATCGCCACCGTGGTCCCCGCCGCCCGGCCGCGCCTCATCCTGCAAAGCTACGCCGAAAATTTCCGCTAGCCGCCGCGTTACGCTAAGCTCCCAACACTCCAAGCGTCCGTAGCTCAGCTGGATAGAGCACGGGACTTCTAATCCTGAGGCCGCAGGTTCGACTCCTGCCGGACGCGCCATACCTTTTTTCGAGCCAGAAATTTCACCTAACCACTTGAATGGTAAGGAAATTTCAGGGGTTTGAAAACCAACCTCCCTTTTGAATTGTAGAGAACCACCAAATACGAGCTTTAGCATGGCGCGGCGGTCTTCTAGGTTTCCAGTTTCCCAGAGATTCCAAGGGCTTGCGAGGAAGTCCAGCGAGGTTTGAAAAATTTCTGAATAGTCCCTTGCAGGCGTTCCGCACTTGTCGATTTTTTCAGCCAGAATCAGCTTCTCGCGTTCCAGCTCATCAATCTTGGCTTCATAGGCTGAAATCACCGAGGGATTGTCAGTGGCCACGATGCGGTCGAGGAGCTGGCCAATCTTCTTTTCGATAGAGCCAAGCTCGATTTTTGACACGGCACGGGCATCCTTGCCGAGCTTGACGCGGCGATTCCAAATGTCGCGGAAAGTTTCGGAGGCCAGTTTGTAAAGCTCAGCCGAGGGCGTGAGCGACAGAACCAGTTCCTTGAGCGCGTCTTCCAGCTTGCCACGAGAGATGGATTTGCCATCGCTAGGGCAGCCACTCTGACGGCACATATAGTAAGGATAGCGACCGCCTTTGCCCTTTGCCCATGTTGCGGTCATGGTATGACCGCAATCAGCACAGCAGACATGCCCACGCATGGGGAAGTCAGCATTGATGTCTTTCCGAGCCGCCGCACGGCTACGGACTTTCAGGCGCTCCTGAATGACCTCAAATGTTTCAAGGCTGATTAGCCCTTCGTGATGCCCCTTGCGGAGCGGCACGTTCCAATCCGGCAGCTCGAAATAGCCCGCATAAAGTGGCTGGGTCAGGATTTGATTGACCCGCTGGAAGGTCATAGCCTTGCGCTTGTTATCCGGCATGAACGGATGCGCTTTGATGAAGCGCAGCACTTCGCCAGCCGACAGAAAGCGTTGCGAGGCAAAGCCCGTCAGGGCTTCCTGAATGACGCTGGCCACCGGCTCATCACGCACCATGAGCTTGCCGCCGCCCGATTGGCGTTCGTAGCGATAGCCCCATGGCGCTTGGAACACCCAGAAGCCGTTCAAGGCGCGGGCACGCATCCGGTTTTTAGTTTGTTCGCCGTTCTTTTGCCGCTGATGCTGGGATACACTGGCCAGCAAGTTTTCAATCAACTGGCTGTCAGGGTCGTCCCCAAATTCCACTGAGGGCGATTCCAGCGATGCACCGGCAGCAAGAATTGCGGCTTTCAGCTTGAGGTGAGCCTCAATGCTACGCGCAATCCGGCTGATGTCGTCGATAATGACGACAACCTTGTGCGACCGATACTTGCGGACGCAGGCGAGCATGGCTTTGATGCCCGGACGGTTGACCACCGATCCGGTCATATCGTCCTTGAACACGCCAATGACGGTATAGCCACGCTGCCCCGCATATTCGCGGCAGCGGGTTTCCTGTGAATCGAGGCCGTTGCCCCGTGTGGTTTGTTTGGTTGAGCTTACGCGAGTGTAAATTACTGCTTTGATGTCTGTTTTTTTATCCATGGCAATTCAGCCCTTCGGGGCTTTAGGGTTGTTTTTCGCGCCCTCGCTAACGAGGTCAACAGTTTCGTGTTCCAATGATGTTCCCATTGACGTGACCCCCATTTCTCAT
>DITZ01000060.1 GCA_002422985.1 Sphingomonadales bacterium UBA6171
CGCCGATCATCGCATAGGGAAAGCCTGACGACATGCCGAGAAAGAATGCGGCGACCGATTCCTTTTCAAGATATGGCTGCACTGATTGCCACAGGCCGCGTTGTCGGGTCGGGTTTCCTGCGTTCATCGACGCGCATGCTCCTAAGAATTGCTGGCCGATAGACTAACGCCCAAATCGCGCTGTGCCAGAGGTGATGACTTAGACTTGTTGACCTAGGGGTGACGGATTGCGCAATCTCGCGTAAGGGGCGCACATGACTTTTCCCCCGAGAAACGGCGGCGACCGCCCCAAGCGGTTTAGCCCCCGTACCACTACCCCTGAAAAAAAGCCGTTCTCCATGCGCAGCGGTGCGCCGCGCACGTCGCAGCCCGTGGTTGCCGCCAAGCGCGCGCTGGCCGAAGACGGCACCGAGCGTGAGGGCGACCGCATCGCCAAGCTGCTGGCCCGCGCCGGCGTCGGCTCGCGGCGCGACATCGAACGCATGATCGCCGAAGGCCGCATCGCCATCCAAGGCGTGCCGCTGGAAACCCCGGCCACCATCGTTGAAAGCCTGAAGGGCATCACGGTGGACGACCGCCCCGTGGCCGAGGTGGAGGCCACGCGCCTGTTCCTGTTCCACAAGCCCGCCGGTTTCCTCACCGCCGCGCGCGATCCCGGCGGCCGGCCCACCATCTTCGACATTCTCCCCCCCGGCCTCCCCCGGCTGATGCCGGTCGGCCGGCTGGACATGAACACCGAAGGGCTGCTGCTCCTCACCAATGATGGCGGCCTGAAACGCGCGCTGGAATTGCCCGCGTCCGGTGTCCCCCGCCAATATCGTGTCCGCGCCATGGGCGATGTGCGGCAGGCCGATCTCGAAGCGCTCGCCATGGGCGTCACGATCGAGGGCATCCGCTACGGCTCCATCGACGCCTCCGTCGATCGGCGCGCGCGCGCGGACGGGGCCAATATCTGGCTCACCATGCGGCTGGCAGAGGGCAAGAACCGCGAAGTGCGGCGCGTCTGCGACGCCATGGGCCTCAAGGTCTCCCGCCTCATCCGCACCGCATATGGCCCGTTCCAGCTGGGCGACCTGCCCGCGCGCAGCGTCGAGGAAGCGTCCGATGGCGCGGTGTCAGAGCTGAAGCGCAGCCTCGGCGTCGGTTGATGCGCATCATCGCCGGCCAATGGCGCCGCCGCCTGCTCGCCACGGCCGCCGGGGCCGATACCCGCCCCACCGCAGACCGGGCACGCGAAACCCTCTTCTCGATGCTCACCAGCCGGCTGGGCAGCTTTGAAGGGCTGAACGTGCTCGACCTGTTCGCCGGCTCCGGCGCGCTGGCGCTGGAGGCCCTGTCGCGCGGCGCCACGCAAGCCTTTCTGGCCGAACGGGATTCCGCCGCCCGCCGCGCGATCGAGGCGAATATCCGCACGCTGGCCGCCAATGCCCGGCTGGTGGCGGCCGACGCCACCGCGCTGCCCGCGGCCGGGCCGGGTGCCGCCTGCCATCTCCTGTTTCTCGATCCGCCCTATGGCAGCGGCCAATGGGCGGCGGCGCTCGCCGGCGCAATGCAACGCGGCTGGGTCGCGCCCGCAGCCATCGCCGCCATCGAAACCGCGCATGACGAAAATCCGGTCGCGGTCGGCTGGGAGTTGATGGCCAAGCGCGATGTCGGCAAGGCCCGTCTCACTTTGCTGCGCCACCCTTCCTAAAGCAGCCGAAGTTCGCTATCTGTTCCCAATGGCCACCCTGCCCTCCAACAACACGCCCCCGCCGGACGCGCCCTGGCTTTCCGGGCTGAATCCGCCGCAATTGCAGGCTGCCACCAGGCTCGAAGGCCCGGTCCTTGTGCTGGCCGGGGCCGGCACCGGCAAAACCAAGGCTCTGACCGCGCGGCTGGCGCAGATCCTTGCCACCCGCAGCGCCTGGCCATCGGAAATCCTCGCCGTCACCTTCACCAACAAGGCGGCGGCGGAAATGCGCAACCGGCTGGCCGCGCTGATCGGCCCATCGGCAGAGGGCCTGCCCTTCCTCGGCACCTTCCATGCGATCGCGGCGCGCATCCTGCGCCGCCATGCCGAGCTGATCGGGCTGAAATCCAACTTCACCATATTAGACAGCGACGATCAGCTCCGCCTGCTGAAACGCATGATTATCGACGCCGGGCTGGAGGAAAAGCGCTGGCCGGCCCGCCTGCTGGCCGGCCTTATCGACAAATGGAAAAACCGGGGCCTGCGCCCCGATGCCATCCCGCCCGCTGAAAGCATGGCCTTTGCAGACGGCAGGGGTGCTGTGCTCTACGCCGCCTATCAGGCATCGCTGCAAAGCCTCAACGCCGCCGATTTCGGCGATCTCTTGTTGCACCTCATCACCATTTTCGAAGCCCATCCCGACATATTGGCGCAATGGCAAAAACGCTTCCGCCATGTGCTGGTGGATGAATATCAGGATAGCAACGCCGCCCAATATCGCTGGCTCACCATGCTGTCCGCCAAAAAATCCGGCGGCCATGGCAATATCTGCTGCGTGGGAGACGATGATCAATCCATCTATAGCTGGCGCGGGGCCGATGTCGGCAATATCCTGCAATTTGAAAAGGATTTCCCTGGCGCTACTGTCATCCGGCTGGAACAGAATTACCGTTCAACCCCGCATATATTGGCCGCTGCATCGGGCGTTATCGCCCATAACAGCGGCCGTCTTGGCAAAAGCTTGTGGACACAGGCCAATAGCGGCGAAAAAGTCCGGGTCGTCGGCATATGGGACGGACCGGAAGAAGCCCGTTACATCGGCGAGCAAATAGAGCGGCTGCTGAACGAAGGTGCAGCCGCCAGCGATATCGCCATATTGGTCCGCGCATCGTTCCAGACACGGGAGTTCGAGGACCGTTTCATCTCGATCGGCCTCCCCTACCGCATCATCGGCGGCTTCCGTTTCTATGAACGCGCCGAAATCCGCGACGCGCTCGCCTATCTCCGCATCGTCAGCCAGCCCGACGACGCGCTCGCCTTTGAACGCATCGCCAACACCCCCAAGCGCGGGCTGGGCGACAAGAGCATGGCCAAGGTGCAGGCCGCGGCCCGGCGCATGGGCGCCACCCTGCCCGCTGCCGCGCAACTGCTTGTGGAAACAGATGAATTGCCACCCGCCGCGCGCCGCGCACTGGCCGCATTGCTGGCCGACATCCGGCGCTGGCGGGATCAGAAGGACAGGCTTGGCCAGGCGGCGCTGGCGCAGGCGATTCTGGAGGAATCCGGCTATATCGCCATGCTGGAAGCCGACCGCTCCGCCGAAGCGGCCGGGCGGCTGGACAATCTGGCCGAACTGGTCCGCGCGATGGAGGGGTTCGCCGATCTGGAAAGCTTCCTGGAGCATGTGGCGCTGGTGATGGACAATGACCGGTCCGACAATGAGGCCAAGGTTGTGCTGATGACGCTGCATGGCGCCAAGGGGCTGGAGTTTGGCCATGTTTTCCTGCCCGGCTGGGAAGAAGGGCTGTTCCCCAGCCAGCGGGCGCTGGACGAGGGCGGGGCCGCCGCGCTGGAGGAGGAGCGGCGGCTGGCCTATGTCGGCATCACCCGCGCACGGCTGAAGGCGACCATCCTGCACGCCGCCAACCGGCGGGTCTATGGCCAGTGGACCAGCGCCATGCCCTCGCGGTTTCTGAGCGAGCTGCCCGATGATGCGGTTACGGTGGAGACGACCATGTCGGGCGGGGCCAGCCTGTGGCGGGCGGCGATGGGGCAAAGCGATCCCTTTGCGCATCTGGAACGTGGCAGCGGGCGCGGCCCCGGCTGGGCGCGGGCCAATGCGCGCGGCGGCGGGACGGGTCCGAAAATGATTGAGGCGCGGGCGCAATCGGTGACGGTTGGCGGCACGGCGCGGACGGATATCAGCGTGGGTATGCGCGTGTTTCACGACAAGTTCGGCATGGGAACGGTGAAGGGACGGGACGCCAACAAGCTGGAGATTGCGTTCGACCATGCGGGGACGAAGATGGTGCTGGACAGTTTCGTCGCACCGCGCTGATGGTCTACATGGAACATGTTGGTTAGATATTGTAGGAAAATGTTCCACGTGGAACATTTTTACAGGCCTGCAAGATTTTATATGATCCCCCCCCTGCCGGGGAGGAACAGGTTGACCCGCCGTCCTGGCGGCGGGGCGCAGCGGATCGACCGGCAGCCCGGCGGGGCCATCGGGCAGGTAAAGCCCGCGCATCGAACAGGGGCGAAAATGACAGGGTGGTAACGACGGCGATGACGGCATAGGGGGTAAAATATAAACTGCACTTGTGGGCTTGGCCGGGCACGCTATGCCGGTGCGGTGACCGACAAGCCGCCCTCTCCCTTCGCCTATCCGGCCTATCGCGCCTTTTTCGTTGCCAAGCTTGGCTCCACGCTGGCGCAGATGCTGATGGTGATCGTGATCGGCTGGCAGGTCTATGATATGGCGCGCGCCACCATGTCGGTGCGGGAATCAGCCTTTCTGCTGGGGATGGTGGGGCTGGCGCAGTTCGCCCCCGTTTTCCTGCTGAGCCTGGTGGTGGGGGTGGTGGCGGACCGGGTGGACCGGCGGATGATCGCCCGCGCGGCCGTGGCGCTGGAACTGCTGTGTGCGCTGGCGCTGACTGCACTGGCCTGGAGCGGCGCGCAGCTTTTGTGGCCGCTTTTTGCGGTGGCCGTGCTGCTGGGGGTGGCGCGGGCCTTTGCCTCGCCGTCGCTGTCGGCGCTGGCGCCCAATCTGGTGCCGCCCGCCATATTGCCGACGGCCATCGCCTGGAACTCCATCGGCTGGCAGATCGGCGCGGTGCTGGGGCCGGTGGCGGGCGGGCTTTCCTATGACCTGTTTCCGCCACTGCCCTATGGACTGTCAGCCCTGCTGCTGCTGGCGGCGCTGGTTTCGCTGTTTCGCATCCCGCCGGTGTTGCAGGTGCCGCATTCGGGCGAGAATGTGCTGGAATCGGTGAAGGACGGGCTGAATTTCGTGCGCGGCAACCAGATCGTGTTCGGCGCGATCTCGCTGGATCTGGCGGCGGTGATTCTGGCGGGCGCGACCGCCATGCTGCCGATCTTTGCGCGCGACATATTGGAGGTGGGACCGGGCGGCCTGGGGCTGCTGCGGGCGGCCCCGGCCTTTGGCGCCGGCATTGTGGCGCTGTGGCTGACGCAGCGGCCATTGGGGCGGCGCGTGGGCCTGAAAATGTTTGTGAATGTGGGGATTTTCAGCACCGCGACCATTCTGTTCGGCCTGTCCACCACTTTATGGCTGAGCGTCACGGCGCTGGTGGTGCTGGGGGCCGCTGACATGGTATCCGTCTATGTGCGCTCCTCGCTCATCCAGCTTCATACGCCGGATGACAAGCGCGGGCGGGTGAGTTCGGTGTCGATGCTGTTTGTGAGTGCGTCCAACGAGCTGGGCGAGTTTCGCGCAGGGGTGAGCGCGGCGGCCTTTGGGGCGGTGGAGGCGACGGTTATCGGCGGGGTGCTGGCGCTGGGGGTGACGCTGCTGTGGTCGCGGCTGTTCCCGGCGCTGCGGGATGCCGACCGGCTGGACGTGCCGGAGGCGATGAAGGCGGAATCCATCCGGGCCAAACGACGAGGGAGCATATAATGCTGGCATCGAATATATTGGAAACCATTGGCAATACACCGCATGTGCGACTGGCGCGGCTGTTTCCGGACGCACAGGTGTGGGTGAAATCGGAGCGCAGCAATCCGGGTGGCTCCATCAAGGATCGCATTGCGCTGGCGATGATCGAGGATGCGGAAAAATCCGGTGCGTTGCAGCCGGGCGGCACCATCATCGAGCCGACCAGCGGCAATACCGGCATCGGGCTGGCCATGGTGGCGGCAGTGAAGGGCTATCGGCTGGTGCTGGTGATGCCCGAATCCATGTCGCTGGAACGGCGGCGGCTGATGCTGGCCTATGGCGCGAGCTTTGACCTGACGCCGCGCGAAAAGGGCATGAAGGGGGCCATCGAGCGGGCGCAGCAGCTGGTGAGCGAGACGCCGGGCGCGTGGATGCCGCAGCAGTTCGACAATCCGGCCAATGTGGCAGCGCATGAGCGGACGACGGCGCAGGAGATTTTGCGCGATTTCGCCGATGCGCCGCTGGACGCCCTGGTGACGGGTGTGGGCACCGGCGGGCATATCAGCGGGGTGGCGAAGGTGCTGAAAGCCAGATGGCCGGGCGTGAAGATCATCGCGGTGGAGCCGACGCTTTCCCCGGTGATTTCCGGCGGGCAGCCGGCACCGCACCCGATTCAGGGCATTGGTGCGGGCTTTATTCCCGGCAATCTGCACACCCAATATCTGGACGGGGTGGCGCAGGTGGACCCGGCGGATGCCAAGGAATGGGCGCGGCGATCGGCGCGCGAGGAAGGGATATTGGTGGGGATTTCTTCCGGCGCGACGCTGGCGGCCATCGCGCAGTCGCTGCCGGATCTGGGTCCGGATGCGCGGGTGCTGGGGTTTAATTATGACACCGGCGAGCGTTATCTGTCGGTGGCGGATTTTTTGCCCGAAGCCTGAAGCGTCAGCAGCGCCATTTCGGGTGGCACGCCAAAGCGCATCGGTGCCCAGCTGGTGCCGACGCCCGACGAGACGAACATCGTCCAGCCGTTGACCGTGCATCGGCCGCGGCGGCAGGGCGGTGTTCCGACCAGCCAGTCTGCCGGGAAGATGTTCAGCGGCAGGCGAATCTGGCCGCCGTGGGTGTGGCCGGACAGCATGAGGAGCGGGCGCGGCGGGCGCTGGCCGAGAAAAGTCTCCGGCTCGTGCGCCAGCAGCAGCACCGGGCGGTCTGCGGGAATGTTGGCCAGCGCTTTGGTCAGGTTGCCGCCGTGCGACGCGGAATGGACAGCGGCGATGGTGAAGGGGCCGATGTCGCGGTTTTCGTTGATGAGGAGGACGGGGCCGGGCTGGCGGCGCAGGACAATGGGTGTCCAGTGCCAGGGATCATGATTGCCCATGCTGGCATAGACGCCGAGCGGGGCGTGCAGCTTTGCCAGCGGTTCGAGGGCGGATTCGAGGCGGGATTTCGGCCAGTCCAGCAGCTTGCCGCCGTGATAATCGCCGGTGAGGAGGATGATGTCGGGCTTCAGCGCGTTTGCCTGCGCCACGATGCGCTCCAGCCGCGCGCGGCGCATATCCGGGTTGCCGCCATGCGTGTCGGTGATGTGGAGCGCGAGGATGCGGGTGCCGGGGGCGAGGTTGGGGATGTCGAGCGTGGCGGTGACGATGACGGGGGGGCGGGTGGCGTTCCACAGGCCGATGGCCAGGACGCCGAACCCAAGCGCCACGAGGAGGAGCAGCGCCCGGGTGATGCGTTTCATGGGTGGGGCTTAGCCCGCCCTTTGGGGGCGGGCCAGCGCTATTTGCCCGCGCGGGGGCGGGCGGGCCTTTTTGCCCGCGCTTTGGGAGCGGGCGGGCCTTTTTGCCCGCGCTGTAGGTGCGGGGGGCCGCTTATTCAGCCGCGGCGGCGGACCAGCCGATGATGGCCTTGGTTTCGAGGAACTCGCCAAAGGCATGGTCGCCCCATTCGCGGCCGTTGCCGGATTGTTTGTAGCCGCCAAAGGGCGCCATGAAATCCATGCCGGCGCCGTTGATGTTCACCTGTCCGGCGCGGAGCCTGCCGGCGATGGCGCGGGCTTCGGTCTGGTCGCCCTGCACATAGGCGGCGAGGCCATAGACGGTGTCATTGCCTTCGTTGACCGCCTGTTCGACGCTGTCATAGGACAATATGGTGAGGACCGGGCCGAAGATTTCCTCGCGGGCGATCGTCATGTCGTTGGTGACGTCGGCGAAGATGGTGGGGCGGACGTAGAAGCCCTTGGCGAGACCTTCGGGGCGGCCGGGGCCGCCGGCAACAAGCGTGGCCCCTTCGGCGATGCCCTTTTCGATGAGGGCCTGGATTTTGCTGAACTGGGCCTGATTGACGACCGGGCCGAGCGCGGCGTTGCCGTTGGGATCGCCCACGGTAATCGCGTCGGCGGTGGCTTTGGCGATGGCTTTGGCGCTTTCCATCCGGGCGCGGGGGACGAACATGCGGGACGGGGCGTTGCAGCTTTGGCCGGAGTTCATCATCAGCGACCGGATGCCGCCGGAGACGGCCTTTTCGAAATCGGCGGATTCGAGGATGATGTTGGGGGATTTGCCGCCCAGTTCCTGATGCACCCGCTTGACAGTGGGGGCGGCGTTGCGGGCGACTTCGATGCCGGCGCGGGTGGAGCCGGTGAAGCTGACCATGTCCACCAGCGGGTGGGCGGAGAGTGCGGCACCGACGGTGGGGCCGTCGCCGTTCACAAGGTTGAAGACGCCGGCGGGGACGCCGGCGGCGTGCATGACTTCAGCGAAGATGAGCGCATCGAACGGCGACATTTCAGACGGCTTCAGCACCATGGTGCAGCCGGTGGCGAGCGCGGGAGCGACCTTGCAGGCGATCTGGTTGACCGGCCAGTTCCAGGGGGTGATGAAGGCGCAGACGCCGATCGGCTCTTTCACGATGCGGGTGGTGCCGCGATCCTCCTCGAACACATAATGTTCAAGGACCGCTCTGGCGGTTTGCAGATGCGCGGCGCCGAGCGCGGCCTGGGCCTGATTGGCGAGCCAGGCGGGGGCACCCATTTCCTCGGTGATGGCGGCGGCGATTTCGGCGTAGCGCTTCTGATATTCGGCGATGATGCTGGCGAGCAGCTCCAGCCGCTCTTTCCGGCTGGTGCGGGAAAAGGCGGGGAAGGCGGCCGCCGCGGCCTTGACGGCGGCATCGGCATCTGCCGCCGTGCCCATCGCGATGCGGCCCATGGGGGCCTCGGTTGCGGGGTTGATCACATCGAAGGTGGTGGAACCGGCGGCCGGCCTGACCCATTGACCGTTGATGTAAAATTGCAGTTGTTCGCGCATGGCCTGCTCCTTAGCTTGTGCCCGTCCTATCCTGATATGCGGCAAAGGGCAGCCTGAAACCTGTGGGAGGGTATATATGATGAGAAGAACGCTCTGTATCGCCGTGGCGGCATTGCTGGCGGGCGGGAACCCGGCCCTGGCGCAGGAGGCGATGGATTATGCAAAGCCCGAAAGCTGGCTGTGCCGGCCGGATGCGAACGGGCCGTGCGATACCGATCTGGCGCTGACGGCCTTTGAGGCGGGCAAGCCGGTGGAACTGCCGGCGCTGCCGGCGGCCGATGCCCGGGTGGACTGTTTTTATGTCTATCCCACGGTTTCGCGGGCCGAGGCCGGGAACAGCGACGGCACGGTGACGGATGCCGAACGCTATGTCGTGCGGCAGCAGTTTGCGCGCTTTGTGGATGTGTGCCGCCGCTTTGCGCCGATGTATCGGCAGGCGACGCTGGCCGCTTTGCTGGGGAAAGCGCCGGGCGATCTGGCGATGGCTTATGCGGATGTGAAAGCGGCGTTTCACCATTATCTTGCCCATGACAATGGCGGGCGCGGCGTGATTCTCATCGGTCATTCGCAGGGTGCGCTGCATCTGGGGCAGCTGATCGCGCGGGAGATTGTGGGGAAGCCGGTGGAAGGCCGGATTATTGCGGCTTATGTCATCGGCTTTCCGGTGGCGGTGGCGGATGCGCCCGATGCCAAGGCCCCGCCCGGCCTGCCGCCATGCACGCGGGCGGATCAGGTGGGCTGCATGCTGGCCTATGCGAGCTTTGCCGCCGGCCAGCCGCCGGCACCGGAACACCGTTTTGTCGCCCCGCCGGGGCCGGGGCTGAAGATGGCCTGTGTCAGCCCCGCGCGGCTGCTGGAAACGCCGTTCCTGACCGCCATCATGCCGGCGCGGCCGCAACCGCTGAGCACGACCGGGGCGATGCAGATGCTGGCCCCCGGGCCGGTGGAAACGCCCTTTTACCAGCTTGGGGGCAGCATCAAGGGGGAGTGTCTGCGCGGCGAGGGTGGCACCAGCTATCTGTCGGTTTCCAGCGATGATGCCGGGCTTATGAAAAAGCTGGAAACCATGTCGGCCGCGCTGCCGGGCTGGGGATTGCATCTGGTGGATGTGAATCTGGCGCAGGGGTCGTTGATTGCGCTGGCGAAGCGGCAGGCGGACGCCTGGCTTGCCCGCGCGCGGGCGGCCCGCTAACCCGGTGGTTTGCAGCCGGGCGATCCGGGTATTTCAGGAAGGAAACAGATGCGGTCTTTGCTTGCCATTTCGCTGCTGCTGACAACGGCGATTGCCGGCCCCGTTATGGCGCAGGAGCGTCCCGCCGGGCTGGCCGGGACGGGGGTTGCCGCCTCCACCCGCGCCAATACGGCGGAGCGGCCGATCCTGTTCTCAGCCGCCATTCCGGCCGGTGCGGCGCTGATCATCCCGGTGACGGCACCGCTGGATCTGGCGAAGGCCGGGCTTTCGGCGGAAGAGGCCGCAGCCGTGGGCGCGGCGGCCAGGGCAGCGGCGTTCGAACCGGGCGACGGCAATGTCGTGAAGCTTTATGATGTGGCCGGCCGGCCTTTGGTGCTGCTGGTTGGGGTGAAGCCCGGCGGTGCCGCGCCGACCGCCAATGAGGTGACGGACGCGGGCGGCACCGGCATTCAGGCGTTGCGCGACCTGGCACAGCCCATCGCCGTGCTGGCGGGCGGGCTGCCGGCGGGGCGCGCGGCGGATGTCGCGCTGGGCGTGTCGCTGGGGCAATATCGCTATGACCGGCTGAAATCGGATGTGAAGGCCCCGCCCGTGCAACCGGTGACCATCGTGTCGGCCGATGCGGCCGCCGAAGGCCGGCGCTTTGCGGCCGACCAGCTGCATGTGGCGGCGGGCGTGCGTTTTGCGCGCGATCTGGTGACGCAGCCGGCCAATGAACTGTATCCGCAAAGCTTTGTGGCCGCGGTTGAACGCGAATTGCGCGGGCTGCCCAATGTGCGCATCACCGTGCTGGACGAGGCGCAGATGCGGGCGCTGCACATGGGATCGCTGCTGAGCGTGGGGGTTGGCTCCAGCCGGCCGTCGCGGCTGCTGGCGGTGGAGTATCGCGGCGGCGGCAATGGCGCGCCGCTGGCGCTGGTGGGCAAGGGCATCACCTTTGATTCCGGCGGGCTTTCGCTGAAGCCAACCGCCGGCATGTGGGAGATGAAGGGCGACATGAGCGGTGCGGCCGCCACCATGGGCGCGATGATTGCCGCCGCGCGGCGCGGGGCGAAGGTCAATCTGGTTTCCGTTGCCGCCCTGTCGGAGAATATGCCCGACGGCAATGCCGGCCGCAATGGCGATGTGGTGCGCACCATGAACGGGCAGACCATCGAAATCTGGAGCACGGACGCCGAAGGGCGGCTGGTGCTGGCGGACGCCAACCAATGGACCATCCAGCAGTATAAGCCGGCCGCGCTGGTGAATATCGCCACGCTGACCGGGGCGGTGGTGTCGGCGCTGGCGTCGGACTATGCCGGCCTGTTTGCCCGCGATGAAGCGCTGGCGGCGCGGGTGACGGCCGCCGGTGCGGCGGGCAATGAGCCGCTGTGGCGGCTGCCCATCCATCCGGCCTATAAGGGCCGGATGGCGAGCGAGATTGCCGACATCAAGAATGCCAGCGGCGGCCCGATGCCGGGTGCCGGGCTGGCGGCGCATTTCATCAGCTTCCTGACGCCACAGCCGACCGCCTGGGCGCATATCGACATGGCCGGGGTGGACCGGACGGATTCGGCGCTGCCGACCATCCCCAAGGGGCCGCGCGGCTTTGGGGTGCGGCTGTTTGATCAGCTGGTCCGGGGGTTTGAGCAGCAGTGACGGTGGCGAGGGGTGGCGCCTGCTGCGGCGACACCCCGCCATCAATGTTCGGCTGGCCCCCCTGCCCTTGCAGGGAAGAAGTTCAGGCTTCGATGGGGAGGTGGGTCGTTTGGCGGCGGCGCAGCGACGCGCCGATCAGGCCGAAGCCCAGGATGAGCATGGCCCAGGTGGCGGGTTCGGGGACGCCGGCGCTGATGCTTTCGATGCGATAGCCCTGGCCACGCTCGCCGCTGAACAGCGTTTCGCCGCCGATGCGGGTGGTGAAGAGGAAGGCGTCGAACATGGCGCTGGCGTCGTTGAAGGCGAGTGTGGTGGTGCCGCCATTGGCGCTGCCGTGCGTGTAGCTGGCCGCGCCCGCAAGGCCGGTGCGGATGAGACCGTCGAAGCCGAGCGAGGTGAGCGCGCCGCCGGGGCCGACGCCATAGATGGCGAGCGTGTCATTGGCGTCCACCATCGAAAGTTTCAGGCCGGTGAGCGACAGGGCCCGGCTGGCGCTGACATATAAGGCTTCGCGCGCATTGGTGGTGTTGGTGTCGATCTGCGGTGCCGATGCGCCGCCGTTGACGCCCATGCCGAGCGACGAGACGCTGAGCTGGCCGCTGCTGCTGAGCTGCGCGATGTTGGTGAGCGCCGACGGCGTGACGGTGAAATGGCGCGGTGCCATGTTGAGGGTGATGCCCTCTGCCGTGCGGGTGGCACCGGTGGGGGTGCCGCTGGCGCCGCCCATCAGGAAGGTGACGGCTGATGCCGGGGTGGCGACGGCGAAGGTCGCCGCGGTGAGGGCAAGGGCGGTGCGGATGAACATGGCAATCTCCGGGAATGATGTGCCCCGATGATAGGCGCGATGTTGCGGCCCAAAAAGGTGAGAACGAAGTTAACAGGCGGAGTTTACGATGTTTTACCTGTGTCGTCGGGCTGTTTCTTGTCGTCCAGCTTCAGGCCATGCTTCGTCATCATCGGAATTTGCGCCATGGCGAAGGCGAAGGTTAACAATGTGTCGCCCCATAATTTGAAGTGCAGCCAGATGTTGGTGGGGAAGAAACGCCAGAAGATTTCGTTCAGCACGGCCAGCAGCACGAAGAAGATCGCCCAGCGCAGCGCCAGGATGGACCAGCCGCGTTCGGTGAGACCGGTGAACGCGGAACCCAGCAGGCGCTGGAGATAGTTGCGGCCCGTCGCCAGCCCGAAGAACAGGATGGCGGCGAAGATGGCAAACACGATGGTGGGCTTCATCTTGATGAAGGTTTCATCGTGCAGCCACAGCGTCAGCCCGCCGAACACGCCGACCAGCAGCGCGGAAAACCATGTCATCGCAGGAACATGGCGGGTGAGCGCGAAGGAGAAGATGATGGCGACCGCGGTGGCGGCCATGAAGGCGCCGGTCGCCACGAACATGTCGTAGCGGTTATAGGCCAGAAAGAAGATCAGCAGCGGGCCGAAATCGACGGCGATTTTCTTCCAGCCGTCAAGCGCCGGCTTTTTGGTGGTTTCGGTCAAATCTCTGCTCCGGTCAGCGCGCGGGCGAAATCGGTGGCGTTGAAGGGGCGGAGGTCGCCCAATTGCTCGCCGACGCCGATGGCGTGGATGGGAAGGCCGAATTTCTCGGCGGCGGCGACGAGCATGCCGCCTCGCGCGGTGCCGTCCAGCTTGGTCATGACAAGGCCGGTGACCTGCGCCACCTCGCGGAAAATCTCGATCTGGGAGAGGATATTCTGGCCGGTGGTGGCATCGAGCACGAGGATGGTGCTGTGCGGGGCGGCGGGTGCCACCTTGCCCAGCGCGCGGCGGACCTTCGCCAGCTCCTCCATCAGGCCGGCCTTGTTTTGCAGCCGGCCGGCGGTGTCCACCAGCAGCACATCCCGGCCGGACGCACGGGCCTGTTCCATGGCGCTGTAGGCGAGGCCGGCGGCGTCCGCCCCCTCTTTGCCGGCGATGACGGGGATGGAGAGGCGCTGGCCCCAGACCTTCAGCTGCTCCACCGCCGCGGCGCGGAAGGTGTCGCCGGCGGCGGCCATCACGCTGTAATCATCCTCCTGGAAAAGATGGGCGAGCTTGGCGATGGTGGTGGTTTTGCCGGTGCCGTTGACGCCGACCACGAGAATGGTGTGCGGGCGCGGGAAGGCGGTGATGAGCAGCGGTTTCGCCAGTGGCGCGAGGATGGCGGCGATTTCATCGGCCGCGACAGCGCGGACGCGGGCCATGTCGATGGTGCCGGCGAGGCGGGCTTCGGCCAGCCGGGCGACGATGCGGGCGGCAACCGCCGGGCCGAGATCGGCGGCGATCAGCGCTTCCTCGATCTGGTCGAGATCATCGGCCTCGATGCGGCCGCCGCCGACCATGAAGCTGAGATTCTGCGCCAGTTTTTCCGACGAACGGGCAAGGCCGCTGGTCATGCGGGTGAACCAGCCGGATTTTTCGGTGATATTCTGGTCGGTCATTCGCTGAGCATATCGTTGCTGATGTGCGTGGACACAATGGTGCTGATGTGCGTGGGCACAATGGTGGCGAGCGCGCCTTTTGGGCGGGGCCGGGCGTAGCGGATGGCGAAGCCGTGGGGGCTGATGCCCTTTTCGCCTTCGGAAATGGTGCAGGTTTCGCGGCCGATCTGCGCCATTTGGGCGGCGCGGTGCTGCTGCGCGGCGGCAGCGCGAAGTTCGGCGGCGCGGGCGCGGATGGTGGCGGGCGGCAGCGGCGGCAGGGTGGCGGCGTGCGTGGCCGGACGGGGCGAAAAAGGGAAGATATGGGCGTGGGTGAGGCCGGCGTCGGCGATGAGGGCGAGCGAGGCGGCGTGGGCGGCTTCACTTTCGGTGGGGAAGCCGGCGATGAGATCGGCACCGATGGCGATGTCCGGCCGGGCGGCGCGCAACCGCGCGATGAGGGCGAGCGCGTCTGCCCGGCGGTGGCGGCGGGCCATGCGGCGGAGCAGCAGATCGTCTCCGTGCTGGAGGGAGAGGTGGATGTGCGGCATCAGGCGGGGGTGCGCGAAGGCGGCGATGAGGGCGTCGTCGGCCTCGGCGGCGTCGAGCGAGGAGAGGCGCAGGCGGGGCAGATCGGGCACGGCGGCGAGGATGGCTTCAATGAGCGCGCCAAGCCCGGTGCGCGGGTGCTGATCCTGGCCGTAGCTGGTGGTGTCGATGCCGGTCAGCACGACTTCGTTGACGCCGGAATCGGCCAGCGTGCGGATGCTGTCGATGATGCGGGCGGGCGGCATGGAGCGCGACGGGCCGCGGGCGATGGTGGTGATGCAGAAGGTGCAGGCATGGTCGCAGCCGTCCTGGATGGCGACAAAGGCGCGGGAACGGCGGGTGACGGCGGCGGGGGTGGTGCCGGCCCTGCCCCAGCTGGCGGGGAGCAGCTTGGCGGCGGCGGGGATGAGGGTGAGCGGCAGATCGGCGAAGCGATCAGGCGTGGCGCTGGCGGCGCAACCGGTGAGCCAGACAGGGCCGTGGGCCAGCGCGGCGCGGGCGGCGGCGCGGGCGTCTTTCACCGCCTGATTGGTGACGGCGCAGCTGTTGATGACGCTGTGGCCGGCGGGAGCGAGGCGGGCTAGCGCGTCGGCTTCGGCAAGGTTGGAGCGGCAGCCGTGGGTGATGACATGGGCGCGCACCGGTGCGGGTGCGTTCACAGCTGCGTCTCGCCATGGAAGCTGGTGGCGACGGGGCCGGTCATCAGCAGGCTGCCGTCTGCTGATTCGGTGATGCTGAGCGTGCCGCCGGGGAGGAGGATGTCGGCCTGGGGGCCGATCAGGCGGCGGCGGCGGGCGGCGGCGAAGGTGGCGCAGGCACCGGAGCCGCAGGCAAGCGTGAGGCCGGCGCCGCGTTCCCATACCCTGAGACGGATGCGGTTATCGCCCAGCAGCTGCGCGACATTGACGTTGACGCGTTCGGGGAAGAGCGGGTCATTCTCGATTTCCGGGCCGAGCAAGTCCAGCGGGATGGAATCGAGGTTTTCGACGAAGAAGACGGCGTGCGGATTGCCCATGTTGACGGCGGTGGGGCGTTCCAGCCGGCCCCAGCCGACGGGCATGTCGGCGCTGTCCATGGGGACGGAGAGCGGGATGTCTTCCCAGTCGTAGCGCGGGTGGCCCATGTTGATGGTGACGCCCGCGGGTGCGGCGGAGGCGAGCAGGATGCCGGCGCGGGTTTCGATGCGGGCGCTGTTGCCGATCAGCGAGGCAACGCAGCGGGTGGCGTTGCCGCAGGCACCGGATTCGGAGCCGTCCGGATTGTAGATTCGCATGAAAAGGTCGGCGCTGGCGCTGTGTTCCAGCACGATCAGCTGGTCGCAGCCGATGCCGGTATGCCGGTCTGCCAGGCGGCGGATGCGGGCGGGCGGCATGGCGATGGGGGTGACGCGTGCGTCGAAGATGGCAAAATCATTGCCGGCGCCGTGCATCTTGATGAAAGCCGTTCCCATGGGCGCGCCTGTAGCGGCTGGCGCGCGCAGTTGCAAAGGCGGGCGCGCTGGCTTAAGGGCGCGGCCTTTCATGACGGGATAATGAAGGTGGCGACGCTGACCCAGGCCGCACGCACGGAGAATGGCACGGATATCGTTGCCGAAGTGTCGGCGACGCTGGCGCGCGCGCTGGCGTTGCGCGCGGATGTGGCGGCGGCGCTGACGGCGGAGACGCTGCTGTTCGGCAATCTGCCGGAGCTTGATTCGATGGCGGTGGCGACCGTGCTGACCGCGCTGGAGGATCGATTCCAGATCATCATCGATGATGATGAGGTATCGGGCGACCTGTTCGGGACGGTTGGATCATTGGCACGTTTCGTGGCGGCGAAGATCCGCGGCTGATTCCGGGCCTGATTGCGGGGCCGATTCTGCTGCTTCCCGCCGGGGCGGGGCGAAAATTGTCATAAATTTCTGCTTTACATGGGGGGCAATGGACCCCATATGCCGCGTCCGCTGCCCCATGGGACTTCCACCGCAAGGCAGTCGTTTGTTGAAACAACTCCCCGGAGGTCCCTTGAATTGCACCAGCATCATAACGCGCTTCGGGTAGCATCGGCGCTGCAACCGGCAGCCCCTGTTACCCTTGTCCGCCCGGAAGCCGCGCTGAAGGCAGCGCAGTTTTTCGTGTCTGCCTTTCCAGGCAAGAGCTTCTATGCAGTGAAGGCGAATCCCTCGCCCGCGCTCATCCAGCTGTTGTGGCAGGGCGGCATCCGGCATTTCGATGTGGCTTCCATCGCGGAAGTCCGGCTGGTGCGCGATGCACTGCCGGAAGCCGTGCTGGCGTTCATGCATCCGGTGAAGGCCGAAGAAGCGATTGCGGAAGCCTATCATCGGCATGGCGTGCGGATTTTCTCGCTCGACACGCATGAGGAGCTGGCGAAGATCGTGCGCGCCTGCTCGACCGACGGTGTTGCGGCGGCGGACCTGACGCTGTGCGTGCGGCTGAAGGTTTCCTCGGCGCATTCCAAACTGTCGCTGGCGTCGAAGTTCGGCATTGGCGTTGCCGATGCCCCTGCCCTGCTGCTGGCGGTGCGGCAGGCGGCGGATGCGCTGGGCATCTGCTTCCATGTGGGTTCGCAGGCGATGTCGCCGGCGGCCTATGTCGATGCGCTGACCTTTGTGCGCGCAGCGATCGTGGAAGCGGGCGTGACGGTGGATGTCATCGATGTGGGCGGCGGTTTTCCGTCGCGCTATCCGGGCATGGAGCCGCCGAGCCTGGAAACCTATTTCGCGGTGATCGAGCGCGCCTATGAAGCGCTGCCCATCTCCTATTCCGCCGAGCTGTGGTGCGAGCCGGGCCGGGCGCTGTCTGCCGACTATTCCAGCGTGCTGGTGCGGGTGGAAAAGCGGCGCGGCAATGAGCTTTATATCAACGACGGTGCCTATGGCTCGCTGTTTGATGCGGCGCATGTGGACTGGATTTATCCGGTGCAGCTGGTGCGGGCGGATGAGTCGATGGCGGACGAGGCGGATTTTTCCTTCTATGGCCCCACCTGCGATGACATGGACCATATGAAGGGTCCGTTCGTGCTGCCGGCGGACGTGAAGGCGGGCGATTATATCGAGATCGGCCAGCTGGGCGCCTATGGATGCGCCATGCGCACCGGGTTCAACGGCTTTGGCGCCGGGGAAACGGTGGTGGTGACGGATGCGCCGATGACGAGCCTGATTCCGGCCGGTGGCAAGCCGGTGGTGCCCGCCAATGTGGTGCGGCTTTCGATGGCTGGCCGGACCTGAGCCCGTCATAAAGACGCGATACTGACATGTCGCCCCACCGCAGGATGCGCGGTGGGGCCCTTTTTCCTGTGGAGACAAAGATGAGCGAGCAGATTGACGCGCAGCGCAAGGCAGAACTGCTTTCGAAAAAGGTGGAGCATATCGACATCCGCAGCTTCGATGCGCGGCCGATCATCGACCAGATGGCGAATATGAGCTTCACCAGCCGCGACCTGGCGCGGGCCACCGGCATCTATAACCAGATGCTGGCCGACCCGGATTGCACGGTCTGCCTTGTCATCGCCGGCTCGACCTCGGCCGGTGGCTGCATGGATCTGTATGCCGAACTGATCCGCAACAGGATGGTGGATGTGGTGATCGCCACGGGGGCCACCATCGTGGACATGGATTTTTTCGAAGGGCTGGGCCACAAACATTATCAGGCGCTGGAAATTCCGGACGATGATACGCTGCGCTCGCTCTATATCGACCGCATCTATGACACCTATATCGATGAGGAACAGTTGCAGGACTGCGACTTCACCATCAATGCGATTGCCAATTCGCTGGAGCCGAAGCCCTATTCCAGCCGCGCCTTCATCCGCGAAATGGGGAAATATCTGGCCGAACATGGCAAGAAGGACAACAGCCTCGTCAAGCTGGCCTATGAGCATGATGTGCCGGTCTTCTGCCCGGCGTTCGTCGATTCCTCGGCCGGTTTCGGGCTGGTGAAGCATCAGGTGGATCGCGCCAAGGCAGGCCAGCCCTATATGGTGCTGGACGCGATTGCGGACTTCCGCGAACTGACCGACATCAAGATCAAGGCGGGCACCACCGGCCTGCTGATGATCGGTGGCGGCGTGCCGAAGAACTTCATCCAGGACACGGTGGTGTGCGCCGAAATCCTGGGGCATCATGATGTGGAAGTGCATAAATATGCCGTGCAGATCACCGTTGCCGATGTGCGCGACGGGGCCTGTTCTTCCTCTACGCTGCAGGAAGCGGCGAGCTGGGGCAAGGTGAACACCGGCATCGAGCAGATGGTGTTTGCCGAAGCCGGCAGCGTGATGCCGCTGCTGGCGAGCGATGCCTATCATCGCGGGCATTGGAAGGACCGGCCGGAGCGGCGCTGGGCGACGATTTTTGGGTGAGCTGAAAGCGGCCGCAGGCTTTCGCCGGGGCAGGCGGCACAGCCCGGCAGAGCCGTGGCTTTGCCAGGCTCTGCCGGGCGGGGACCGACGACCCGGTTGAGTGTTTAAGCGACGTGGCGATTGGGTGGCGGCGTTGCTGACCCCACCCCCGGNNCCTCCCCTGAAGGGGAGGGGAGAGTAAGGCGTTTTCTGGTTGCCTGGTTTTTTGGGGGCGCGCCCCCACCCCTGCCCCTCCCCTGAAGGGGAGGGGGTTTTTGTTTATCGGCGGAATTCGGCGACCAATTCTGTGTGGGTGGACCAGCGGAACTGGGCGACGGGCCAGAGACGGTGGAGGGTGAAGCCGGATGCGGTGAGGCGTTCGGCGTCGCGGGCGAAGGTGGCGGGGTTGCAGGACACGGCGGCGATGGTGGGGATGGCCGACAGGCTCAGCATTTCGGTCTGGGCGGCGGCACCGGCGCGGGGCGGGTCTGTCACAGCGGCGGCGAAGCGGTTCAGCTCCGGCACGGTGAGCGGTTTGCGGAACAGGTCGCGGTGCTCGGTGGTGATGGCGCATTGGTGGCGGCGGGCGGCGGCGTCGAGCGCGCGGATGGCGGGGCCGGCGCCATCGACGGCGTGAACAGGCGCATGGCGGGCGAGCGGGAAGCTGAAGGTGCCGGCACCGGCGAACAGATCAACCAGCGGCTGCGCGCCCTGGGTGATGCTGAGGACAGCGGCGACCAGCGCGGCTTCGCCATCGGCGCTGGCCTGCAGAAAGGCGGCGGGTGGCACGGGGACGGCGACACCGCCCATGGTGACGCAGGGTTCGGCAGCGGCGACCAATGTTTCGACGCCGAGCGGGCCTTCGATGGACAGGCGGGCAAGCTGCTGTTCGGCGGCGAAGGCGGTGAGGCCCTCTATCACCGGCAGGCTGTGCGCCTGCAGATTGGCGAGCAGCAGATCGACGCCCTGATCGGTGAGCGTCATGGTGATGCCGATGGCGGAGCGTTCGGCGAGATGCGGGCCGAGCAGTTTGCGCAAGGGGCCGACCAGGGCGAACAGGCGGGGGTGGAGGACGGGGCATTCGGCCATGTCCACCAGCTCATGCGCGCCCTGGGCGTTGAAGCCGATGCGGACCTGTCCGCCCCGCCGGGTGGCGCGCATGGCGGCGCGGCGGCGGCTGTGCGCCGGGCTGATATGGGTGGGAAAGACATGGGCGGGCGTGATGCCGGCGTGGGCCAGCGACTGGAGGATACGGTCGCGCGCGAAATCGGCGATGGCGGCATCGCTGACATGCTGAAGCTGGCAGCCGCCGCAATGGCCATAATGGCGACAGGCGGGCGCGATATGGTGCGGGCCGGGGTTGATGCTGCCGTCGGGCATGATGGTGTCGCCGGGGACGGCACCGGCGACGAATCGGCCGTCGGCGGTCACACCGTCTCCACGGGCGGCCATCCGGACGATATTCGACTGATTCGGCACGCGATTCATCGCAAATGGAGGTTTTTATTCACCAGATTCTCTTGTCGGGAAGCGCGGACGCGTGCAAGGGCGGGAAATGATCAAGGCAGACACAGGCCGGTTTGGCCGGCTGGCGGTGCTTGCATCGGGGGCCGTTCTGGCCGCCTGTGCCCCCGCCCCACTCTATACCTCATCGGGTCAATCGACCGGCGGAACGGGCAGAATAGCTGTTGATGGCGAAATTCCGCGTGATTCGCGCGGCGAACCGCTGTGGCACCTGATCAGGCCGGCGCGCGGACAGCCGCCGATCCTCAGCCTGGCTGATGTGCAGGCAATCGCGCGCGCCAAGCAACCGGCAGCCTTTGAAGAAGGGTCCGCCGAAGAACCGGCCAGCCTGCCGAAAGACTGACGAGAAGCCCGCCAAGGAACAGGGCGGACAAGAGCATCGCCATCGTGCTGTTTTCCATGCGGAACAGCGCGACGATGGCGCTGAGCATATAGGCGAGCGACGCCACGAGGAAGGCGCGCCGGTCTATGGCCAGCGCCACCAGCACCAGCAGCAGGAAGACGGCGATGGCGGCCGGCGCGGCCCAGGGCGAGCTGAAGCCCTGCCCTGCGCCACCGCCGAGCAACTGGAACAGGGGATGGACCACCAGCGGCGCGGCCAGCAGGTGCAGCCAGAAGGCAATATCCGTCTGGCGGGTGGTGCGGGTGCGGTCTTTCATGTCGAAGCGCATGGCGAGCGCGAAGACGCTAAGGCCGCAGAGGAAGGCGAGCGCCAGCAGGGCGCTTTGGCTGACGCCGGCGAAGGATGCGGCGAACAATAGCGTGGCCACGAGCGCGGCGCAGCCGGCGGCCAACGTGACGGGCACGCGGAAACGGCGCCAGTGCAGCGCGGTGGCGGTCAGCGCGACAAGCGCGGCAATGGCCTGCACGGCGGGGAGCCAGGGCTGGACGACATAGGTGAAGGTGCGGGGCAGGTTGGGATTTTGCGCGCGCAATTCGGCCGAGTAGCCGGTGCTTTGGGTGATGGTCTCGATACTGGCCTTGTAGAACGGGGTCAGCTGCATCAGTGCTGAAGCGGCACCCCAGCTGAACAGGCCGAAGGCGATGAGGAGGACGATGGCCGGCAGCGCCATGCGGCGGCGGCGGGTGAACCATTCGGAGAGCGCCCAGGCAAGGCCGGCGCCGGCGATGAGCGACCACCAGCTGCCGATCATGGCGAGGGGCACCAGCAGCAGCAGGCAGGCGAGCGCGACGAAAATATCGTTGAAGCCGGTGAGCAGGCGAAATTGCTCCGCATCCGGGTCTGACGGCGGCTCGCTGTTGTCGAGGAAGGCGAGGAGGGCGTCGCGGGCGGCGGGCGAGAGCGCACCGGCCGCGACGGCGCGGTCTATATCCTGCTGTGTGTAGGTCATGGATGGAGGATGGAGGGATTGTGGCCCATGTCAACTGACAGCCTTTCCCCGCCCGGCGCTTGGCTCTACACAGGCCGTTCCCCCTGGAGTGTTGCGATGAGCTTTTGGAAAACAATCTGGACGCTGGCTGTTGGTGTGAAGGACCTGCTCGTCCTGCTGTTTCTGCTGCTGCTGTTTGGCGCCATCTGGGCCGGGTTCAATATGGGGTCCGGTCTGACGAAGGTGCCGGATGAGTCGGCGCTGGTGCTGACGCTGGACGGGGTGCTGGTGGACGAGCCGGCCGAGCCGGCACCGCTGGATTTCCTGACCGGGGGCAATGCGGTGCCGGAAATCGACGCCTTTTTGCTGGTGCGGGCGATTGACCGGGCGGCCAAAGATGATCGCATCAGGATGATCGTGCTGGATATGAACGGTTTTGCCGGCGGCGGGCTGGCCAATCTGGAAGCGGTGGGGGATGCGCTGCTGCGCTTCCGCAAAAGTGGCAAGCGGGTGGAAAGCTGGGCGACGGCCTATGCTGACGATGGCTATTTTCTGGCGGCGCATGCGGATCATATCGTGATGTCGCCGCTGGGCGCGGTGCTGATCGCCGGGCCGGGGGGCAATGGGCTGTATTTCAAGGATGCGCTGGACAGGCTGAAAGTGACGGTGGAGGTGTTCCGGGTGGGCACCTACAAAAGCTTTATCGAGCCCTTTACCCGCAATGAGAGCAGCCCGGAGGCGCGGGCAGCCGATCAGGCGCTGGCGGATGAGCTGTGGCTGAGCTGGCGCGAAGGCGTTGAGAAGCAGCGGCCCGCGCTGAATGTGCGTGCGCTGGCGGAAAGCTGGCCCGCGCGGGTGGCGGGCGCGAACCGTACGCAGGCGGAGCTGGCGCTGGATGCGGGGCTGGTGGACACGCTGAGCGGTGGAGCGGATTTCCGCGCGGCGCTCGTCGCGCGGGTGGGCGCTGGCGAGAATGAGGATTTGCCCGGCGATTTCAACGGCATCCATTGGCGGGATTATCTGGCGGCGAAGGGGCCGGATTTGCATTCGGGACCGGCGGTGGGCATCGTGCATGTGGCCGGCAACATCGTGGACGGCGAAGCGCCGGCCGGACTGGCGGCGGGCGGCACCAGCGTCGCCATGCTGATCGAGGAGGCGATTGCCGACAGCGATGTGCAGGCCATCGTGCTGCGGGTGGATTCGGGCGGTGGGTCCGTCACCGCCTCTGAAGTGATCCGCGAGGCGCTGCTGGAGGCGAAGAAGCGCAGGATTCCGGTGGTGGCGAGCCTGGGGCCGGTGGCGGCGTCGGGGGGATATTGGGTGGCGACGGGGGCCGATGTGATTTTCGCGCAGCCGAGCACCATCACCGGCTCCATCGGGGTGTTTGGCATCATCCCGACATTTGAGCGCACGCTGGAATCGGTGGGCGTGCATGCCGATGGCGTGGCGACGACGGCGCTTTCGGGGCAGCCGGATATCGTGTCTGGCCTGAACGCACCGGCCCGCGCGCTGTTGCAGGGCAGTGTGCAGGATATTTACACGCGCTTCCTGTCTCTGGTGGCGGATGCGCGCAACATGCCGGTGGCGGAAGTGGCGCCGATTGCCGAAGGGCGGGTCTGGTCTGGCCGGCAGGCGCTGAAACTGAAGCTGATCGACCAGCATGGCGATCTGCATGCAGCGATCGCCGAAGCCGCCAGACGGGCGGGCATCAAGGGTGAGCCGCGCGTGGTGACGGTCAGGGCCGGCCTGCCCTTGCTGGCGCAGCTGATGCGCGACCTGGAGGGTCAGGTGCGCGCCAGCGCCGGCAGCCCGGATGCGCTGGGGCGGCAGATGCTGGCATCGCGGGCGCGGGCGGTGGCGCAGGTGCAGGCGGCTGTGGCCCTGGCCGATGGCCCGGCGGTGCAGGTGCGCTGTCTGATATGCGCAGCGCATGCGCCGGTGCGGCAACAGGCCGGCGTGCAGGAACTGGGCGCAATGCTGGCGACGCTGGCGCGCTGAGGTGGTGAAGCAGGCCCCCGGCGCGCTGTTTGTGCCGGACCGCCGGTCGCGGCGATCGCGGCTGCCGCCGGGCTTTGCGCCGCATCAGGGCAATCTGGTGACGCCGCTGCTGCTGGCCTTTGAAATGTATCCGGCGCTGGAGCGGATGGCGCTGGCGGCGGAGACGCGGCTGTTTCTGGCCTTCCGCAATTTCGATCCGCTGACGGCGACGCGATCCGAAGAAGCGCGGGCGCTGGGGCTGACGAGCTGGCTGGATATATTGCGCCATATGGTGGAGCGCGGCGTGGTGGTGCGGCTGCTGCTGACCGATTTTGAGCCGACGATGGCGGACGCGCTGCACGGCGAAAGCTGGGCGAGTTTTCAACTGCTGCGCCAGATGGCCGAAGGGCTGAGCAAGGAGGCGCTGGAGGGGCTGGAGATCATCGTGGCGCAGCATCCCGGCGAGGTGGGCTGGGCGGTGCGCCAACTGCTGCGGCTGCCCGTGGGGCTGAGCGTGCGGCGGCTGCTGGCCGGGATGGAGGAGGATGCCGAGGCGCGGCTGGCGGTGCGGCCCGGCCTGTGGCGCTATCACCGGCTGGTGGATGGGCAGCCTTTGTTCCGGCGCGGCCCGGCCTTCCGGCTGTGGCCGGCGACGCATCATCACAAATTTGCGGTGGCCGATGATCGCATCGCCATCATCGGCGGCATCGATGTGAATGAGCGGCGCTGGGAGACGCCGGATTATGCACAGCCGGCACCCGAAAGCTGGCATGATGTGAGCGTGCAGGTGGAGGGGCCGGCAGCCGGCGACGCGGCGGAGCATTTCCGCCGGCTGTGGAATCAGGAACTGCCGCGATACCGGGAGATTGTGAGCCACTGGATGACCGGGGCCGAACGCGAGCTGGCGGTGGAGCCGCTGGATATGATGCCGGAGCCGATTCCGCCCGCGCCGGCGGTGGAGGGCGGCCGGGTGGTGGCGCAGGTGGTGCGCACCCTGTCGCGCCGCAGTTCGCGTCTGCTGGCGCTGGGGCCGGTGAAGGATGTGCGCGAACTGATGCACGCGCACCGGCGACTGATCCTGTCGGCGGAGAAGCTGCTGTATATCGAGGCGCAGTTTTTCCGGTCGCGCCGGGCGGCGGGGTGGATTGTGGAAGCCGCGCGGCGCAATCCGGCGCTGCGGGTGATCGTGCTGCTGCCGCAGGCGCCGGATGACGTGGCTTTTAACGGCGCGGGGCGCAATCCGGCGCATCAGCATGGCGAATGGTTGCAGGCCCGCGCCCTGGGGCGGTTGCTGCGCAAGCTGGGGGATCGGGTGGGGCTCTATTCGATGGGCCGGCGCGTGGGGATGACGGCGGAGGAAAAGGCGCTGGTGGCGGACCGGGGCGCGGCCTTTGGCGCGGGCATGATCTATGTGCATTCGAAACTGCTGATGGTGGATGACCGGGCGGCGCTGGTATCGTCGTGCAACATCAACGGGCGCAGCTTTGGCTGGGATTCAGAGCTTGGACTGCTGTTTGAGGATAAGGCGACGGTGCGGGAGATGCGGGAGCGGTTGTGGGGGCAGATTCTGGGCGAGGTGCCATCTTTGGCGGAAGCGGCGCGGCTGTGGGCGGAATTGGCGGCGGCGAATGTGGCGGTGGCACCAGAGGAGCGGCGGGGGTTTGTGCTGCCCTATCGCTTTGCCAGGGTGCGGCGATTCGGGCGGCCAAGCTGGTTCGTGCCGGATGATCTGGTGTGATGGCGGCTGCGGCTTGGAGCCGGATGGCGCAGCACCCGGACCAGTGGGGTGGCGAGCAGGCAGACGGCGCTGAACCATTTGCGGCTCACCCGGAAAACAGGAGCACCGATCAGCAGATCGCGGATGGTGCCGCCGCGCAGGCCGGTCCTGCCGGCAAGGAAAGCGCCGGTGACGATGTCCTGCCGGGCGCGGGCGACCACCAGCGCGCCGATAACGGCGAAGATGAACAGGCCGGGATAATCCAGCGCGATACAGACCTGCCGCAATTCCGCCGGTGCGGCGGCGTCCGTCACAGGTGAATCGGTTTGCCGGTTACCGCCATGGCCGCTTCCTTCAGGGATTCGGCGTGGGTGGGGTGGGCGTGGCAGGTGAGCGCGATGTCTTGCGACGACGCGCCCATTTCCATGGCCAGCGCGGCTTCGGCAATCAGCGTGCCGGCAAGACGGTTGACGATCCAGACGCCCAGCACGCGATCGGACCTGGCGTCGGCGATAACCTTCACAAAGCCGTCGGTGTCCTGATTGGTCTTGGCACGGCTGTTGGCGAGGAAGGGGAATTTGCCGATTTTCACCGCGCCCCCGGCCCGCGCGGCTTCTTCGCTGAGGCCGACGCCGGCGATTTCGGGCATGGTGTACACGACCGAGGGGATGACATCATGGTTCACATAGCCGGTGAGGCCGGCGATATTGTCGGCCACGGCAAGGCCTTCATCCTCGGCCTTGTGCGCC
>DITZ01000066.1:0-46111 GCA_002422985.1 Sphingomonadales bacterium UBA6171
GCGCTGACCGAGACGTTGTATGAAAGCGCGCGGCAGTGCGGGCTGACGGCGGATAAATTCATGGTGGATGGCCGCTCCATCGGCACGGGCGGCGGCAATCATATCGTGCTGGGCGGGCCGAGCCTGCTCGATTCCCCCTTCATCCGCCGGCCGGATCTGCTGAAAAGCTTTGTCATCTANNGGCCTGTTCATCGGCCCGACCAGCCAGGCGCCGCGCATCGATGAGGCGCGGCACGACAGCATCTATGAGCTGGAGATCGCGCTGGCCCAGGTGCCGCCGCCCGGCGGCGCTACAGGCGGCACGGTTTCGCCGCCGGGGGATGGCCAGCTGCCAGCCTGGGTGGCGGACCGGTTGTTCCGCAACCTGCTGGTGGATGTGACCGGCAACACGCACCGCACGGAAATCTGCATCGACAAGATGTTCTCGCCCGATGGCCCCACCGGCCGGCTGGGGCTGGTGGAATTTCGCGGTTTTGAAATGCCGCCGGAATCGCGCATGTCGCTGGCGCAGCAACTGCTGATCCGCGCGCTGGCGGCCTGGTTCTGGAAGGAACCGCAATCCGGCAATCTGGTGCGCTGGGGCACGGCGCTGCACGATCGCTTCATGCTGCCGCATTTCGTGTGGGCGGATTTTCTGGAGGTGCTGGCGGACCTGCGCGGTGCCGGCTATGATTTTGATCCCGTCTGGTTTGAAGCGCAGCGCCAGTTCCGCTTCCCGGTGCATGGGGCGGTGGAGGCCGGCGGTGTGCAGCTGGAAATCAGCCATGCGCTGGAGCCGTGGAATGTGCTGGGTGAAACCGGCGCGATCGGCGGCACGGTGCGCTATGTGGATTCATCCACCGAACGGTTGCAGGTGCGCGCCAGCGGGCTGGTGCCGGGCCGGCATGTCATCGCCTGCAACGGGCGGCGCGTGCCGCTTTCCCCCACCGGTGCGCCGGGCGAAGCGGTGGGTGGCGTGCGCTACAAGGCCTGGGCACCGGCCAATTGCCTGCATCCGATGATGCCGGCGCATGCGCCGCTGACGTTCGACATATTGGACAGCTGGAACGGCCGGTCTCTGGGCGGCTGCGTCTATCATGTGGCGCATCCGGGTGGCCGTTCCTATGATGATGTGCCAGTGAACAGCTATGAAGCCGAATCGCGCCGCAAGGCCCGGTTTCAGGATCATGGCCATTCGCCGGGGCAACAGGCGATTCCGGCCGAAGAAGGTGCAGGGGAGTTTCCAATGTCGCTAGACCTCAGGCGCCCGCGTCGGGAGGGCTGATCTTCTGAACGCCAGCGCCGCCCTTCAGCCCCCCGCCGCCAACCGGCTGCGGGACTATCCGGCCGATTCCGCCGACCTTTATGGCCGCGCGGCCGGCAATGTTGCAGACAAATGGATCGCCATGGCCAACGGCCTTGCCGCGCTTTCCGAAGGGGGCGGCGCGCCGATTCATGAGCAGCTGCAACGGCAGATTCAGGATCTGGGCACCACCTTCCGCATCGCCGGCGACGAGGATGAGCGCAGCTGGCCGTTAACGCCGATGCCGCTGATTATCGGGGCGGCGGAATGGCAGCAGATCGAACGCGGGCTGGTGCAGCGCGCCTGCCTGCTGGAACGGCTGGCCGCAGATATCCAGGGCCCGCAGCGGCTGGTGGCAGAGGGGCATCTGCCGGCCGTGGTGGTGGCGGGCAGCCGCTATTTCGCGCGCAAGATGGTGGGGCTGCAACCGCCGGGCAATCATTTCCTGCACCTTTATGCCGCCGATCTGGCCCGCGGGCCGGATGGCGAATGGCGCATCATGGCCGATCGGCTGCGGCTTTCCACCGGCATCGGCTATGCGCTGGAAAACCGGCTGGCGCTGGCCCGCAGCACCGGCGCGCTGCTGACGGATATGAACACCCGGCGGCTGGCCGGCTTTTTCAGCCAGTTGCGCGAGGGCATCGCGCGCGATTGCCAGCGGGAGCGGCCGCGCATCGCGCTGCTGACGCCGGGCCGCTATAATCAGAGCTACCCCGAACAGGCGCATCTCGCCCGCTATCTGGGCTTTCCGCTGGTGGAGGGCCGCGATCTTTCGGTGTCGGACGACCGGCTCTATGTGCGCACCATTGCTGGCCCCAAGCGCATCGACGCGGTGTGGCGCTGGATCGACACCGACGCGCTGGACCCGCTCTCCTTCGACAGCCGATCTGCCATCGGCGTGCCGGATCTGTATGAGGCCTGGGCGCGCGGCGGGCTGGAAGTGGCCAACTGGCCGGGGGTGGAGGTGCTGGAATCGCGCGCCTTTGCCGCCTTCATGCCGCGCCTGTGCAAGGCGGTGATGGGCGAGGCCCCGATCCTGCCCAATGTCGCGACCTGGTGGTGTGGCCAGCCGAACGAGGCCGCCGATGTGCGTGCCCATCTCGACAATCTCATCATCGCCACCGCGCATGGCCAGCCGGTGGAAGGCCTGCAGGGCGTCGGCCCGGTGCATGGCGCCAGCCTGGATGCCACGCAGCGGCAGGCGCTGCTGGCGGCGATGGCGCGCCGGCCGATGGACTATTGCGGGCAGGAAATCGTGCGGCTTTCCACCACGCCGGCGATGATCGGCGATGATATCCTGCCGCGGCCCTTCACCATCCGCGCCTTTCTGGCGCGCGGGGCCGATGGCGAATGGACGGTGATGCCCGGCGGCTTCGCACGCCTCTCCTCCTCCGGCGCGCTGACCAATTCGCTGATGGGGGAAGGCGATCTGTCGGCCGATGTCTGCATCGTGGACGACGCGCCGGAGCCGCACCATCGCACCACCCGGCTGGGTGACGCGCCCGCCATCCGGCGCGGCCGCGGCATCCTCGCCAGCCAGGCCGCCGACAATCTCTACTGGTTCGGCCGCTATAGCGAGCGGGCGGAGATGACGGTGCGCATCGTGCGTTCCATCCTGGGCAGCGCCATCGACGTGGACGGGGCCTCCGGGCATGAGCCGGAGGTGCAGCGCAAGCTCGTCAACCTGCTCTACCTGTGGGGCGCGATTTCCGCCCGCACCGCGGAACTGCCGCTGCCCACCATCTGCATGAGTGCTTTGTCGGAAACCCGGCTGCCCGGCGGGATCGCCAGCCTGGTGCGCAACGCGCAGTCCGTCGGCCTCGCGCTCCGCGACCGGCTGGCGCAGGATTTCTGGCGCATCGCCAGCGCGCCCGCCCCGCAGATCGCGTCGGCCCGCACCGGCATCATCCTGAAAGCCACGCGCGAGCTGATCGACCGGTTCAACGCGCTGTCCGGCCTGGTGGCAGAGGGCATGGTGCGGGGGGCCAGCTGGCGGTTCCTCGACATGGGCCGTCGTATCGAGCGCGCGCTCGCCATCTGCCGCATCACCCGGCAACTGACCGCGTCCGCCGATCAGTCCGATGCGCTGGGCGCGCTGCTGGACCTGTGCGAGAGCCAGATCATCTATCGCTCGCGCTATCTCTCCGTCCCGGTGCGGTCGCCGGTGCTGGATCTGGTGCTGCTGGACCCGGCCAATCCCCGCTCGCTCATCTTCCAGCTGCTCGCCATCCGCGACCATATCGCCGCGCTGCCGACACTCAACGAGGATGGGCTGCCCGAACGGCCGCTGCTGAGCGCGCGCGCACTGCTGGCCATGCTGGAAAGCCTGACGGCGGACGCCGTGACGCACACGCTGTTGCAGGAGACCGAAACCCGGCTGCTGGCGCTGTCCGACGAGATTTCGGCGCGCTTTTTCCTGCATTATGAACGCGCCGAGCCGCGGTCTCAGGGTGAGTTGCTCGCATGATCTATAATGTGCGCCATGTCACCACGGTGCGTTATGCCGCGATGGTTCGGCTGGCGCGCTTCAACCTGCGGCTGAAACCGGCGCCCTGGCCGGGCCAGACGCTGGCCGGGCATGAGCTGATCATCGAGCCGCGCCCGCGCAACATCCGCGAGGACAGCGGCCCCTATATCGTCTGCCGCAGCCGGCTGATGCTGGCCGAGCCGACCGATGTGCTGCGGGTGGAGAGCCGTTTCAGCGTTGCCGTGGATGCCGTGCCGCTGCCCGATCCCGCCAAGGGCCTGACCGTGGCCGAAATGCGCCGGCAGGCACCCGGCTTCCACAGCCTGTCGCCGGCCTGCCCCGCCGCCTATCTGCACGCATCGCCGGCCGCCCCCATGTCGGCCGAGATCAGCGCATGGGCGCGCGATTTCATTGCTGATGATGCAACGGTGATTGCCGCCGGACAGGCGCTGATGGCCGCCATCCACGGGCAGTTCCGCTATGACAGCGACGCAACGCGCACCGAGACGCCGCCGATCGAGGCCTTTCGCCAGCGGCGCGGCGTGTGCCAGGATTTCGCGCATATCATGATCGTGGCCGCCCGCGCCCATGCCATTCCGGCGGCCTATGTGAGCGGCTATCTCCGCACCATTCCGCCGCCCGGCAAGCCGCGGCTGGTGGGTGCCGACGCCATGCACGCCTGGGTGGTGCTGTGGTGCGGCGCGGCGCTGGGCTGGATCGGCTTTGACCCCACCAACAATATGTTCGCGCTGGGCGACCATATCTTCACCGCCATGGGGCGCGATTACAGCGATGTCTCGCCGCTGGACGGCGTGTTCCATGGCGGCGCCGGGCAGACGATGAAAGTGGCGGTGGATGTGGCGCCCCAGGGGTAGGCTGGTGGTGCCGCAGGGACAGGCTGTTTGGCCTGAGAGGTTGCGTTACGGGCTGACCCCCCATAGAGCGATTTTCGCCCGCGCGTGCTTTATCAGCCCGGACAACAGACCGTCAGGCCGTTTCGCGCGCCTTGGCGACGGCCACCAGCGCGGGGCGCAGCAGCCGTTCCTTCATCATCCAGCCGGCCTGCATCTCGCTCACCACGGTGCCGGGTTCGGCGTCGGATTCCACCTCCACCATCGCCTGGTGCAGATTGGGGTCCAGCGGCAGGCCGGTGGCGGCCACGCGCTTCACGCCATGCCGTTCAAACACGCTCACCATCTCGCGCTGCACAGCTTCAAGCCCGGATTTCAGCGGCTTCAACGCCTCGTCGAGCTCGGCCGGCAGGGCCTCCAGCGCGCGGGCCAGATTGTCGGCCACGCTCAGCAGATCGCGCGCAAAGCCGGCGGCGGCATATTGCACCGCATCGGCTTTGTCGCGCTCCAGGCGGCGGCGGGTGTTTTGGGCCTCCGCGGCGGCCCGCAGCGCACGGTCGCGCTCGGCGTCGCGCTCTTCGGTCAGCGTCACGATTTCGGCGCGTGCGGCAGCCAGTTCATCCGCTTCCCCGGTTACCGGGGATTCGGGCGCCATCTCATCATTCATGTCATCAACCTCGATAGTCGGTTCGCTGTGAAATCCACCATGGGGACGACGCGGGCATAGTTCAACCGCGTCGGGCCAATCACGCCCACCACGCCCACCACCCGGCCATCCGCCCCGCGATAGGGCGCGGCGATCACGCTGGAGCCGGACAGCGCGAACAGCTTGTTCTCCGCGCCGATGAAGATTTTCAGCGCATCGGCTTCCCGTGCCCGGTCCAGCAGGCGGGCGAGCGCCTCTTTTTCCTCCAGCTCCCCCAGCAGCGCGCGCGCGCGATCAAGGTCTGCCGCGTCGATCAGATGCGCCTGCCCGCGCACGATCAGCACCGGCCCGGCGACATCGCGGCTCCAGCTGGCCAGCCCGGATTCGATGAGACCGGCGGTCAGCTGATCCAGTTCCGCCTGCCCCGACAGGATTTCGTGCCGCAAAATGCCCACCGCGTCGGCCAGCGTGCGGCCGGAAAGCCGGCGGTTCACATAGTTGGTCGCCTGCTCCAGCGCGCCCGGCGGCAGGCCCTCGGCCAGATCCAGCATGCGGTTTTCCACGGAGCCATCGGTGCCAACCAGCACGGCCAGCGCCCGGCCCTCGCCCAGCGGCACCAGATTCATCTGGCGCAGCACCGGTTCCGCCTTGGGCGTCACCACCAGGGCGGCGCATTGCGCAAGGCCGGAGAGCACGGCGGTCGTGCGCGCCAGCACATCCTCCAGGCTGCCGCCCACGCGCTGCGCTTCGGCGGCAATCGCGGTGCTTTCTTCGGGCGTCGGCTCGGCCGCCTGCATCATGCCGTCCACGAACAGCCGCAGCCCCTCGTTGGTCGGCACCCGGCCGGCGGATGTGTGGGGCGCGGACAGCAGGCCCAATTCTTCAAGATCCTGCATCACATTGCGGATGGTGGCCGGCGACAGCGCGATGCCGCCGATGCGCGACAGGGTGCGCGACCCGACCGGCGCGCCGGTGGTGAGATAGCTGTCCACAATGTCGCGGAAGATGAAGCGCGCGCGCTCTGACAGCTGCGTCACGCTCACGCCCGGTGCCGCGCCGGCCCCGCCAAATGCTTCATCCGTCAAACGCTCTGCCACAGGGCCTATAGTAGGGAGGAAGCGGCCATTGCTCAACCGCCCGGCTTGCCCCGATGCGCCTCCCCGGCCTAAAGGGCGGCAGATATTTCCACCAGCGGAGACTGATATGCGCCCATCCGGCCGCGCGCCCGATGCCATGCGGGCCATCGAGATGATTCCCGGCTTCAGCGCCCATGCCGAAGGCTCCTGCCTCATCAAGTTCGGCCAGACGCATGTGCTGGTCACCGCGTCGGTTGAAGAACGGCTGCCGCCCTGGCTGCGCGGCAAGGGCGAAGGCTGGGTGACGGCGGAATATGGCATGCTGCCACGCGCCACCCACACGCGCGGTTCCCGTGAAGCCGCCAAGGGCAAGCAATCGGGCCGCACACAGGAAATTCAGCGGCTTATCGGCCGCTCGCTGCGCTCTGTCACCGATCTGAAGGCGCTGGGCGAACGGCAGATCACGCTGGATTGCGATGTGCTGCAAGCCGATGGCGGCACGCGCACGGCGGCCATTTCCGGCGCCTGGGTGGCGCTGCGGCTGGCGCTGGACGGCATCCACCGGCTGACACCCTTTGCCGCCGATCCGCTGCCCAGGCAGGTCGCCGCCGTTTCCTGCGGCGTGTTCGAAGGCACAACCGTGCTCGATCTGGACTATCCCGAAGATTCGGCCGCCGAAACCGACGCCAATTTCGTGCTGTCGTCGGACACCCGCATCATCGAGGTGCAGGCGACGGCGGAACGCGATCCGTTTGACGAGGAAACGCTGCTGCGCATGATGCGGCTGGCGCGAATCGGCTGCGCCGACATTTTCGCGGCGCAAAAGGCGGCGATCGGCCGTTGACGCCCGCCATCGGCCCCCGGCTGGTGCTGGCCAGCCACAACAAGGGCAAGCTGGCGGAAATCGCCGCGCTCATCGCCCCGTTCGGCATCGAGGCCATCCCGGCCGCCGCCTTTGGCCTGCCGGAGCCGGCGGAGACGGAGGATAGTTTCGCCGGCAATGCGCTGCTGAAGGCGCGTTTTGCCGCCATCGGCACCGGCCTGCCCGCTTTGTCGGACGACAGCGGGCTGGCGGTGGCCGCGCTGAACGGCGAACCCGGCGTCTACACCGCGGACTGGGCGGAAACGCCGAACGGGCGGGACTGGATGCTCGCGATGCAGAAGGTGGAGGACCGGTTGCAGGCGCTGGGGCCGGATGTGTCGCGCCGGGCGGCGTTCCACTGCACGCTGGCGCTGGTGTGGCCCGACGGCACCGAACAGACATTCGCCGGCGAAATGCCCGGCCATCTGGTCTGGCCACCGCGCGGCAACCTCGGCTTCGGTTATGATCCGCTGTTCGTGCCCGAAGGCCATGCCCAAACCTTCGCCGAAATGGACCCGGCCATGAAGCACGCCATCAGCCACCGGGCGCGGGCGTTTGCGCTGTTGCAGGCAGCGCTGGCGGCGTGAGTGGGGTGGGCGGGGTGGGCGGCGTTGGCGGGGAGTCGTCGGTCCCGGCAAGCCCTCTGCGCGGACAAAGCCCGCGCGGCGGGCCTGCCGTGCCGGCCGTGCGCTCCAGCGAGTCTGAAAGTCTTCGGATGATTGCTGCGCAATCATCCTCCGGATTTCAGCCGCTTCCGCTTGCGCTTTATGTTCACTGGCCCTTCTGCGTCACCAAATGCCCCTATTGCGATTTCAACAGCCATGTGCGGGCCGATGTGGATCAGGCGGACTGGCGGGCGGCGCTGCTGGCCGATCTGGCGCATGAGGCGGCGCTGACGACCGGCCATCGGCTGACCTCCATCTTCTTTGGCGGCGGCACGCCCTCGCTGATGCCGCCCGCGACGGTGGAGGCCATCATCACCGCCGCCCGCCGGCATTGGGAAAGCGCCCCCGATCTGGAAATCACCCTGGAGGCCAATCCATCATCGGTGGAGGCCGCCCGCTTTGCCGATTTCGCCGCCGCCGGCATCAACCGGGTGTCGCTGGGGCTACAGGCGCTGGATGATGCCGCGCTGAAGCTGCTGGGCCGGCCGCATACGCTGGCCGAGGGGCTGGCCGCGCTGGATGTGGCGCAGCGCCATTTCAGCCGCGTCAGCTTTGACCTCATCCACAGCCGCCCCGGCCAGACGCCGGCCATGTGGGAAGCGGAGCTGACCCGCGCGCTGGGCTTTGGCACCACGCATCTGTCCGCCTATCAGCTGACCATAGAGCCGGGCACGCGCTTCCACCTGCTGCACGCCAAGGGCCTCCTCTCCCTGCCGGACGAGGAAGCCGCCGCCACCATGTTCGAGATGACCGGCAGCCTGTGCGCCGCGCATGGCCTGCCCTTGTATGAAGTGTCGAACCATGCGGTGCCCGGCCATGAATCGCGGCACAATCTGGCCTATTGGACCTACGCCCCCTATGCCGGCATCGGCCCTGGCGCGCATGGGCGGCGCGGGCACCGGGCGACCCAGCGCCTGCGCCGGCCGGAAAACTGGCTTTCATCGGTGAAAATGCACGGCCATGGGCTGGAAGCGGAAAGCCCGGTGCCACCCGCCGATGCGGCGAGCGAAGCATTGCTGATGGGCCTGCGGCTGGCGGATGGCATCGATGCCATACAGTTCGAGGCGCACAGCGGCGTGCCGCTGGCCGATGTGGTGGACCGGGCGGCCGTGGAGCGGCTCACCGCCATGGGGTTGGTGGCGCCCGGCGCGCGCCTGACGGTCACGCCAGCCGGCCGGCTGCTGCTCAATCATCTGATCGCCATGCTGCGGGCCGACTTGAATCCTGCCTGAAAATCGCCAGTTATAGCGGAGTAGAGGAAAGGGACAGCATGATCGGCAAGCTCATCACCGCCGTCGCAGGCGGCACCATCGCGCGGAGCATCGGCGGCGTCGCGGCCGGCCCGGCCGGCGCTGTCATCGGTGCCACGGTTCCCGTCGTGCTGCCCCGGCTCGCCCGGACGCTGGGGCCATTTGGCATGATCGCGGTCGCGGCCGGCTCGGTGGTGCTTGGCCGCTATCTGGAGCGGCGCCATGCGCGCCGGGCCGCCATGAAGGGCTTCCCGCCCACCGAACCGCAGGCCCTGCTGGGTGCACAGGCTTCACCGCGCCGGCTGGAGGCCGAGGTTCGGGGGTAGGTCCGGGCGTCAATTGCCTGCGTTTGTACATGATCCTGAGGTTGTGAGTTGACCCGGCGCCCCCACCCCCGGNNCCCCTCCCCTTTAGGGGAGGGGCCGGGGGTGGGGGCGCCGGGTCAATACACCGACACAACACCGACCCATGCCCTACCACTGCCCCAAAAATCCCTCCAGCGCGGCCAGCGCTTCGGGTTCTTCCAGCGTGGGTGCATGGCCGACCGATGCTATGGTCACGGCCAGCAGGCCCGGCAGTCGGGCGGCCATGCGCTGCTGTGTTGCCGCTGTCAGAATGTCCGAGGTTTCGCCGCGCAGGCTGAGCACGGGCTTGCCATGATAGGCGTCCAGCGCGGTCCACAGGTCCACCCCGCCGTCGCTGTTGGGCAGCGTCATGGGGGCGGCGATTTCGGGATCATAATCGAACACGATCCGCCCCCCGCGCGAAATCCGGCACAGCCGCTTGGTATGCGCCAGCCAGTCGTCCAGCGAAAAACGCGGGTAGATATGGTCCTGCCGGCGCGCCAGATCGCGCGCAGCAATCAGCCAGCTGGCCCAGCCGTCGCCGCGCTTCACCACCTGCGCGCGCACGCGCGCCAGCCCGTCGGCCTCCAGATCCGGCCCCAGATCGTTCAGCACCAGCCCGGCGATGGCGTCCGCATGGGTGAGCGGCAGCAGCAACCCCAGCAGGCCACCCAGCGATGTGCCCAGCACGATGAAGCGGGTGCAGCGGGCATCGGCAAGCACGGCACCCATATCCTTCAGATAGACGAGCGGCACATAGGAGAGTTTGTCCGGCGCATAGCCCGATTCGCCGCGCCCGCGCAGGCTGACGGCGATCACCCGGAAGCGCGCGGACAGTCGGCTGGCCAGCGCTTCGAAATCCCGGACGTTGCGCGTCAGCCCCGGTATGCAGATGATGGCGGGGCGCGCATTCGCATCCGCCGGCCCCGGCCATTCCCGCCAGTGCAGCCGCACGCTGTCTGCGCTCCAGGTGAAATGATCGACAGGTTCCATCAGCATTCAGCGTCCTTAGCGCCATTGAATGCCACCTGCGAATCGCAACTTTTGACTGCCACTCAGTTCTGCGGCATAAGCGAGGAGAATTAGCAGGAACAGCGCCTTGGCTTCACGCCCCACCCGCAGGCAACCACCGGCCGCCGGCAAAGCCGGTGCCCGCGCGTCGGCCGATGTCGCCGCGCGCCGCTATGACCCGGCGGAAACCCGCAGCCGCGTGCTGGAAGCGGCCTATATGCTGTTTGGCAAGCATGGCTATTCCGCCACCGGCACGGCCGATATCGCCCGCGAGGCCGATGTGTCCGAAGGCTCGATCTTCTATCATTTCGGCTCCAAACACGCGCTGCTGATCGAGCTTGGCCGGCTGCATGGCGAAAAGATGATTGCCGCGATGGAAGCGGGCGACGATATTGCCGGGCTCAGCTTTGATGTGACCATCAACCGCTGTTTTGATTTCTGTGAAGTCCATAATATGTGGGATGAAGTGGGCGACGGCGATTGCCATGCAAAAACGGCAGCCGGCAAGCACAACCCCGATTCCGCCCCCTTCTTCGAAGCCACCCGCGAAGTGGTGGTGGACTGGACGCGCCGCCACATCGAGGCGCTGGCCCGACGGGAAGGGTATGAACTGCCCAACAGCGCCATCACCGCCCAGCTGGTGTTCGCGCTGGTCGGTGCCGCCCTGCAACAATATTTCGCCGACGGCACCAGCACGCAAGATCAGCAGCGGATTCGCCGCGAGACCGTGCGCTTCCTCGCGGCCGCCACCCTGTCATCGGCCGCCAGCCAATAAGGCGGCCGGTTTCAGGGCGGCGCTGTCGCCAGCACCGCGTCTGCCACGCCGTCTGCAATCGCCCGCTGGCCGGCGGACGAGTATAGCCGTCTGGAATCGCCTTCGTTCGACATATAGCCGGTTTCCAGCAGCACGGCCGGCACGCCCAGGTTCCGCAGCACCTGAAAACCGGCAAAACGGTGTGCATTGCTGCGGAACGGCACGCCCTCTTTCGCCATCGCCTTTTGCAGCCGCACGGCGAAATCGGCACTGGCGTTCATCGAATCGCGCATCCCCAGATCGACCAATAGGCCCGCCACTTCGCGGTTCTCGCCGGACAGATCGACGCCGGCGATGATGTCCGCGCGGTTTTCCTTTGCCGCCAGCCGCGCCGCTTCCCGGTCGGACGCGATGTCCGACAGGGTATAGACGGTCGCGCCATGCGCGTCGGGATTGGCGGCGCTGTCGGCGTGGATGGAAAGGAACAGGTCCGCGCCCCAGTCCCGCGCCAGCCGCACCCGGCCGCCCAGCGTCACGAAGCGGTCATCGCCGCGCGTCAGCCGCACCTCCACCCTGCGGCCTTCGGCGTGCGCGCGCCGTTCGATGGCGCGGCGCGCGGCGATGGCGATGGCCAGCGTCACATCCTTTTCCTTGCCGCCGCTCACCGATGGCGCGCCGGGGTCTTTGCCGCCATGGCCGGCGTCCAGCACCACCATGAAGCGATCCTTGCGCCGGGCCGGACGCGGGGCATAGCCGGCGGGCGGCGCGGGCGTTTCCACGGCCACCGGCGGCGGGCGGAACTGCGGTATGCGCTGCGCCTCTTCCGGCACCGGGGTGGCGGCCTGCCGCGCGGCTTCCTCCAGCACCCGCTCCACTTCGGCCAGCCGCCGGCGGCTGTCGTCGGCGATATCGGGCGGGGATTCCGGCCCCGGCGGCACAACGCGCGCGGCCTCCGCCACAAAGTCGGGCAGCGGCACCCGCCCCTTGCGCCGGGCGGTGGTGAAGGCCGGGGCTTCCTGGGGCACCAGTTGCAGCTCCAGCACATTGTCCAGCCCCTGCCGCGCGCGCGCGATGCGCATATGCCGGTGCAGATCGATTACCAGCCGCACCGTATCGCCATCAAATTGCGACACCCGCGCCGCCTTCACCTCGCCGCTGCCGACTATATCCCGGCGCAGGCTGGAGGAATGCGGCAGGTCCACCACCAGCCGCAGCGGGTCTTCCAGCGCAAAGGCGGTGGGCGTGGTGCCCAGCGGCTGCGACAGCGCCAGCCGCACCACCACGCCATCGGCGACCGCCGCCGCGCGCAGATTGCCGGCAACGGCCAGCGGGGCGGCCATCAAGGGCAGGGCCGCACATAACAGCCATAAGAGGGAAAGCAGCCGGAACACCTTATGCCCGCTCATGCCAATTCCGCGGCGCGTCGCCAAGGCGCTTCCTGTCCGACGGGCGCGCTCAATCCTCCGGCCGGCCCATCTCGTCAAAGCGGGCGCCAGCGGGGGCCTCCACCGCCGGCGGGGCATGGTCGCCCTCCTGCATCCGCAGCACCCAGGCGATAATCACCGCCACCGCGGCATAAAGATCGGGCCGGATCGTCATCCCGGCCTTGCCGGTATAGTAGATCGCCCGCGCCACCGACGGATAGGAAAGCAGCAGCACCTGCTGTTCTGCCGCCAGCTCGCGGATCACCTCCGCCATCAGCCCGCGCCCGCGCATCAGGATGACGGGTGCCGCATCCACATCCGGCCGATAGCGCAGCGCGACGGCGAAATGCGTCGGGTTGGTCAGCACCACGGTCGCATCCGCCATGGCACCGCGATTGGCGGATTTCAGCATCTGCCGCGCGGCGCGGCGCATGGCCTGCTTCATCTCCGGCGAGCCTTCCTGCTGCTTATGCTCGTCGCGCAGCTCCTGCCGGTTCATGCGCAGCTGCTTCAGCCATTGGAAAATCTGCCAGGGCAGGTCCGCGCCCGCCACCAGCACCAGCCCCAGCGTCAGGAACAGCAGCAGCCGGGCGGCGAGCGCGGCGATGCTGCCCAGCGCCGCGTCCAGCGTGCCCGCGCTCAGCTGCATCAGCTGCGGCAGGGCATCGCGCAGCAGCAGAATGGAAATGCTGACAATCAGCCCCGCCTTGACGAGCGCCTTCACCAGCTCCACCAGCCCTTTGGAGCCGAACATGCGCGTCAGGCCCTTGGCGGGCGACAGCCGCTCCCATTTCGGCAACAGCGCCTCGGCAGAAAAGCCGATGCCACCGGAAAGCGCCTGCCCCGCGATCACCGCCACCAGCACCGCGCCCAGCAGCGCCAGCATGGGCAGCAGCAGCGGGGCGAGCAGCGCGCCCGCCAGCGCCGCTGCGTCGAACTGCGCCAGCGTTCCGGCATCGAATTGAAAGGCCCGCACCGTGGCTTCGCCCAGCGCCGTGCCCAGCGGGATGATCATCACCCAGCCCCACAGCGCACCGGCCAGCCCCACCATCGCGGTCCCCAGCTCGCGCGCGTTCAGCCGGTTGCCCTTGCGCTTCGCCTCCTGCTTCTTGTGCGGAGTCGCGGCCTCGGTCGCCTCGCCGCCGGGCCGTTCATCCGCCAAGCAGCACCGCCGACAGCTGACCGTGCATGGTGGCGAGCGCGCCGGCGAAACTGTCCGCCAGCCCCGGCAGCATCAGCGGCAGGCCCACCAGCCCCACCAGCAGCATCAGCGGGAAGCCGATGGAGAACAGCCCCAGCTGCGGCGCCGATCGCGCGGCCACCGCCAGCGCCAGGTTCACCAGCAGCAGCGCCGCGCCCAGCGGCAGGGCCGCCAGCACCCCGCCGGCCACCGCCAGCCCGCCCCAGCCCGCCAGCTTCCACAGCCGGTCGGCCTCCAGCAGCGCCGCACCGGATGGCATCGCCGCATAGCTTTCCACCAGCAGCCGTATCAGCAGCAGATGCCCGCCGGTTTGCAGAAATATCGCCCACATCAGCAGCACGAACAGCGCGCTCACCACCGGCGCGGGCGGCGCGCCGGGGTCCATCGCCATGGCAAAGCCGATGCCCATGGCCTGCGCCACCCATTCGCCGGCAATCGCGGCCACGGCAAAGGCGGCGTGCAGGGAAAGGGCGGCCACCGCGCCCACCAGCAGTTCGCCCGCCACCGCCAGCATCCCCACCATGGACAGCATGTCGTCCGGTGGCGCGGGCGCATGTTGGCTGCCCATCACCAGAAAGCCGATCGCACCCGACAGCCCGATGCGCACCCGCACCGGAATCAGCTGGCCACCCAAAGCCGGCAGCAGCGCCAGTGCGGCGCCGGTGCGAAGCGAGGCGAACAGCAGCCCCAGCACAAAGGCTTCCGGGCGGAGCGCGGTGACGGCCTCCACCGCTATCGCCCCATGCGCGGGATCGCCGCCATCATGTCGCGGGTGAAGTCCAGCAACAGGCCGGCCGTTACCCCGCCGAACAGCAGGATGGCGAGCGCCACGCCGATGAGCTTGGGCACAAAGGTCAGCGTTGCTTCCTGCACCGAGGTCGCCGCCTGGATAAGACCGATGACCAGCCCGATCAGCAGCGCCGGCAGCAGCGCCGGCAACACCGCCAGCGTCAGCACCCACAACGCCTGCCGCGCGCTGTCATAAAGCAGATCCTCGCCCATCAGCCGCTCGCGAAGCTCTGCGCCAGCGAGGCCATCACCAGCGCCCAGCCATCCACCGCGACAAACAGCATCAGCTTGAAGGGAAGCGCGATCATCACCGGCGACACCATCATCATGCCCAGCGCCATCAACACGGTCGCCACCACCAGATCGATGATGAGGAAGGGCAGGAACAGCAGGATGCCGATCTGGAAGGCGGTTTTCAGCTCAGACGTGGCAAAGGCCGGCATCAGCACCCGCATCGGCACATCCTGCGCGCCGGCAAAGGGCGCTTCGCCCGCCAGATCGGCGAACAGCGAGAGATCGGCCTTGCGCGTGTTCGCCAGCATGAAGCCGTGCAGCACATCGCCGGCATTGCCGATGGCGGCTTCGGCAGAAATACTGTCTGTCACAAAGGGTTGCAGCGCGGTGCGGTTGATATCGGCCAGCGCCGGCTGCATCACGAAGAAGGTAAGGAACAGCGACAGCCCCACCAGCAGCTGGTTGGGCGGCGTCTGTTGCAGGCCGATGGCCTGCCGCAGGATGGAGAGCACGATGATGATGCGCACAAAGGCCGTCATCATCAGCAGCACCGATGGCAGCAGGGTCAGCAGCGACAGCAGCAGCAGCAGTTGCAGGGAAAGCGACAGTTCGGGCGTGTCGCCGCCGCCGCCCGCCAGCGAGAGGATGCCGCCCAGCGCCGAGGGTTCGGCCGCCTGCGCGAAGCCGGGCGCTGACAGCAGCAGCAAGAGGACGCCGAGGCCGAGCGTCATAAAGTGACGAACGGGTCGAGAAGGTCGGGCGCTATGGGTCATCGCTTCATGTCCTCTTCTCTCCCTCGCTCGCCGGTTGCACGGGCGCGCTCGACAGCAGCGTCAGGCCGGCTGCACTCAGCCCCAGCAGATGATCGCGGCCATCAAAGCGCACCACGGCCAGCATCGCTGAAGCCGACAGGCGTTCGGTCGCCAGCAGGCTGAGCGGGCGCGGCACGGGTGCCCCGGCGCGGCGCAGCGCCGGCCAGCGGGAAGCGCCGCCCCAGCGCCGCCACAGCAGCAGCAGCGCCACCGCAAGCGCGCACACCAGCGGCAAGGCGATCATCAGGCGGAGGAGATAGTCGCCCATGCCGCCTCACGCCTCCGGCTCGACAAGCTCTGTCAGCCTGACGCCGAACTGGTCGCCCATCGCCACCACCTCCCCGCGCGCGAACAGCCGGCCGTTCACCAGCACCTCCACGGGTTCGCTGGTGAGCGTATCCAGCGCGAACAGCTGGCCGGGCGCGCTCGTCATCAGGTCGCGCAGCGACAGCTGCCGCCGGCCCAGCTCCACCGACAGCGTGACCTCTATCCCGGCCAGCCGGATCGGCAGCGGGCCGTTGCCGCGCACTTCCGGCCCGGCGCTGTCCGCGCGCCGGGAACGCGATGCGCCACCGGCACCGGCCCGACCCGTCTCCCATTGCCCGTCCGCTGGCGGACTGTCTGCACCGCTGTCATAAGCTGGCGCACCACTGCCATGAGCTGCTGCGCCGCTGCCATAAGCTGTTGCGCCGCCGCCATAAGCCGGCGCACCGCCGCCAAAGCCGGTGTCGTCCCGCGCGTCCGGCCCGGCGGGCGCGCGACTGGCGAAGCTGCCTGCGCCGGATGTACCGGCTTCCCCGAAACCCTGTGCTGCGGCCCCGGCCGGCGCGGGGACGCTGCCGGCCTGTCCCCCCCGTGCAGCGCCCGCACCATCTGCGCCGCGCCGGGCGCCGGCGCTGCCTTTGCGCGCCGCGCCATCAAAGCCCGTGCGCGCCGGTCCACCATCGCCCGCGCCATCCCGCGCGGAACCAAATGCGCCATCCGGCGCGGAGACTGCTGCGCCGTCCGGCGCGGAGCCTGCTGCGCCGTCCGGCGCGGAACCAAATGCGCCGTCCGGCGCGGGTGCTGCCCCGTCTTCCGCCGCCAGCTCGTCGCCGCTGTCGTCAAAATCCATGGTCAGCCGCACAGCGCCGCCGGCGTCACGCGCACCCGGCGGGCGCACATCCGGGTCGACCGGCACCGGCACATCCTTCGACATCGCGTTCATTCTGCTGTTCCTTCGCCAAGCATCGACAGGGGAATGCGCGCCTGTTCCTCCCCCGCCACCATCAGCCCCAGCGTGCGGACCGGCGGCAGCGCCAGCACATCGCCCACCGACAGCCGCATCACCCGCGCCAGCGGCAGCCGCTGTGAACTCAGTCGCAGCGTCACCGGCACCTCGATCAGCAGGGACAGGCTCTCCACCCGTTGCGCCCAGCCGCCGTCGATCGTCCGCCTGTTTGGTGCCGGGCCATCCGCTGGCCGCGCCCCGGCAAATGACGCCCGATCAGCCGCCGCTGCCCCGGCAGCATCGGGCCCGGCGGCCAGTGTTTCAGCCGCCAGAATTTCTGTGGCCACTGTATCAGCGCCCAGTGTCTCAGCGCCCGGTGTCTCAGCGCCCGGTGTCTCAGCGCCCTGTGTCCGCCCGCCCGCCGCCGGGCGTGCCGCATTCGCCACATAGCCCAGCCACAGCGTCCAGTCCGGCCCGTCGCCGGCCATGGCGAGCGCCAGCCAGGTCCCGTCACCCGCCTGCGGCTCCGGCCGCGCCAGTGCTTCCACGCCCAGCGGCTGCGCGCCGGCCGAGGCCAGCGCCCGCTTCAGCGCCCGCGCCATCAGTGCAGCGAGCGCCGCCCAGCTGGCATTATCCGGTGCCAGCAGCCGCAGCATGTCCGCCGCCGCGCCGCCTTCGCTGTCCCACGGCCCGGCGTCGCCCAGCACCACCGAAATCGCCGCCATCATCTGCCCGCGCGGCATGGCGACCTGCACCAGCCCGCCGGCCACGCGGGCGGTGATGATGTGCAGCAGCCCGCCGGCCTGCTCCGCGCCCGCGCCGCCGGACAGCGGCAGCAGATCACGGCGGATGCCCAGCGCCATGCCCAGCTCGGCCGCCAGATAGGGCGCGATTACATCGGGCCGCAGCCAGGCGGGCGTTGGTGCGGGCGGCGCTGCCGCCGAGGCTGTTTCAGATGTCGGCGCTGCCGCCGACGCTGTTTCAGATGTCGGCGCTGTCGCCACCCGTTCGCGCGGCGAGCGCTCCACCACCGGCCACAGCATCGGCCGCACCTGTCGGCGCATATCCTCTGGTGCGCGCGCCACCCGCCGCGCCTATTGCAGCACGAAGCTGGTGATGAACACTTCGTCCACCCCCGCCACGCCGCTCTTGCGTTGCAGCACATCATTGATGACGATGCGCATGCTGGTCGCCAGCTTGTCGCGTCCGCCGGGCAGTTCCAGATCCGTTTCCTTCGTGTCTGCCAAAACGCCCAGCACGGCGGCGATGATCGGCACCTTGTGCCGCTCCACCGCCTCCACCACCGGCGATCCGCCGTTGGTGGAGATGGCGATCTTCACCTGGATGAAGCGGCCGCTGTCCTTCAGATTGGCGGTGAAACTATTGTCGATCGGCACATATTCCAGCGGCGCCACATGCGGTGCCGGCGGTCTGGGCGGCTGGGCCGAGGGCAGATAGGCGGGCAGCAGCCAGGCCCCCGCCGCCCCGCCGCCGATGCCCAGCAGCAGCAGGATGAAGGGCAGCAGGATACGCTTCAACAGGCCGGGCTTTTTGGCCGGCGGGCCATCGGGCGAAAGGGTGACGGCCTCAGCCATGGGAGAGGCCCCGGCGCGGCGCAGATGCTTCAGCCATAACGATCCACCTTTCCGTCAACACCCGGCGCGCTGGCCGCGCCGCGCCGCATGGCCGGCTGCTGTTCGCCCGTCCGGCTGCCGCCGCTGTGCTGCTGTTGCCCCCGATCATCCCGTTCACCTCTGCTCATCTGCCCCCAAAGCGCCGGCGGATGATCCCGCCCACGCTCCGGCATCCCCTGTTCTGCGCCTGCATCGACGCGCTGCTCCACCCGGATCGCCTCCACTTCGGACCCAATGGCCGCCAGATCGCGCCCCAACTGCTCCAATCCGGCATCCAGCCGCTCCACAGCCTCGGCGTCCGCGGCTTGCAGCAGGATGTCGAGGGTGTGGCCGGGCGCGGTTTCGATCACCACATCCGCGAAGGCTGGCGGCTCCTCGCCCGTATCGGGCACCATATCTGGTAGGGCCTGCTGCATCGCTGCCATGTCCGGCGGCCGCTCTCCGCTTTGCATCGCTTCGCCGCCAGCCTGGAACGGAATCGGCAGCGATTGCGCCGCCAGTTCAGACGAAACCATGCCCCCCTGCGGGGAAAGGCTGATGCGGGGAGCGCGACTCCGCAAGGGACCGGCCATCTCCGCGGGCCCCTCCAACGGCGGCGTCAGGGCCACCAGCGTCGGCACGGGCAGGGCAGGCAGCGTCGGCAGGGGCATGGCCGGCGGCAGAATTGTCGTCGGCGACAAGGCCGGTGGCGGCGACATGGCCGGTGCAGGCGACTGGGCCGATTGTGTCGCCACCTGCGCCGGTTCGGCGGCCGGCCATGCCGCTGCCGTCTGGCCGGCAGCCGGTAGCGGATGATCGGCCAGCGGGGGCGGTGCGGCTTCGGCCGGCCCCTGTGTCTGGCCGGGGGCGCTGGCGGGTGTCATCTCTGTGGCGACGGCCGCCGCCCCGACGGGCGCAGCTTCGGTCAGGCCCGACAAGGATGGCGACGCGCCATCCGCCACCAAGGGCCTGCCGGTGTCGGGTGGTGGCGGTGGTGGCGGCGGTGGCGGTGGCGGCGGCGTCAACGGCAGGGCCTGCACATCCGGCGTGCGGGCGCGGCGCGGCGGCACCTCGCTGCTGTCTGCCATATTCCCCGGCGGAGTCGCAGCGTCGGCGGTCGGCGTTTCGGCCGCCAGCAACAGTGCCTCGAACGGCGGCGGTGCCTTGGCGGCACCACGCCTGGCACCGGGCGGCGCAATCGCCGCCAACAGGCCCGGCGCGGCCGCAACCGCCGTCATGCCCCGGCTCCCGCCGGGCTGGCACGGCCAGTTTTTGCTCCCGCCGTGCGGGCACGGCCTGTTTGTGTTTCCGCCGTGCGGGCACGGCCTGTCTGTGCCTGCGCCATCCGATCCTCCTCCTGATGGTCCACCGCGCGCCGTGCATCGCCCAGCCGTTCGGCGATGCGCTCGCCGCGCTTGTCATGCAGGCGCAGCCGGGCGTCTGCCGCCTGTCGCTGCGCCTGCGCTTCCGCATGGCCGCGCCGGGCCGCCAGCAGCACATCGCCCAGCAACAGCCGCAGTTCCGCGCCCGCCGTCAGCGCCATCACGCTGCGCTCCGCCGGTTCGGGGGCAGAGGCTGTCATCAGCGCTTCCACCCGGCGCATCCGTTCCTCGGCATCGCGCGCGGCCATCCGTGCTGCCGTCGCCTCGGCAATTCGCCCGCGCTCCAGCCGGCGATGCAGGATCTGCATCCGTGCCAGCCGGCGCAATTGTTCGTCTGCGTTCATGTCGCCCACTCCGACTGCAAGGCCGCCAAACTCTGTTCATGCGGCAGGCTCTGGTGGCGATCCTGCCGCAGCAGCGCCTCCATCGCGCCTTCCAGCGCCAGCGCCCGATCGGCGGCGGCATCCTGGCCGGGCACATAGGCACCCATGGCGCGCAGCTCGCGCACCAGTTCCAGCCGGGCGAAATCCGCGCGGAACCGGGCGGCGGCGGCCACATGCCAGGGCTCCGCCACGCCATCCATCGTGCGGCTGAGCGAATGGCCCACATCAATCGCCGGAAAGCGCCCGCCGGCCGCCACCGAACGGGCGAGCATGATATGCCCGTCCATCACGCCGCGCGCGGCATCCACCACCGGGTCGCCCACCAGATCGTCGCCATCGGCCAGCACGGTCATGATCGCCGTCACCGCGCCGCCGGTGCGCCCATCATTGCCGGCGCGCTCCACCAGCCGGGGGATCATCGCCAGCGCAGATGCCGGATAGCCGCGCGGCCCCGCCGGTTCGCCCACGGCCAGCCCCAGTTGCCGCTGCGCGTGCGCGACACGGGTAAGACTGTCCACCAGCAGCAGCGCATGCGCGCCCAGGCTGCGCCAATATTCGGCCACCGCAAACGCCCGCTCCACCCCGCGCACCCGCATCCCCGGCGCATCATCGGCCGGCACCGCGATCACATGCGCGCGGGCGCGGGCCGCTGCCCCCATGCCGTGCACAAAGGCCGCAATCTCGCGCCCCCGTTCCCCCAGCAGCGCCACCACCACCACATCGGCCGCCGCGCCCATGATCAGTTGCTGCATCAGCGCGGTTTTCCCGACGCCGCTGCCCGCCATCAGCCCCACGCGCTGCCCGCGCCCCAGCGTCAGCAGCGTGTCGATGGGGCGCACGCCGGTCCACATCGGCACGCACAGATCCGACCGGTCCAGCGGGGCCAGCGGCACCCCGCCGCGCGGCCACTGCCCTTCAGCGGCCATTGCCCCCAGCCCGTCGATCGGCTGGCCCCAGCCATCCACCACCCGGCCCAGCAGCCCTGCGCCCACCGCCACCAGATCGGCCCGGCCAATATGCACCACCCGCGCCGCCGGCCGCACCGTGCCCGCTGCCAGCGGCAAGGCGATCAGCTCGCCAGACCGAAAGCCGATCACCTCGGCCGGCACCGGCCCGCCATCGCCTGCCAGCTCCACCAGATCGCCGATCGCGGCCGAAAGCCCGCTTACCGTCACCGTCGCGCCGTCTGCCGCCAGCACCTGCCCCACCCGCAGCGGTGCGAAGGCGACGCGGCGCACCGCCGCCAGCGCCCGGTCGCAGGCCAGATCAGCGGCCAGATCGCTGGCCAGATCAGCGGCCAGATCACAGGGCTGGCGCAGCACCTCAGCCGGCATCGGCCACCGCCTGCGCCAGCAGCGCCATCCGCCGGTCCAGCGCGTCTTCCAGCCGGGCGTCGCCCGCCCGCGCCACCAGCGCACCGCGGGCAAGGCTTGCGTCTGCCACCACCGCAACGCCCAGCGCCGCCGCCAGCGCTTCAGCCTCCGCCGGATGCGCGTGCAGTGTCGCCTCCGGCAAAGCATCGGCCATCGCGCCGGCCATCGCCGCCAGTGCGGCTTCAGCCACCGCCGAGTCTGTATTCAGCAACCGCCGCAGCATGGCGATGGCAAGCGCACCCGCCTGATCCGCACCCAGCCGGGCCAGCGCATGCCGTGCCGCCTGCATCTGCGCCTGTGCCAGCGCCAGCCGCGCGTCAGCCTCGGCCTGCGCCTCGCTCAGCGCCTGCGCCAGCTGTTCGGTTCCGCGCGCCAGCCCCGCGCCAAAACCGCGCGCCTGCGCCGCATGCAGCAATGCTTCCACCGCCGATTCCGACAGGGATGGCGGCGCGACCGGCCCCTGCCCGCCGCCCAGCAGCCGCCGGAGCGCAAATCCGCCCGTCTCGTCAGACAAAGGCCGGCCCCTTGCCCGGCAGGCTGATGCTGCCTTCGGCCGCCATGCGGCGCGCGGCGGCGGCGATGGATTTCTGCGCGGCGGCCGCCTCGTCGGCCTTCACCGGCCCGCGATTGGCCATTTCGTCCGCCAGCGATTCCGCCGCGCGCTGCGGCATGGCGGAAAGCAGCCGCTGGCGCACCTCCTCGCTCGCCCCGCGCATGGCGGGTATCAACAGGTCCGCATCCAGCGTCCGCATCACATTCTGCAGCGCCCGGTCCGGCAGCTTCGCCAGATCGGCGAAGGTAAACAGCGAATCCGCCATCTGTTGTGCGGCGGCGGCATCGCACGATTCCAGCGCCGCCAGCACGGCCGTCTCGTCCATGCCCGACAGGTTGACCAGATTGGCCGCGCGCGCGATGCCGCCGATGCCCACAACCGGCTGGCGGGGCGGGGCGGCGACGATCCGCGCCGTCAGGGCCGCATCCAGCGCCTCCAGCGCCATCGGCGCGACCGGCCCGATCATGGCAATGCGCCGCACAATATCCGCCCGGCCTGCCGCTGGCAGCACGGCGAGCAGCCGCCCGGCCGCCACCTCCGGCATGTTCGCCAGCACCAGCGCCTGGGCCTGCGGATGTTCGCCCGCCAGCAGCGCGCCGATGGCCGTCGGCTCCAGCCAGGCCAGCCGCTCGAACAGCGGCGCGCGCGCCGCCGGCCCCAGCCGTTCGATGGCACCGATCGCCCGATCCTCGCCCAGTGCCTGGCCGAACATCTGCCGCACCGATGGCGCGCCCTCGCCCACGGCCACCGTCTGCCGTGCCATCGCCAGCACCTCGTCCAGCAGGCCATTGATGGTGCCCGGCGAGGCTTCGGAGACATGCATCATCGCCCGGCCGATGGCGTCCACCTGTTCCGGGGCCAGCCGCGCCAGCATGGCGCCGGCCTCCGGCTCCTCCAGCAGCAGCAGCAGCAGCGCGGTCTTTTCCGCACCCGAAAGCGGCGGCACGGTCATGCTGTCGCCTCTCCCAGCAGGCGGCGGGCGACCGCGGTGGCGCGTGCGGTATCGCTCGCCGCCAGCAGCCGCGCCTGTTGCAGCTTGGCGGCAAAGTCCACCGGCGGTTCCGGTTCAGCCGACGTCACCCGCAGCGCATCGCCGCCGTCAACCGTTCGGGCCTGTATCGGCTGCGCCACCCGCTTCAGCAGCGGCCGGGCGAGCAGCAGCGCCACCAGGGCGACAATCGCCAGCGCCAGCCATTTGGCGCCGTCCACCAGCACCGGCTCGCGCCATATCGGCACGCTTGTTTCCACCAGCGGCGCAAAAGGCCGGGCGGCGATTTTCACCTGATCCCCGCGCCGGGCGTCCGCGCCGATGGCGCTGCCCACCAGCGTCTCCAGTTCGCGGATGACGGCGGCCCGGCCGGCCGGCGGACCCAGCGCGTCGGCGCGGATCGCAACGGCCGCCGTCAGCCGCCGCACCGTCCCACCGCTGTGCATCGTCACTTCCAGCGAGCGGCCCACCTCGAAGTTGCGCGTCGCCTGTTCCTCGCCGCGCGCTTCCGCCATCGGTGGCGCAACGCCGGGCGGAGGCGTCGCCTTCACCGTTGCGGCCGACGGCACCGTGTTGGTGAGCGCGCCGGGAATGCCGATGGCGCGCGGCTCGCTGCTGGTGCGGCGGTTGGTCGATTCCGACCGCACCACAGGATCGCGGTCGAACTGCTCACGCGCGGCTTCGCGGGCGGCGAAGTCCAGCTCGACCGATACCTGCGCGGTGACATTGTCGGCGCCGACCATCGGGGTCAGCAGCGATAATATCGCCTCGCGCGCCCGGCCTTCCATGCGGGCCTGCATTTGCAGGCGCTGATCGTCCGCGCCATCGTGCGCGGCATTGGGGTCGCCAGAGAGCAGCCGGCCGGTCTGGTCCGCAATCGCCACATGGTCGGTCGAAAGGCCGGGCACCGCGCCCGCCACCAGATGCAGGATGGCGCGCGCCTGCCCCTCTGACAGCATGCGCCCCGACGCCAGCGTCACGGTGACAGAGGCCGTGACCGGCGACCGTTCGCGCACGAATGGTGAGGGATCGGGCACCGCGATCAGCACGCGCGCACCCTCCACGCCTTGCAGCGATTCAATGGAGCGGGCCAGTTCGCGTTCCTGCGCGGATTTCAGCCGTGCGCCCTCCACCGCGCGGCTGGCACCCATGGGCATGTCCGCCAGCAGGTCCATCCCGCCGGGCGCGGCGCGCGGCAGGCCGTCGGCCGCCAGCAGCATCCGCGCGCGGGCATGGTCGTCAGCCGGCAGCAGCACCGCGCCCGACTGCGGATCGAGCGCCACGTCCATGGCGGCGGCCTCCAGCGCGGCGACGACCGCGGCCTTGTCATTTTCGGGCAGCGAGCGATAGAGCGGCGCGCGATCAGGTGCCGAGAGCAGCAGCCAGCCGATGAGCAGCGCCGCCAGCGCCAGCACGGCCGCCGCCGGAACGGCAGCGCGCCGCGCCAGCGGATTGGCCGCGAACCAGCCCCTCGCCTGTGCGATGGGGGCCGCCAGCATCGTCGGGCGGGCCGAAACGGCGCTTTCCTGCTGTGCCATGGCTCAGCCCCCTCAAACCGGCATGTTCATGATGTCGCGATAGGCGGAGATCAGCCGGTTGCGCACCTGCACCGTCGCTTCGAACGCCACGCTCGCTTTCTGCCGCGCCAGCATCACGCTGGCGATGTCCTGCGTCTCGCCGCGCTCATAGGCCGCTGACAGCGCACTGCTGTCGGCCTGCAGGCCGTTCACCGACCGCACCGCCGTTTCCATCGCCGCGCCAAAGCCGCCGGAAGGCGTTGCGGCCACAGCCTGCGCCGCCGGCTGCCCCGCCACCTGGCGGATCGCGCCGGACCGCTGCAATATCTCGGCGCGCAGTTGCAGCACGCCCTGCACGCCCATGCGGGTGTCGATGCCATTCATTGCAGCACCAGCGGCGTCATGCGGCGCGGACGGCCGGCCATTGCTGCCATCTTGTAGCGCAGCGTGCGTTCGCTGATGCCGAGCCGCGCGGCGGCGGCGGCCTTGCGGCCGGCGCTTTCCGCCAGTGCGGCTGCAATGGCGTCGGCCTCGCGCGATTTCAGCGCGCCGCCAAGGTCGCTGTTGCCGGCGTGCTGCCGCACCCGTTCAAAGCGCAGATGCTGCGGCTGGATGGTGGTGCCGGCCGACAGGATCGCCGCGCGTTGCAGCAGATTATCCAGTTCCCGCACATTGCCGGGCCAGCTGTGATCCAGCAGCAGCGCCATCGCGGCATCGCTGATCGCGGGCGCATCCCGTCCCTCCGCCAACGCCGCCCGCGCAACCAGCGCATGGGCCAGCGGCGCAATATCGCCGGGCCGGGCGGCAAGCGGCGGCAGTGACAGCGGGAACACATTGAGCCGCCACCACAGATCCTCGCGGAAATGTCCGGCGGCCACCTCGTCGGCCAGATCGCGGTTGGTCGCCGCCACGATGCGGATATTCACCGGCACCGGCCGCAGCGCGCCCAGCGGCAGCACCGCGCGCTCCTGCAGGACGCGCAGCAGCTTGGCCTGCACGGCAAGCGGCAGTTCGCCAATCTCGTCCAGAAACAGCGTGCCGCCGCAGGCCGCGCGCACCAGGCCGCTGCCCGCCCCCACCGCCCCGGTATAGGCACCGCGCTCATGGCCGAACAGCAGCGCCTCCACCATGGTTTCGGGGAGTGCGGCGCAATTCAGCGCGATGAAGGGCCCATCCGCCCGGTCGCTCCAGCCATGGATGGCCTGGGCCAGCACCTCTTTTCCCGCGCCGCTGGGGCCGCTGATCAACAGGGTTGCCCGGCTGGCGGCGGCGGCCTGCGCCTCCCGCATCAGCGCGCGCATCGCCGGATCGCCCACCACCATGTCGCCTGTTGCCGCCATCACCCGCTCCATCGCTGGCCGCATGCCCCACGCAAACTCGCGGGGCCCCGGCCGTTCAGGGGAGACAGAAGCAATAAGCGTGCCAACCGGCGCCCCATGGGCGAGCGGGTGCGGACGTCAAATCATTGGCGGATTCCGCCGCAGGACAGCGTCAGAAAATTGACGCAGCCGTCATCCGTCATCAGCCGTCGTCGCCGGGCTTGCCCCGGCCGGATTTCACGCCGGATCGCCGCGCCTTTGATTCCAGCCGCCGCGTTTTGGATCCCATGGTCGGGCGCGTCGGGCGGCGCGGGCGTGGCGGCACGGCGGCTTCCTTCAACAGTTCCAGCAGCCGGTCGATGGCGTCCTTGCGGTTGGCATCCTGGGTGCGGAACCGGTCCGCGCTCAGCACAATCTCGCCGGCCAGCGTCAGCCGCTGGCCGGCCAGCCGTGCCGCCCGCTGTTTCACGGCATCGGGCAGGCTTGGCGCGCCGGCCAGATCAAAGCGCAGCTGTACGGCGGTGGACACCTTGTTCACATTCTGCCCGCCGGGGCCGGAGGCGCGGATGAAGCGCAGCTCGATGGCACCCGCAGCAATCCACAGGCCCCGGCCGATGGAAAGGCGATCAGTGTCAGACGGCAGGTTCATCGGCGCGTCATAGCAGCAGTTTTGCAGCCGCGCACGGCATGCTAGAGGCACGATCATGCCCGACCAGACCCCGCCGCCCGCCCCTGCAAAACGCCGCCTGTCCAGCCGCCGGCAGGTCCTGCCCAGCCACCGGCAGGTTCTGCCCAGCCGCCGGCAGTTCCTGATCGGCACCGGGGCCGTGCTGGGCGTGGTGGTCGGCTTTGCGCTGTGGCCGCGCAGCTGGCCCAACGCGCGCCAGACCCCGGATGGCGAGCTGCTGCTGAACGCCTGGATCAGCATCGCGCCGGATGGCAAGGTCAGCGTAGCCGTGCCGCAGGCAGAGATGGGCCAGGGCGTGTTTTCCGGCTTTGCGCAGATCGTGGCGGACGAGCTGGGCGCGGACTGGCGCATGATGGCGGTGGAGCCGGCGCCCTGGCACCCGGCCTATGCCCATGTCGGGCTGGTGAATGCCGGCACCGCCGGGCTGCCGGCGCTGCTGCGCGACATCGCCGGCTATCTGGGTGCAACCGCCATCCAGCGCATCAACCTGCATCTGACGGGCGGCAGCACCTCCATCCGCGGCTATCACGACATCCTGCGCGAGGCCGCCGCCACCGCGCGCACGCTGCTGACCGAGGCGGTCGCGCGCGAATGGGGGGCCGACGCGGCAGACCTCGACACCAGAGCCGGCTGGGTGACCTACAAGGCCAACCGCATGGCGTTCGCCGATGCCGTGCGGCTGGTGGATGCCGATCGCGCGCCGGGCAAGGTGACGCTGCGGGACGCCGCCGCCCGCCCGCTGGAGGGCAAGCCGCTGCCGCGCATCGACATTCCGGCCAAAACCGACGGCAGCGCGCGCTATGGCGGCGATGTGCGGCTGCCGGGCATGGTCTTCGCCGCCATCCGCCACGGGCCGATTGGCGGCAGCCTCGCCAGCGCCAAGGCACCGCCCGGCGTGCAGATGGTGCGCGGCGCGAACTGGGTGGCCGCCACCGGCATCACCAGCTTTGAAGCACAGCGCGCGGTGGACAGCATCACCGCCGGGTTCCGGCACGGCACGGCAGACGGCGCACCGCCAGCCGGCGACTGGATTGCAGAGGCCGTGCAGGCCGCTGCTGCGCCCGGTGATGCCGCCGCGCCCGGTGATGCGCCGGCGCTGAAGGAATTGCGCGCGGACTATGCCGTGCCCTTCCTGGCCCATGCCGCGATGGAGCCGATGGTGGCGGTGGCGCGCGTCTCGGCGGATCGGGCGGAAATCTGGGGGCCAACCCAGTCGCTCACGCTTGCCCACTGGGCGGTGGCAGAGGCGCTGGACCTGGCCGAATCCGCCGTTTCCATCCACCCGACGCTGCTGGGCGGCGGCTTTGGCCGCAAGGTCGAGGCCGATGCCATGGTGGAGGCCGCGCTCATCGCCAGAGCCGTGGAAAAGCCGGTGCTGCTGCAATGGAGCCGCGCCGAGGATCTGGGCAGCGACCGGTTCCGCCCGCCCGCCGCCGCCCATATGCGCGCCACGCTGGCCGCAGACGGCAGCATCGCCAACTGGCACAGCCGCATCGCCGTGCCCAATGTCGGCGCCAGCTTCCTGTCGCGCACCATGCCGAGGATGGCGGGCAATCCGGCCAGGCCCAGCGATTCCGCCATCGAGGGCGCGGTGGAAATCCCCTATGCGGTGGCCGCCTACAGCGCCGAGCATCTGCCCGTCGTGCAGCCGGTGCCGCTGGGCTATTGGCGCTCGGTGGGGCACAGCTTTACCGCCTTTTTCGTCGAAAGCTTCGTTGACGAGCTGGCCGAGGCCGCCGGTGCGGACCCGCTCGCCTTCCGGCTGAAGCTGCTGGCCAACGCGCCGCGCCATGCGCGCGTGCTGCGCGAGGCTGCAGCACGCGGCCATTGGGATCAGCCGGTGCCCGCCGGCCGCGGGCGCGGCATCGCGCTGCATGAAAGCTTCGGTTCCATCGTGGCAACCATGGTCGAAGCCTCGGTTGCAGAGGGCGAAATCCGCATCCATCGGCTGGCCAGCGCCATCGATTGCGGGCGCGCCATCAACCCGGATTCGGTGAAGGCGCAACTGGAAGGCGGCGGCATCATGGGCCTGTCGGCCGCCATCCACGAGGGGCTGACCTTCAAAGACGGTGCCAGCGTTGCGAAGAATTTCGATCTCTATCCGCTGCTCATGCTGCGCCAGTCGCCCGAAAGCATCGCCAGCGCCATCGTCACATCTGGCGCGGCGCTGGGCGGGGTGGGGGAACCCGGCACGCCGCCGGCGGCACCGGCGCTGGCCAATGCGCTCTACGCCGCCACCGGCAGGCGCGCGCGCAGCCTGCCGCTGGGGCCATTCTATGCGGCCTGAAGACCATCCGGCGGCACCTGCCGGCAAGGTCGCCATTCTGCTCATCAACCTCGGCTCGCCGGATGAACCGACGCCGGGCGCGGTGCGGCGATATCTGGCGCAATTCCTGTCAGACCGGCGCGTGGTGGAGATTCCGGCGCTGCTGTGGAAGCCCATTCTGTATGGCGCGATCCTCACCACCCGGCCAAAAGCCTCCGCCGCCAATTATGCGAAAGTGTGGGATCGCGCGGCGAACGACAGCCCCTTGCGCGTCAACACCCGCGAACAGGCGAAACAGTTGGAGCCGCTGCTGGGCGTGCGGGTCGATTTCGCCATGCGCTATGGTAATCCCGCCATTGCCGACCGGCTGGCGGCGCTGAAGGCGGAGGGTTTTGACCGCATCCTTCTGGCCCCGCTCTATCCGCAATATAGCTCGGCCACCACCGGCACGGCGTTGCAGGCGGCTTTCGATGCGCTGGCCGCGATGCGCTGGATGCCGGCCATCGCCACACTGCCGCCCTATCACGATCATCCCGCCTATATTGCCGCGCTGGCCGCATCGGTTCGCGCGCAGCTGTCGGGCCTCGACCATCAGCCCGAACGCATCCTGCTCAGCTTCCACGGCATGCCGCGCCGCACGCTGGACCTGGGCGATCCCTATTATTGCCACTGCCGCAAAACCGCCCGGCTGCTGCGCGCGGCGCTGGGCATGGATGATCTGTCCATGCCGCTCGCCTTCCAGTCCCGCTTTGGCCGGGCGGCTTGGCTGCAACCCTATACCGAACCGCTGCTCAGACAACTGGCGGCCGATGGCGTGCGGCGGGTGGCCGTGCTGATGCCCGGCTTTTCCGCTGATTGCGTGGAGACGCTGGAGGAGATTGCGCTGGAAGCGCGCCACAGCTTTCTCAGCGCCGGCGGCACGCATTTCACGGCTTTGTCATGTTTGAACGCCACGCAACCGGGCATGGCGATGCTGGCAAGAATCACCGGCGATATGCTTGCAGCATGGCGGCTGCCCGGCTAGCGTCTCCAAGGGATTGTAAGAGGATATTTTCATGGGACGGGTTGCAATCGTGACGGGCGGGACGCGCGGCATAGGGGAGGCCGTCTGCCTTGCGCTGAAAAAAGCCGGTGTCAGCGTTGCGGCCAATTATGTCGGCAGCGATGATCGGGCCAAGGCCTTCACTGCGGCCACCGGCATCCCGGCGTTCAAATGGAATGTCGCCGATCCGCTGGCGACCGACGAAGGCGTGAAGGCCGTGGAGGCGGCGCTTGGGCCGGTGGATATCGTCGTCAACAACGCGGGCATCACGCGGGACGGCACGCTGCTGAAAATGACCTTCGCGGCCTGGAAAGAGGTGATCGACGTCAATCTGGGCGGCTGCTTCAACATGGCGAAGTCCACCTTCCCCGGCATGCGCCAGCGCGGCTGGGGCCGGATCGTCAACATCGGTTCCATCAACGGCCAGGCCGGCCAATATGGGCAGGTCAATTATGCCGCCGCCAAATCGGGCATCCATGGCTTCACCAAGGCGCTGGCGCAGGAAGGCGCGAAATTCGGCGTGACGGTCAACGCCATCGCGCCCGGCTATATCGACACCGACATGGTCGCAGCGGTGCCGGCCGATGTGCTGGAAAAGATTGTCGCCAAAATCCCGGTCGGCCGGCTGGGTCAGGCGAGCGAGATCGCGCGCGGCGTGACCTTCCTGGCCTCGGAAGAGGGCGGCTTCATTACCGGCAGCACGCTGAGCATCAATGGCGGGCAGCATATGTATTGATGGGGGTGGGGGTTCGATATCAATGCGCCACTGTCCGCAATGCTGAAAAAACGCTCCTTCTCCATCCAGGGCCATCGCACCTCCATCGCGCTGGAGCCGGAATATTGGGCGGCGTTCGACGCGGCGGTCGCCGCCCGCGCCACCACGCCCACGGCGCTCATCACCGCCATTGACGAAGCGCGCACGACGCCGCTCGCCAGCGCCATCCGCGTCTGGCTGCTAAACGAGGCCCGCGGCTAAAGGCGCCAGCAGCTTCCAGGCGGCCACCAGCTCCACGGCCCCCAGCGCCATCACAATGCCCTGCGGCGGCAGACGCTTTGCCCCCAGCCAGGTGCCGAGCAAGCCACCCCCCACCACGGCCAGCGCCCACCAGGGCAGTTCCGGCGGCAGCGCGCCGATGGAGGAGAGATTGCCCGCCAGACCGGATGCCGACACCAGCAGGATGAAGGGTGCCACCGTGCCGGATGTGGTGCGCGGACTGGCCCAGCCCAGAAACAGGAGGATGGGCGACAGGAAAATCCCGCCGCCCACGCCAACCGCGCCGGACAACAGCCCCACGCACAGCCCCACCAGCAGGCCCGCCGCAACAACCGGCCGCTTCACCACGCCCAGCGCGCGGATGGGTTTGGGCCACAGCAGGCGCAGGGCGGAAAACAGCAGCACCGCCCCCAGCAGCGGCTTGTACACATCGGCCGGCACATGGATGCCGCCGGCAAAGGCCGCCGCCGGCACGGCGGTCAGCGCGAACGGCCAGAACAGCGGCCAGTCGAACAGCCCGCTTTTCCAATAGCGCCAGGTGGCGATCGACGAGACGATGATGTTGAGCACCAGCGCCGTTGGCCGCATCACTTCCGGCGGCAAGGCAAACAGCGCCATGATGGCGAGATAGGCCGACGCGCCGGCATGGCCGACCGACGAATAAAGCGCGGCGGCGACGAACATCAGCCCGGCGATCAGCGCGATGGTCGCCGGCTCCATCAGACCAGCCCCAGCCCGATCAGCAGCCGGGTGTCGATCATGCAGCCGCGGGCGCGCGCGGCCGCCAGAAAGGCCGCCAGCCCATCGAGCGGCACGACATGCGGCGTGATGCCCTCGCCGTCCACGCCACCGCCCGGCCCGGTGCGCGCAAGCCCGGTGGCGCGATAGAAATGAAAGGTCTCCCCCACCATGCCGGGGGAGGAGGCGAATTCGCCGAATGCCTCCCAATGGCTGGCTTCAAAGCCGGTTTCCTCGTGCAGCTCCCGCTTCGCGCTGTCGAACGGCTCTTCGCCTGGCAGAGAATCGCCCACCAGCCCGGCGGGCAGCTCGATGCAGGCGCGGCCCAGCGGCGCGCGGAACTGCTCCACCAGCACGATTTCCCGCGCGTCGGTCAGCGCCAGGATGACGGCGGCCTGCACGCCGCGCGCGCGGCGCACATATTCCCAGCGTCCGGCCGAACCATAAGGCACGACATGGACTTCCAGAAACTGCCCCTGCCACAGCGGGACACCGGCTTGGTTCATCGCCTCTCCTGTTCAGCCGCGCGGTGCAAGGGGCCTGAAAGCCCCTTGGCGGCTGGTGTTGCTGTAAAGCCGCCGCCCTGCCGCGGCAACTGCCGGCCGATGGCCAATATGCCCTCATGCAGGGCGGGCGGCGGAACATGGCCGGCGCGCCGAGAATTGCGCCGATCATCGCGCATCGCCCGCACTGCCTGTTCCCCATGATATGCCCGGTAAAAATCATCGCACTCTGCCGCTGATTGTAAGCCTCACACCGGCGCGCTGAACCCCGCCATGGCCCCGGTGCGATACCGGTCAAAGCAGGCGGCAATCGCGCGGGCATAGGGCAGCGCGTCCGCCGTCAGGCGCAGCCGGTCCGCCGCCAGCACGGCCAGCCCGGCGTCGGTGAAGGGCTTCAGCCGCGATTCCAGCCCGTCAAACGGCAGGCCCGTCAGGTCCGCAGGGCGCCCGCACAGAATATCCCCGATTACCAGCCCGCGTTCCCGATCCTCCGCGTCGCGGCGCACGCCCTGCATGGCCGCCAGCCCGCCCGCCTCCAGCCGGGCGCGATAGAGGCCGGACGCGCGCTCATTCTGCACGATCAGATGATCAAACAGGCTGATGCTGCTCGCCCCCAGCCCGATGAGCGCATCGGCATTATCATCGGTAAAGCCCTGGAAATTCCGCCGCAGCCGCCCGGCCCGCATCGCCACCGCCAGCGCATCCTCCGGCAGCGCGAAATGATCGAAGCCAATGGCCATATAGCCCGCCGCCAGCAGCGCCTGATGCCCCTGCTGCGCCATGTCGAACCGGGCCTGCTGCCCCGGCAGCGCGGCGGCCTCCAGGCGGCGCTGGCGCGCAATCCGATCCGGCACATGGGCATAGCCGAACAGCGCCACCCGGTCCGGCCGCATCGCAATCGCCGCCTGCACGCTGTCCTCCAGCGCCGCCATGGTCTGGCCGGGCAGCCCATATATCAGATCAAAGTTGAGCGACCGCACGCCCGCGCCGCGCAGCAGCGCCACCGATTGCGCGATGCTCTCCGCCGGCTGCACCCGGCCGATGCGCTGCTGGATGCCGCTGTCCAGCGTCTGCACGCCCAGACTGGCGCGCGTCACCCCCAGCTTGCCCAGCACGGCGGCCCATGACGCATCCAGCCCGCGCGGGTCCAGCTCCACGGAGATTTCCGCATTGGCCGCGGAAAAGGCCGTCAGCAGCCGGTCCACCAGCCGCACAAAGGCAATCGGGCTGATCGCATTGGGGCTGCCACCCCCGAATGCGATGCGCCCCACCCGCACCCGGCCGGAAACCCGCGCGGCCACCGCGTCAATCTCGCGCTCCAGCGCGGCCAGATAGGTTTCGAGCCGGCGCCGGCTGTTCGCGCGCTCGGTATTGCAGCCGCAATACCAGCAGATATCGCGGCAGAAGGGGATGTGCACATAAAGCGACACCAAGGCGCCCGCCGGCAGCCCGTCCAGCGCCGCCGCCAGATCGGCTGCCCCCACATCGGCGCGAAACTCCGCCGCCGTCGGGTAGCTGGTGTAGCGCGGCACGGGCCGGTTCAGCAGATGCGGAAAATAGGGCCACATGCCGCCCTCCATGCGCCGCCTGCCGTTCGGCGTCGTTGACGAAGGTCAACATCTGCCCCCGTTGACGAAGGTCAACATCTGCCCCCGTTGACGAAAGTCAACATCTGCCCCGTTGACGAAGGTCAACATCTGACTTGCCCGCCATCAAGGACGTTCCGCCGCAACTGGCGCAACAGGCCGCCATCGACAGCACAGAGGAACCGCCATGAAGACGAAAATCGCCACCGCCCTGTTGACCGCCTGCACCGCCATGACGCTGGCCGCCCCGGCCCTGGCCGCCCCCGATCTGGCAGCCCCCGGCACCGGCGGTGGCAGGGTCGGCGTCAAGGCCGGCGACTGGATCATCCGCCTGCGCGGCATCGCCGTCATCCCCAACGAGCGCAGCGGCGGCATCACGCCGACCTTTCCCAACGAGCAGTTGCGGCTGGACAATGCCGTCACGCCCGAAGTGGACATCAGCTATATGGTCGCCGACAATATCGGCATCGAGCTGATCGCCGCCACCACCAAACACCATGTATTCGGCACATCCGGCACCACCGGCGGCATCGGCAAGCTCGCCTCCACCCGCGTGCTGCCGCCCACGCTGACGGTGCAATATCATTTCGCACCGCAATCGAAGATCCGCCCCTATGTCGGCGCCGGTATCAACTACAGCTTTTTCTTTGATGCCGACGCCAGCGACGGGCTGGAGGCCGCCGTCGGCCGCACCCGCGTCAGCCTTTCCAACAGCTTTGGCTGGGCCGCGCAGGCCGGCATGGACCTGGACCTGAACGACCGCTTCTTCCTGAACCTCGATCTCAAATATATCGACATGGACAGCACGGTAACGCTGCGCACCAACGCCATCGGCAACCAGCGCGTGCGGCTGAACATCGACCCCATCGTCGCCGGGGTCGGCGTGGGGATGCGGTTCTGAGGGATGGGGTTTCTGCGGGGGCAAGGGGGGTGCGTTGCTGACCCCGCCCCTAATCCCCCGCCATTGCCTCCAGCGCCGCCCGGTCCACAATCGCAACAGAGCGGCGGCCCGGCAGATCAATCAGGCCGGATGCGCGCAACTGGGTGAACTGCCGGCTCACCGTCTCGATGGTCAGGCCCAGCACATCGGCGATCTGCTGCCGGTCCAGCGGCAACTCGAATTCCCTGAGCGGCGCAGGGTCTGCCGTGCAATTGGCCTCCGCCAGCCGCTGCGACAGTTCCAGCAGAAAACTGGCGATCCGCTCGCCGGCGGATTTCCGCCCCAGCAACAGCATCCAGCGTCGCGCCCGGTCCAGTTCGTCCAGCGTGCGGGTCAGCAGCGCATGGCCCAGCCCCGGAAATTCGCGGGCCATGGCGTCGAAACTCTGGCGGGAAAAGATGCACACCCGCGAATCCACCAGCGCTGTCACGCTATGCTGGCTCAGCCGCCCGAAAGGCCGGCCGATGAAATCAGACGGGTAAACCACGCCCACAATCTGTTCCCGCCCGCTGGACGTGGCGGTGGAGAGTTTCAGCACCCCTTCCACCACATTGGCGACCAGCAGCGCGTCATCGCCTTCCCACAACAGCGCCTGGCCGCGCTTCACGGTCTGCATCCGCCCCAGCTGCGACAGCATGGCCCGCTCGTCGGGCGCCAGCGCCGCGCACACCGCCCGGCTCCGCACCGCGCATTGCGTGCAATCGCTCATCGGCTGGCTTTCTGCGTCACCATGGCCATGACTTTAGCCCGGAATGGCCGTTTCCCGGCCGTCCATGGTGTCGCATGCCGCGTCACTTGCTGTGGCGGGTCCAGCGATCCGTCCGGCAGCCGAAATTGCCGCGCAGACAGCCGCGCACTTCGATGGTTTTCGGATTCACCACCGTCAGCCGGCCGGAGAAGCGCCGGTTGAGGTCCGGCACGAACACCCTGCCCTGGAAACTGTTCGGCCCGGTGCGGTTGAATTCCTCGAACAGGCTCATGCCGATGAGGTTGGGATGGCCGGCGCGCGCCGCATCCTGCTTGGCGCGCGGCGTGGCCCACACCACCTTGCCGCATATCTGCTTGCCGCAGGGCGCGATGCGCAGCCGCGTATTGCCGCCGGGGCTTTGCCACACGCCGGTGGGTGTCACCTTGGCCGCCGCTGCGGGCATGGCCATGGCCAGCATTGCTGCGGCCAGAATGAAATGCGCTATTCCCATCACAACTCCCATACATCGAAGCGTTGGCCAGACCGCTGTTTGCTCCCAAGTGCCGGGCTTCGCAAGACTTCAGTCGCGCAGCAGCTCGTTGATGCCGGTTTTGGAGCGCGTGCGTGCATCCACCCGCTTCACGATCACCGCGCATGCCAGCGACGGCCCCGCCGTGCCATCGGGCAGGGGCCTGCCCGGCAGCGCGCCCGGCACCACCACGGCATAGGGCGGCACTTCGCCGATGAAGGTTTCACCCGTATTGCGGTCCACAATCTTCGTGCTCGCGCCCAGAAACACGCCCATCGCCAGCACCGCGCCTTCGCGCACGATCACGCCTTCGGCCACTTCCGAACGCGCGCCGATGAAGGCGCCGTCCTCGATTATCACCGGACCGGCCTGCAACGGCTCCAGCACGCCGCCGATGCCGGCGCCGCCCGAAATATGCACATTGGCACCGATCTGCGCGCAGCTGCCGACAGTTGCCCAGGTGTCCACCATCGTGCCCTCGCCCACAAAGGCACCGATGTTCACAAAGCTCGGCATCAGCACCGCTCCGGCGGAAATGTGCGAACCACGCCGCACCACCGCGCCGGGCACCATGCGGAAGCCGGCCGCGGTAAAGCGCGCCGCATCCCAGCCCTGCGTTTTCAGCGGCACTTTATCCCAAGCCGGCGCGGGCGCGCCGGCCATATCCCAAGCCGGCGGGCCAAAGCCGGCCATGATGCCATTGCCGTTCAGCCGGAACGACAGCAGCACCGCTTTCTTCAGCCACTGATGCACCTGCCACAAGCCGTCGGCATTGTGCGTGGCCACCCGGAGCTGACCGGCGTCCAGCCCTTCCAGCACGGCGTCCACGGCGTCGCGCACCTCGCCCCGGCTGTCGACGCCCAGCGCCTCGCGGCCGTCCCAGGCAGCGTCGATGACGGCCTGCAATGCTTCCAGACTCACGTCAGTCTCTCCTGCAACCATGTGGCGAGATCATGGGTTTCGTCATCCACAAAATCGGGATGATGGCCATGGTCACCGCGTTCCGAACCATTGTTGATCCACAGCGTGGACATGCCCAGCGCCTTTGCGGGCTTCAGATTATAGGCCATGTCGTCGGCAAAGAAGCTGGCGGCGGGGTCCAGCCCATGCTTCCGGCACAGGCCGGCATAGGCGCGCGGGTCGGGCTTGGGATGATAGTCCATCGCCACCACGTCATGAATCGCCTCGAAGCAATCTTGGATATCCAGCGCTTCCAGCACGCGCGCTGCATAAAGCGCGTCGCCATTGGTGAACAGGATGCGTCGCCCCGGCAGCGCCAGCAGCCCGGCCCGCAAAGCCGGGTCCGGCGTCAGCACAGTCATGTCGATATCATGCACGAACGATAAAAAATCGGTCGGATCGACGGAATGGCTTAACATCAGGCCACGCAGGGTCGTTCCATGTTCATGAAAATAGCGCTTCTGCACCACCCGCGCCTCGTCGCGGCTCAGGCCCAACAGCTTGCCGACATAGGCTTCCATCCGCCGGTCGATCTGCGAAAACAGGTTGGCGCTGGCCGGATAAAGCGTGTTATCCATATCGAACAGCCAGTTGACGACATGCTGAAGGCCGGAAGCAACGCCACGGGAATCCTGGCGGGAATCCGGGCCGGAATCGGGCGACGGCATGGGCGGTGTTGGAAAATTGGGGTGCTGCACGGCAGCGCCTATAGTGTGAGGCGGGCGATGAAGCCAATGCAATTGAACGGCATGAGCCTGCTGGGCCTTGGCGCGTCGCTCCTCGCTCTGTCCGCCTGTGGCGGCACCGGCGGCGGCTCCATCCCCATCAACAGCCCCTCCACCGTCACGCCCACGCCAACCCCCGTCCCGCCGCCGCCGGTGCAGCCGGTGAATTATGACACGCCCGAATATCGCCGCAGTTCGTCCGCCACCGCGTCGGGCGCCATCTCCGCCTGGACGCTGGGGTTTCTGGGCGATGGCGTGACGGTCGCCATCATCGACAGCGGCATCGCCGACCAGAGCGCCGAGTTCGCCGGCCGCATCTCCACCGCCAGCCGCGACAGCAGTGGCCAGAATCGCGGCATCGCCGACAGCAGCGGCCATGGCACCGCCATTGCCGGCGTGATTGGCGCGGCGCGCAACAACGAGCAGATCATCGGCATCGCCCCACAGGTGACGCTGGCGGTGATGAAGGCCGATTCGCCGGGCAGCTGCGCTGATTCCGACGGCTGCCGCTTCACCGATTCCGCCATGGCCAATGGCGTCGATGCCGCGATTGCCGCCGGTGCCCGCGCCATCAACATCTCGCTGGGCGGCTCCGCTGCTTCCACCACGCTGCGCAGCGCCGTGTCGCGCGCCACGCGGGCCGGCATCGTTATCATTGTGTCCGCCGGCAATGATGCGATGGCAAGCGTCGATCCGCTCGCCGTGTCGCTGATGGCCGCGGCAGAGCGGCGCAACATCATCGTGGTGGGCGGCAACACCGCCGGCAACGCCATCGCGGACTTCTCCAACCAGGCCGGCGCGGCGCAGGATGTCTATATCACCGCGCTTGCCGAACAGGTGCGCAGCTTCGATCATCTGGGCACGCCCTATCTCTATTCCGGCACTTCCTTTGCCACGCCGCAGGTCACCGCCGCCGTCGCGCTGCTGGCGCAGGGCTTTCCCGCCCTCTCAGGCAGCCAGATTGTCGATCTGCTGTTCGCCACCGCCACCGATGCGGGCGCCGCCGGCACCGACGCCGTCTTCGGCCATGGCATCCTCAACATCGCCCGCGCCTTCGCCCCCGTCGGCACCACCTCGCTGGCCGGCACCGCGCTGCCGGTGTCGCTCAGCGCCAACGGCAATCTGGGCAGCGCCATGGGCAGCGGCACGGGCTTCGCCAGCGCGCTGGGCAGCGTGGCGATCGAAGACAGCTATCAGCGCGGCTACAGCCTCGCCATCGGCCAGACGCTGCGCCCCGCCGCCGTTCAGCGCCTCGCCGCCGCTTTGTCGGGCGAGCGGCTGCACAGCGCCGAAACCAGCGCCGCTGCCGGCCCCTTCACTGTGTCCATGCAGGTGCGCAGCACCAGCGCAACCGGCAGCGCGGCCCAATCCGCGCAGGCCGAACAAAGCCATCTCGGCCTCGCCCAGCGCGGGCTGGACGCGCATGCCGGCGCGCGCAATCCGCTGCGCGAAACCATGGTGGCGCTCTCCGCCGGCCGGTTCACCGTCGCGGCGGCCTCCGGCCCCTCCGCCAGTGCCATCCTGCCCGGCAGTGCCGCTTCCGGCCTGCTGGCGGCCGATGGCCTTGATGCCGATCGCGACCCGGCGCGCACAGACCGGCGGCTGGTGATGGCGCAGGCGCAGTTCGGCGCGCTGCGCCTCGCCGCCGCCACCGGCAGCGGCCGCACCGATCTGGCCCCCACGCTCGGCCTGGCCCGCGTCTCGCACCAGAGCCGCACCAGCCTCGCCGCCGCGCTGCCGGTCGGGCCGCTTTCGCTCGGCGCGCGTCTCACCCATCTGTCGGAGTCCGGCGCTTTCCTCGGCACCCGCCTGTCCGCCGGCTTCGGCCTGACGGGGGCCAGCTCCATCTTCGCCGGCGCGTCGGCCGATCTGGCGCTCGCCCCCGGTTTCAGCCTGCGCGCCGCCGCCACGCGGGGCTGGCATAGCCCACAGCTTTCGGGCGGGCTGCTCAGCGGCGCGTCGGGCATCCGTTCCACCGGCTGGTCCGCCGCCCTCACCACCCCGGCCCCGGCCGGCCGGTTCAGCTTCCACCTCGCGCAACCGCTGGCGCTGACCGCGGGGCGCTTCCTGCTGGCAGATGGCGCCGCCCCCGTCGCTGTCGCGGCGCGCGAACGCATCGCCGAACTGGGCTGGGCGCATCAGGGCGCCGCCAACATGGGCGTAACGCTGTTTCACCGGCAGAATCCGGGCCATGCGAAGGGGCCGGCGGATCAAGGTGCGGCCGTGGTTTTATCGCGTAATTTCTGAAACTTGTGTGTGGGGGCCGGGGGTGGGGGCGTAGGGCAGAGCACCGGCATCGCTGCCCACCACCCACATCACACCCCCCGTCCCCACCCATGCAACCCGGCACCATGCGCCTTCAGCCATGCCCGCGCCGGCGCATGGCTTTCCCCCAGCAAGGCCCCGGCCAGCGCCCAGAAATCCGGCCCGTGGTTCTGCTCCGCCAGATGCGCCACCTCATGCGCCACCACCGATCGGCGCACGAAATCCGGTGCCAATATCAGCCGCCAGCTATAGGCAATCCGCCCGTCGGCCGCACAACTGCCCCAGCGGGAGCGTGGATCCGCCACGCGCACGGCTGCCAGCTTCAGCCCGGCGCGCATGGCCAGGCAGCGCGTCTCCTGCTCCAGCACGCGGGCGGCTTCCGCCACCAGCCAGCGCCGCACCCGGCCGGAAAACAGCGCGCCATCGCCGCCGGCCACCAGCGCATCGCCCTCCAGCCGCGCCAGTCGCCCGCTGCCGGACAGCAGCAGCAGTTGCCGCCCGCCCACGGGCACCAGCACGCCCGGGGCAAATGGTCGCTCCACCCGCGCCTGCCGGTTCAGCCGCGCCAGAATCCAGCCGCTGCGCGCCTCGGCAAAGGCCAGCGCCTGCGGCATCAGCCGGGGGGAGGGCACGGTCAGCCGCACCGGGCTGCCATCGGGCGGCACGCGCAGGCCGATATGGCGCGCGCGCGGGTTCACCCGCACGACCAGCGCGATCATGCGTCCTTCGGCTTCGATATGATGGGTCGCCGCGGTCAAGCCGCTCCTGCTCAATCGGTGTCGTTGGCGGTGAACCGGTCGAGATAGCGGCGGGTGATGCGTTCGACCGGCATGACGACGAACACATCGACGGTATTGAACTGGCTGTCAACGAACGCGCCATCGCCGATCATGGCGCCAACCCGCAGATAGCCCTTGATCAGCGGCGGCAGCGCGCGCTGCGTCGCCTTCGGGTCGAAGCTGCCGGGTGCCAGCCGGTTCATCGGCACATAATGCTGATCCAGCGCCCGCGCCCGCAGCTCCGGCGGTGCCAGATGATGCTGATACAGCCAGCTCAGCTCGGCTGCATGCAGCGCCGGATTGGCACCGGGCAAAGAAGCACAGCCAAACATATAGCCGATGTCATGCATGGCCAGATAGCTGGCGATGCCGCGCCACAGCAGCGAGATGGTCGCATTGTTGCGATGTTCGGCCGCCACGCAGGATCGCCCCAGTTCCAGCAACTGCCCGCCGCTGGCGCTGCTGGCCAGCAGCGGGGCCAGATCATATTCGCCCGCCGAATAGAAGCCGCGGTGCTGCACCGCCACCAGCTGCCGCAGCAGCCGATAGGTGCCCACCACATGCGGCCGGCCGTCCAGCCCATGGTCGATCACCAGCAGATGGTCGCAGATACTGTCATATTCGTCGATATCGCGCTGCACGGCGGCGGCGCGCGGCGTGGGCTTCGCGCCCATCTCGCCGTGAAAGATGCGATAGCGCAGCGCCTGAGCCGCGGCGATTTCCTCTTCCGACGTGGCAATCCGCACATCGAGCTGCCCGGCCCGGTGCATGTGCGGCGAGGCGTTCAGAATCTGTGGTGCTACCGCCGTGCCGGCAAAAACCATGGAACCGATCATCCGCTTGATCTCCCGCCCCGCTGGTCAGGGGCATGTGGCCCTTGCACCTGCATTGTTACAGCCTTTGTGCAACTTCATTGCAAAGTGATTGCAACCGGCGCTGGTAATTTATGTGCCCTCCGGCGCTGGTAATCTATGCGCCCTCCGGCGCTGGTAATCTATGCGCCCTCCGGCGCTGGTGCCTCCCGCCGCATCAGCAGCATGAACAACAGGATGCCCGGCAGCGCCAGCAGCGTGGTGAGCAGATAGAAGTTCACATAGCCCAGTGTCTCGATCAGCGCGCCGGCCGTCGTGCCCTGCACAAAGCGCCCCAGGATGGACGCCATGGCCGACAGCAAGGCGAATTGCGTCGCCGTGAAGCGCAGATTACACAGCCATGACAGATAGGCGACGATCGCCACGCCCCCCATGCCGCTGGCAAAATTTTCAAAGCCCATGGTGAGCGCCAGCGCCCGGTTGACCGGCCCCACGGTGGCCAGCCAGGCGAACATCAGGTTCGAAACCCCCATCAGCAGCAACGACAGCATCACCGATCGCATCATGCCGATGCGCGCATAGACAATGCCACCGATGAAGATGCCGATCATGAAGGCCACCAGCCCGAAGATCACATCATAGGTGGCAATCGCGTCCTTTTCGAACCCCAGATCCGCCAGCAGCAGCCGCAAAGACAGATTGGCCAGCGTGTCGCCAATCTTGTGGACGATCACAAACAGCAGCACCAGCCAGGCATTGGGCCGCCGCGCAAAGTCTGCCAGCGGGGCGACAAAGGCCGTGCGCGCGCGCTCAAGGAAAGGCTGTGCGGCGTCCTGCACGTCCACCACCGCCCGGCGAACCGGCTCCCCCAGCAACAGCCCGGCCGCCACCGCCGGCAGCGCAAACAGCGCGGCCGCGGCATAGGCCACATCCCAGCCGGCCCGCGCCGCCACGAACAGCGCCAGCGCCCCCGCGCCGGCCGATCCCAGCCGCCAGCCATATTGGCTCATGCCTGAACCCGCGCCCAATTGTTCCGGCTGCAAACTGTCGATGCGGAAGGCGTCGATGATGATGTCGAAGGTCGCGCCAAAAAAGGCCACCACCAGCGCGGCCAGCACCATCAGCCGGATGTCGGCCTGCGGGTCCACCCGCCCCATCCAGATGATCGCCGCCATGGTGCAGGCGGCGATCAGGAACAGCCAGGCCCGGCGTTGGCCCACCGCGCGGGCCAGCAGCGGAATGCGGAAGCGGTCCACCATCGGCGCCCAGAGGAATTTGAAATTATATAGCAGAAAGGTGAGCGCAAAGGCCGTCACGCTTTTCTTGTCGATGCCCGATTCCGCCAGCCGCGTGGTGAGCGTGGAGGCGATCATGGCAAAGGGCGCACCCGATGAAAGCCCCAGCAGCAGCGCGCCAACCGGCGCACGCTGCAAATAAGGGGTAAGCGAGTGCAACCAGCCTTGCCGGCCCGGCGTGATATCATCCATGCGCCGACATTGGCCGACTTTCCCTCTCAAGAAAACCGTCTTGATGGCGTCGGCTCGCAGGCGGATAATGCGCGGCATGAACGCGCCCGTGCATCTTCCGCCGCGCACGCCCACGCCGGCCCAGCTGACGCTCGCCCGCCGCTGCGAAACCGACGAGGCCCAGGCCCCCGTCACCAGCCGCATTGCGGCCAGCGCCTACACCTGTCCCGACCGTTTCGATGCCGAAATGCAGCGCCTGTTCCGCATGCTGCCGGTCGTGCTTGGCCCGTCCGCCATGCTGCCCGAACCGGGCAGCACGATGACTCACGACGGCTTCGGCGCGCCGCTCCTCCTCTGGCGGGACCGGCGCGGCACGCTGCACCTGTTCCTGAACGCCTGCCGCCATCGCAGCACCCGCCTGCTGGATGCGCCCGAACCCACTGCCGCACCAGCCATCGTCTGCCCCTATCACGCCTGGTCCTATGGCCCCGATGGCCGGCTGAAGGGCATCCCGCGCCGCGACAGCTTCCCCGGCATCGACACCGCCAGGCTGGGGCTTGTTCCCGTGCCGGCGGCAGAGGCCGGCGGCCTGATCTGGGCGACACCGCACCGGCCCCAGGCCGCGGATTTCACGCTGGCGATCGGGCCATTGGCCGATGATTTCAACGCGCTGGGGCTGGCCGGCATGCATCTTTATGCCCGGCGCACGCACCGGGTCCGCTCCAACTGGAAGCTCATCATGGATGCGTTTCTGGAAAGCTATCATGTGCAGCGGCTGCACCGGAACAGCATCGCCCGCTTTTTCCGGGATGGCGTAACGGCCAGCGACACGGTCGGCCCGCATATGCGCTCGGCGGTCGCCCGTGTCGGCGGGCTGGCGGGCGTGGATACCAACGACTGGCCGGCGCTGCGCCGCGTCGTCACCTATACCTATCAGCTCTTCCCCGCGACCGTGCTGGTCGCCAGCCCGGATTATGTAAACCTGATGGTGCTGATGCCGCAGGCGGTGGACGAGACGCTGGTGGAGGATTTCATGCTGATCGCAGAGGCCCCGCAATCAGACGAAGCCCGCGCCCACTGGGCCAGAAGCTGGGCGCTGCTGGATGGTCAGGTGTTCGGCACCGAAGATTTCGGCGCCGCCGAAGCCGGGCAAAAGGGGCTGCAATCCGGCGCGAACAGCGAAATCCTGCTCGGCGGCCTGGAACAGGGCATCGCCGCCTTTCACGCCAGCGTGGCGGCGGCGATTGGCTGATCTTTCGCTATGTTGCAAATGGGGGCGCAGGGTCAAAGCACCCACCCACCCCGCAAATCGCCCCGGATGCCTCAGGCGATAATATCGGGTATCAGCAGGTCCTGAACCGCCTGAATCTCGTCCTTCAACCGCAGTTTGCGCTTTTTCAGCCGGGCGATTTGCAGGGCGTCCACGCTGGACTGGCCGGACAGGGCCGCGATGGCGGCATCCAGGTCGCGATGCTCCTCTGACAGGCGGTGAAGGCGTGCGCGCAGTTCAGCTTCGTCCATCCGCCCGCCGGTCCCCCGCTCATCTCGTCCCACGGCTATGGAAATGTCGGCCGCATCCGTCAAGCCGCGACTCGCCGCGCGCCGCACGGCCAAACAAGGCCCACAAGATATCGGGAAATACACCGCTGGCCCACACAGTATCTGGCATCAGCCACGCGTCACCGCGAAAAGGCTGACAAGCCGCCAATTGCATGATTTACTTCCCATCCGCCATCCCCCCGGCGGCGCAAATCGTGGAAAGGAATGCCCCCATGGCCAGCGCCCATCTCGATGCCCTCTCTGCCCGCCACGCTTCGATCGACGGCCAGATTTCTGCCGAGCTGCTGCGCCCGCTGCCGGATGCCACCAGGATCACCAGGCTGAAACGCCAGAAGCTCCGCATCAAGGAAGAGCTTGCGGCGGGCAGCGTCAAAGGCTGACAGCGGCAGCAGGCTGCGCGTCAGTCGTCCCGGCTGACGCGCTCCTCGCGCTCGTGCCGCTCCTGCACTTCCAGCGTCATCGTGGCGATGGGCCGCGCTTCCAGCCGGGCCAGCGAAATCGGTTCGCCGCTGATCTCGCAATAGCCATAATCGCCGGTCTCGATGCGCCGCAGCGCGGAATCGATCTTGGAGATCAGCTTGCGCTGCCGGTCCCGCGTGCGGAGCTCCAGCGCCCAGTCCGTTTCCGAGGATGCCCGGTCGGTCTGATCCGGCTCCTGAATCGGGCCTTCCTTCAGCGTGTCGAGCGTGGCGCGTGATTCCGCGGCCAGATCCGCCTTCCAGCGCAGCAGCTTGGCCCGGAAATAGGCCAGTTGCCGTTCCGACATAAAGTCTTCCGAATCCGAAGGCCGATAGTCGGCCGGCAGCTCTATGCGCTCGATTTCAGCCAGCAGCGATGCATGCTCGATGATATCCGATTTGTCCCGCTTCGACGTAGCGTCCGACACCATCACTCTCCCCTGCCCAGCAGGCACAGACAGCCGGAATGGCCGCCATCAGCCCCCCAACAGTCGAGCAACCGCCGCCCCCGGCAATCCACTCTCCCACATGCGCGGGGCAATAGTGCAAGCCGGGCAGCCGGACAAGCCGGTGCCGACGATGTTGAGCAAAATAAATGTGGGCGGAAAACAGCTTGCCGCGCTTATGGCAGCCGATGCAGTTGCGGCTCCGCGCCGGCCCGCGCCACCACATCGGCAAGCGGCTCCGTCACACAGGCCATCCAATAGGCATTGGCGTGCAGCAGCAGGCCCTCGCCCAGCAGGATGCCGATATGCCCCGGCCAACAGGCAATCGCGCCGCGGCCCGCATCGCTGACCGGCGCACCGGCATCCGCCGCCTGCATGTCGCTGTCCCGCCGTGTCGGGCGACCGGCGATGCTGCGCGCCATCTGCACCAGCCCCGAACAGTCGATCCCCGCCCGGCTGCGGCCGCCCCAGCGATAGGGCGCACCCTGATAGCGGCCGGCCACCGTCACCCAATCCAGCGTCGCATCGCCACCCGCCGCCAGCAGGTGCCGCCCATGCACAAAGCCGCCCATGTGCGGCCCGGCCATGATGCGCCAGAAACATGCATCCTCCGGCTCCACGCACAGTTCACCGCCCATCGGCAGCACCGCCAGCGCCGCC
>DITZ01000066.1:46181-94774 GCA_002422985.1 Sphingomonadales bacterium UBA6171
CGGCATAGATGTCCAGCACGGCAAACCGCTCGCCATGCAGCAGTTCGCTCACCGCCGGGCCATCCGCTTCGGCGTGCAGGGCAATCCTTGTCGCCGTCACCCGCATCACCAGCGGCTCGGCATAATGCGGCACCGCCACCATTTCCGCCAGCGCGATGTCGGCCAGATCCTCCCGCCAGCCATGATCGCGCGGGTCNNCCCAGCCGCGCCACATTGCGCGGTGCCACAACCCGGCTTTGCCGAACCCCGCTCATGCGAACCGCCCCTCGATCAGCGCCATGGCGGCAAACAGCCCCATCGCCGCGCCCCCCTTGGGCCGGCCGGGCTTTGCCGTGCCATTCCAGGCATAAAGATCCAGATGCGCCCAGGGCGTACCGTCGGCCACGAAATGCTCCAGGAACAAGGCGCCCACAATCGCCCCGGCAAAGCCGCCCTCCGCATTATTATTGAGGTCCGCAATGGTGGAGCTGAACATCGTGCGATAGGCGCGCCACAGCGGCAGCCGCCACAAAGGATCAGCCGCTGCATCCGCCGCCGCCGTCCATGCGCCCGCCAGCGCCTCGTCATTCACGAACANNGCCGGCAGCTCCGGGCCAAGGGCGACGCGCGCCGCCCCCGTCAGGGTCGCAAAGTCCAGCACCAGCGCCGGGCCGCTCTCGCCCGCCAGTTGCAGCGCATCCGCCAGCACCAGCCGGCCTTCGGCATCGGTATTGCCCACTTCCACGCTCAGCCCCTTGCGGGTGCCGATCACATCGCCCGGCCGGATGGCATTGCCCGCCACCGCATTGTCAACGGCGGCCACCACCAGCTTCAACCGCACTGGCAGCCGCCGCGCCATCACCATCCCGGCCAGCGCCAGCGCATGCGCCGCGCCGCCCATATCCTTCTTCATCAGCCCCATCGACGCGCCCGGCTTCAGATTCAGCCCGCCGGTATCAAAACAGACCCCCTTCCCCACCAGCGCCAGCAAAGGGTGGCGCGCATCGCCCCAATCCAGCGTGATGATGCGCGGCCGGCGCGGGCTGGCGCGGCCAACCGCATGGATGGCCGGATAATTCTGCTCGATCAGCGCGTCACCCGCCACCACGGTCAGCGCCGCACCATGCCGCTCTGCCAGCCCGCGCAGCACATCCTCCAGCTCCGACGGCCCCATATCCTCCGCCGGCGTATCCACCAGATCGCGCACCAGCGCGGCGGCCTCCGCCTCCATCAGCGCCCGGTCAATCGCCGCAACATCGCTCACCAGCAACTGGCGCGGGCCTTTGGCCGCCTTTGGCGCGCGATACCGCCCGAACCGGTGCTGCGCCATCAGCCAGCCATGCAGCGCCAGGGCCGACAGCGCCCCGTTCGCCACCCGGTATCGCCCTTCCGGCAGCGCATCGGCCGCCGCCGCCAGCGTCCAGCGCCCGGCCGCACCGGCCTTGCCCAGCCCGACAGCGACGCTCCAGGGCTGGCCATGGCCGCCGGGCACAAACAGCGCGCTGTCGGCACTGCCCTTGAAATCCGCCGCCGCCACCGCCGCGCGCCCGGCGTCTGACAGGCCCGCCAGAAACGCTTCCAGCCCATCCTCGCGCACCAGCTGCACCAGATGCGCCGCCTCGCCCCGGTCGGGCGCCAGCAGTCGGCTGAAATCCGTCATGCGCCGTCCGCGAGCAACCGCGCCATATAGGGCGCATGATAGGTAAGGATGCCGCGCGCCCCGGCCCGGCGGAACGCCATCAGCATCTCCGGCACCACCCGCGCCTTCTCCATCATCCCGGCCGCGACCGCCGCCTCCATCATCGCATATTCGCCGCTCACGCAATAAGCGAACACCGGCACGTCAAACCGCGCCGCCACCCGCTGCACAATATCCAGATAGGGCAGGCCCGGCTTCACCATCACACTGTCCGCGCCCTCGGCGATATCCAGCGCCACTTCACGCAGGGCCTCCCGCGCATTCGCCGGATCCATCTGATAGCTTTTCTTGTCGCCTTTCAGACAGCCGCCCGCGCCCACGGCATCGCGGAACGGCCCGTAAAAGCCGCTCGCATATTTGGCGGCATAGGCCATGATCTGCACATCATGGAAGCCGTCCGCCTCCAGCCCGGCGCGGATCACCCCCACCCGGCCGTCCATCATGTCAGAGGGTGCCACGATATCCGCACCCGCCCGCGCCTGATTCAGCGCCTGCTGCACCAGCATGGCATTGGTCGCGTCGTTCAGGATGCGCCCGGCAGCGTCCATCAGCCCGTCATGCCCATGGCTGGTATAGGGATCGAGCGCCACGTCGGTCAGCAGGCCGATATTCGCACCAGAGTCGCGAATGGCCTTCAGCGCCCGGCACACCAGATTGTCGGGGTTCAGCGCCTCCGCCCCATCCTCGCTGCGCCGGTCGCCCTGCGTGTAGGGGAAAAGCGCGATCGCCGGAATGCCCAGCGCCGCCGCCTGCTTTGCCAGCGCCGGCAGCCGGTCCACCGAATGGCGGCTCACGCCCGGCATGGTGGCGATCGGGTCTTCCACCCCCGCCCCGTCACAGACAAAAAGCGGCCAGATCAGATTGCCCGCCGACAGGCTTGTTTCCGCCACCATCGCGCGCGACCAGGCCGCAGACCGCAACCGCCGCATCCGCGTTCCGGGATATGCTCCAATACTCATGGCTTACGGAGATAGCGGCCCCGCGCCCGTTCGGCTAGACCAGTGCCATGTTCCCGCCAGACGCGCTTGAAGCCCTGCTGATCCTGAAGGCCAGACAGGGCAAGCCGATCAGCTATGGCGACACTTTCGCCTGGTTCGGCCACGCCTTTCAGCGCTTTCAGGTCGGCCAGCTTTGCGCCGCGCTCGGCGAAGTCGATCGGCAGCAGCGCGGGCAGGGCCGGCCTGATCTCGCCGTGCTGGTCGTCCGCCAGTCCGATGGCCTGCCGGGGCAGGGCTGGTGGATGGCGAAGGGCATGGAAAGCTGGACCGGGCCGTTCGTGGGGCCGGCCGCCGCGCGCCATGTGGCCGAAATGCAGCGCCGCGCCTTCGATTACTGGCGGGACGCCTTCGAACATTGGCGGGACGCCTGATGGCAAAGCCCGCCAAACGCCCGCGCCGCCTGCCGGTTGCCCGGCGCGAGGCGATCTTCGACGCGCTGGGTGCGGCGCATCCCGCCCCCAAAACCGAGCTGGCCTACGTCAACCCCTACACGCTGCTGGTCGCGGTGGTGCTGTCGGCGCAGGCAACCGACGCCGGGGTCAACAAGGCCACCGCAACGCTGTTTCAACAGGTGCAGACACCCGACGCCATGCTGGCGCTGGGCCTTGACGGCCTGAAGGCGCATATTCGCAGCATCGGCCTTTTCAACAGCAAGGCGGCGAATGTCATCACGCTTTCCCAACAGTTGATCGCCCGCCACGGCGGTGCCGTGCCCGGCACCGAAGCCGAACTCACAGCGCTGGCCGGCGTTGGCCGCAAAACCGCCAATGTCGTGCTGAACGAAATCTTCGGCCAGCACACGCTGGCGGTGGACACCCATGTGTTCCGCGTGGCGCACCGCATCGGCCTGTCCGCCGGCCGCACGCCGGACGCCGTGGAGCGCGACCTGCTGGCGCAGGTGCCCGCCCGCTGGGGACGGGAAGCGCATCATCTGCTGATCCTGCACGGCCGCTATCTGTGCAAGGCGCGCACGCCCCACTGCTGGCGCTGCCCCATATCCCCATGGTGCGATTTCAAGCCGAAAACCCCCGCGCCCGGTGAAACAAAGCCCCTTCCGCTTTATCCGGTCGGGGATTAACCTGCCACCACCCAAGAAGGAGCCGCCCATGCGCCTGCCCATCCTCCTCGCTGTCGCGCTGGCCTTGCCCGCCGCGCCGCTTTGTGCCCGCACCGCGCCGGAAATGATCCCCGCAGGAGACCCCGTGCGCTGCATCAACAGCCGCAACATCCGCCAGACCCGGGTGGTTGACAGCCAGACCATCGACTTTGTGATGACCAACAGCATCATCTACCGCAACAGCCTCCCCCACAACTGCCCCGGCCTCACCTTCAACAACGGCATCGCTTACGCCCCCACCAGCAGCAATCTGTGCAGCGTGGACACCATCACCGTGCTGCAATCCGCCGGCGGCCTCCAGCGCGGTGCCACCTGCGGCCTCGGCCCGTTCCAACCCGTGAAGCCGGCAGAGAAAGCGAAAGAGAAGGCGAAATAGGGGATTTCAGCCAGCGTCGCTGACCCCACCCCCGGCCCCTCCGTGCAAGGGGAGGGGNNCGCGCGGGCGGCGGTTGGTGGGGGCCTTACATGCGGCGCGCCCCCACCCCCGGCCCCTCCCCTAAAGGGGAGGGGAGAAGGTGGCGCTGACTTCCTCCCTTCCCCTTTAGGGGAGGGGCCGGGGGTGGGGGCGCAGGGTCAAAACACAAGGCCACCCACACGGCAGCTCAAATGCGGCCTCCAGCCTACAGCCTATAACGCTGCCTGTTTTTCCTCCGCGCGCCGGTCCAGCTCCGCCCGCGACAATTTCTCGCTCGACGATTTCAGTTGCCCGCAGGCGGCCATGATGTCCCGCCCTCGCGGGCGGCGCACCGGCGCGGAAATACCGCCGCGATAGACGATATCGGAAAAGCGCTGCACCTGCGCCGGATCGCTGGTTTCATATTGCGCGCCCGGCCATGGGTTCCAGGGGATGAGGTTCACCTTGGCCGGCAGATTATACAGGCGGATCAGCCGCACCAGTTCATGCGCATCCTCGTCCCGGTCATTCTTGTCCTTCAGCATCACATATTCAAAGGTGATGCGCCGGGCATTATTGGCACCCGGATAGGCGGCACAGGCTTCCAGCAGTTCGTAAATGCCATATTTGCGGTTCAGCGGCACGATTTCATCCCGCACCTCCTTTGTCACCGCATGCAGCGAGACCGCGAGATTGACGCCGATTTCCTCACCAGCGCGCGCCATCATCGGCACCACGCCAGAGGTGGAGAGGGTAATCCGCCGCTTGGACAGTGCCAGCCCGTCGCCATCCATCACAATCTTCAGGGCATCGCGCACCGCATCGAAATTATACAGCGGCTCGCCCATCCCCATCATCACGATGTTGGTGAGAAGCCGGCCTTCCGGCTGCGTCGGCCATTCGCCCAGCGCATCGCGCGCCAGCATCACCTGCCCCACGATTTCCGCCGGCGTCAGGTTGCGCACCAGCTTCATCGTGCCGGTGAAGCAGAAGCGGCAGTTCAGCGTGCAGCCCACCTGGCTGGACACACACAGCGTCCCCCGATCCGCATCCGGGATGAACACCATCTCATATTCCTCGCCGCCCGAACGCAGCAGCCATTTGCGCGTGCCGTCGGTGGAAACATGCGCCTCCACCACCTCCGGCCGGCCAACGACGAACTGCGCCTCCAGCCCTTCGCGCAGCGGCTTGGACAGATCGGTCATCTGTGCAAAATCGGTGGCGCCGCGATTATAGATCCAGCTCCAGATCTGCCGCGCGCGCATCTTGGCCTGCCTGGCGTCCGCAAGGCCGGCGGCCAGCAGTGCAGCGGCGATATCGGGCCGCGACAGGCCAACAAGATCAACGCGCCCATCGGCACGCGGCGCGCTGTCACGCGGAACGGGCACAGGCTCGGCCGGGCCGCCCGGAATCGTCATCAGATTTTCCATGGTCCGCCTGCCATAGCGCAAAGCGGCCTGTTGCTCAAATCCGGCCCACTTCCGGCCCACTATGGTTAACGAGTCGGTGGGTTTTACAACCAGCCGCAGCGGCAGAATCATAAGCCATTGCAAAGATTGAAACAGGGAATTGGCCCGTTTCTTGCACGACACTATGTGCACATTAAACCGGGAGAATATATGTCACGTCTGTCACTTTTGGCCCTCGCAGCCTTTGTCGCCACGCCAGCCGTCGCCGTGGAGCAGAATATCTGGTCCACCACCTTTGAAACCAACGAATATGAAACACTCGGGCCTTTCCCCTGGGGCTCGCTTGGAACCATATATGGCGGTGCCAGCTTCCAGTCGGCCACGGGCTTCACCGGCTTTGGCAATCAGATGTTCCGCAACGACAGCGGCGGCGGCACCAGCTTCAGCGCCGTTGGCCTTGGCGGCCATAGCATGCTGCACCTGAAGTTCGATCTCGCCTTCATCGACAGCTGGGACAGTATCAACGGCTCCGTCGCGCCAGACATTCTCTTTGTCGATTTCGACGGCCACAGCTACCAGTTCACCGTGAATAACGCATCGGGTTCCGTTTTCGATGTCGGGCCGGGCACCGTCATCTCGTCCGGCAGCAATCTCGGCTATAGCAGCTGGAGCGACGTCATTGTCCGCTATGATTTCCTGTTCGCCCACACCGGCCCCACCTTTGGCATGACGATCCGCTTCGGCGGCGCCGGCTTCCAGGGCGGTGCTGATGAAAGCTGGGGCATCGACAATTTCTCGCTGGCGGCCGAACCGGCCCAGGGCGTCGTGCCGGAACCGGCCACCTGGGCGATGCTGATCGCCGGCTTCGGCATGGTGGGCGCCACGCTGCGCCGCCGCCGGCCTTTGGTCGCCTGACACCCAGCCTCCTGACCTGAAATCAGCTTTCGGGCCGCACCCCCGCCGGGGTGCGGCCCTTTTCATATCAGGCCCCACGCAGGCCTGTTTGGTCAGGCCCCACGCGGGCCATTTTAGTCAGGCCCCACGCGGGCCTATTTGGTCAGGCCCCACGCGGGCCGGTGCTGCCGTCTCCCGGATGCACGGCTTCCTCGCTGCCGCCCGAAATCCGCATCACCGTGCCCTGCGGCACATCGGCTGCAATCGGCACGCCTTCATAGACAGGCCCGCCCACCAGCAGCCCGCGCAGCACCCGTGCCGTCATGCCATGGCTCACCACCAGCGCCGGCGCGTCCCCCGCATCCGCCAGCCAGCTTTGCAGCCGCGTGGCGATGTCGGCATAATGTTCGCCGCCCGGTATCGGCATGCGAAACAGCCGGTGCGCATGGTCCAGTATCTCGCCCTCCTGCGCGACAATCTCGGCATAGTCGCGCCCGGTCCAATCGCCCACCTCGATCTCGCGCAGCCGCGCATCCGCGGTGATGGCGAAAAATCCCACCCCCAGATGCTCGGCAATCACCGATGCCGTCTGCAACGCCCGCCCCGCCGGCGAGGCCCAGATGCGCGGCACCGGCCCGGCGGCAAAGTGCCGCGCCAGCGCCGCCCCCATCGCTTCCGCCTGCAATATCCCGGCCCGCGTCAGCGGTGTATGCGCCGCATTGCCCTGCATCCGCCGGGCATGGTTGAAAACCGTCTCGGCATGACGGGCAAGATAAAGCGGGGTGGGTTGTATCGCGGCCATGCGATGCGGCAAAGCCTTGTCAGCGCGGCCGGTCAAGGCCAAAGAGAAAAGCTGAATCACCATTCACCTTTCCAACGCTTCAGGAGCAGATGTGGCCAACAAGCTGTATGAAAGCGCCGGCACCGCCCTTGATGGCCTGCTGTTCGATGGCATGACCATCGTGGCGGGCGGCTTTGGCCTGTGCGGCATTNNACCTCACCATCGTCTCCAACAATGCCGGCGTCGATGGCTTCGGGCTGGGGCTGCTGCTGGAAACCCGGCAGGTGAAGAAGATGATCTCCTCTTATGTGGGCGAGAATAAGGAGTTTGAGCGCCAATATCTGTCGGGCGAGCTGGAGCTGGAATTCGCGCCGCAGGGCACGCTGGCAGAGCGGATGCGCGCCGGTGGCGCCGGCATCCCCGGCTTCTACACCCGCACCGGCGTCGGCACGCTGGTGGCCGAGGGCAAGGANNCCGGCCTTCTTCACCCGCACCGGCGCCGGCACCGACATCGCCAAGGGCAAGGAAGAGCGCGAATTCGACGGTGAGAAATATATCATGGAGCGCGGCATCGTCGCCGATCTCGCCATCGTGAAAGCCTGGAAGGCGGACCGGTTCGGCAATCTGTGTTATCGGAAAACCGCCCGCAATTTCAATCCGATGGCTGCCACCGCCGGCAAAATAACCGTGGTGGAGGTGGAAGAAATCGTCGCCGATGGCGCGCTGGAGCCGGACAATATCCACACGCCGTCCGTCTATGTGCAGCGCCTGTTCGCCGGCCGGTTCGAAAAGCGCATCGAACAGCGCACCGTCCGCCAGAAAGAGGCAGCGTGATGAGCAGAACCATAACGGGCTGGACCCGCGATGAAATGGCCAGGGTCGCCGCGCGCGAGCTGAAGGATGGCTATTATGTCAACCTCGGCATCGGCATGCCGACGCTGGTGGCAAACCATGCCGGTGATCTGGACATCACCCTGCAATCGGAAAACGGCATGCTCGGCATGGGGCCGTTCCCGTGGGAGGGGGAGGAGGACGCCGACCTCATCAACGCCGGCAAGCAGACCGTGACCGAACTGCCGCGCACCGCCTATTTCAGCAGCGCGGACAGTTTCGGCATGATTCGCGGCGGCCATATGGATCTCTCCATCCTGGGCGCGATGGAAGTCGCGGAAAATGGCGACCTCGCCAACTGGATGGTGCCGGGCAAGATGGTCAAGGGCATGGGCGGTGCGATGGATCTGGTCGCCGGCACCCCGCGCATCGTCGTGATGATGGATCATTGCGACAAGGCCGGAAACCCGAAGTTCATCCCGTCCTGCACCCTGCCGCTCACCGGCCGCAACGTGGTGGACGTCATCATCACCGATCTTGCCATCTTCGAGCGGCCGGATCGCAAGGGCAGCCCGTTCCGGCTGGTGGAAATGGCGCCGGGCATCAGCCTGGACGATGTGAAGGCCCGAACAACGGCGCATTTCACCGCATAGGCCGGGCTTGTGCAAAGCCGCGCGCGCTCGCAAGGTTGGCGGCAAAGCCAGACTGAAAGCGCCCGCATGACCGTCGCCCGCCTGTTTGCCCTGCTCCTCGCAACCCCGCTGCTGTCCGGCCTGCCGGCATCTGCCGTCGTCGCGCAGGACAAAGCCGCCGCATGGGACGTGAACGCCCCGGCCGGCCGGCCGCTGCGGCAGGTGCCGATCGACGTGCGCGAGGGCAGCTGGATGGATCTGGACGTGCACCCCGACGGCCGCACCATCATCTTCAGCCTGCTGGGCGATCTCTATACGCTGCCGATCGGCGGCGGCACGGCGACGCGCATCACCATGGGGCTGGCGTGGGACGTGCAGCCGCGTTTCTCGCCGGACGGCAGCCGCATCGCCTATACATCGGATCGCGGCGGCGGCGACAATATATGGGTGATGGCGCGCGACGGCAGCGGGGCCAAACAGATTACCAAAGAGAGTTTCCGCCTGCTCTATCAGCCCACATGGTCCCCCGACGGGCAATATATTGCGGCGAAAAAGCATTTCACCACCGGCCGTTCGCTCGGCACCGGGGAAATCTGGCTCTATCATCTGGCCGGCGGCACCGGCACCGCGCTTGTCAAGCGCCCCAACGAGCAGCATCAGAAGGAATTGGGCGAGCCGGTGTTCGCCCCCGACGGCAAATCGCTCTATTTCACCCGCAACATTTCACCGGGCGCGATCTTCGAATATGCGCAGGACAGCAACCAGCCGCTGTTCGCCATCGAACAATTGAATCTGGAAACCGGGCAGGTCAGCACCGCCGTGTCCGGCAGTGGCGGTGCCGTGCGGCCCGCGCCCGCGCCCGATGGCCGCTCCATCGCCTTCATCCGCCGCGATCGCGGCGGTGCCGCGCTTTATGTGAAGGATCGGGAATCCGGCATCGAACGCCGCGTCGCCACCGGGCTGGACCGTGACGTGCAGGAAACCTGGGCCATCACCGGGCTTTACCCCAACACCGCCTGGACGCCGGACAGCCGCTCCATCCTGTTCTGGGCCGGCGGCAAGTTGCGCCGGGTGAACGCTGATGGCAGCGCCGCCGCCGACATCCCCTTCCATGTGGCCGACACGCGCGAGCTGGTGGACCCGTTCCGCCCGGTGGTGGATGTCGCGCCCGCGCGCTTTGCCACCCGCATGATCCGCTTCGCCACGCCGTCGCCCGATGGCAGCCGGATCCTCTTCGAAAGCCTCGGCAGATTATGGCTGAAGCCGGCCGGCGGCGGCCCGGCCCGGCGGCTCACACAGGACAGCGGCAGCGCGCGCGAATTATGGCCCGCATGGTCCCGCGATGGCCGCCGGATCGCCTATGTGCGCTGGACAGACGCCGGGCTGGGCGAAATCCGCCTCACCAGCCCCACCGGCGGCACCGGCAAGGCCATCACCAGCCAGCCGGGCCATTATGCCCGGCCGGCCTTCTCGCCCGATGGCCGGACGCTCGCCTTCGAACGGCGGCGCGGCGGCTATCTCACGTCCGCGCGATGGTCCGAAGCGCCGGGCGTCTATCGGCTGGCGCTGGCGGGCGGCAAGCCGGTGAAACTGGCCGAAGATGCGGGCGATCCACAGTTCGGCGCCACCTCGGACCGGCTCTACATGACCGGCTCCGCGCGCGGACAGGCGCAGCTTTTCTCCACCAACATGGATGGCGAGGCGAAGCGCATCCACGCCACCGGCGAACTGGCGACCGACTATCGCGTCTCGCCCGATGGCAGGCTGCTCGCCTTCCGGCAGAATTATGAAGCGCATGTGATGCCGCTGCCGCCCGGCCCGCAGGATCTGCCCGCCGATGCCAAGGGCGGCCCGCTGCCGGTGGCGCGCGCCAGCAAGGGCGGGGCCGAATATCTGCACTGGTCCGGCGACAGCAGCCGGCTCTTCTGGTCCATCGGGCCGACGCTGATGCAGGCCGACGCCGCCCGGCTGTTCACGCCCGGCTTCACGCCCCCCGCCAGCGGCATCGCCATGGGCACAACGGCAGCCGCCAGCCGCCCCAGCGGCACCATCGCCATCACCGGCGCGCGCATCGTCACCATGGCGGATGCCGCAGGCGGCATCATCGCGGATGGCACCATCATCGTGGCGGGCGACCGCATATCCGCCATCGGCCCCGCTTCCTCCACCCCCATCCCGCCGGGTGCCACCCGCATCGACGCGCAGGGCCGCACCATCATCCCCGGCCTTATCGACGCGCACGCGCACGGGCCACAAGGCGCGGATGACCTGATTCCCGAACAGAATTGGTCCGCCGTGCAGGCGCTGGCGCTGGGCACCACCACGATCCACGACCCGTCATCGCAGGCGAGCGAAATCTTCGCGGCGGCCGAATATCAGCGCGCCGGACTGCTGCTCAGCCCGCGCATCTTCTCCACCGGCGAGATTATCTATGGCGCGAAATCCGCCCGCGCCTATGCGGAAATCAACAGCCTCGATGATGCGCTCGCCCATGTCCGCCGGCTGAAGGCGCAGGGCGCGCTCAGCGTGAAAAACTATATCCAGCCCCGCCGCGAGCAGCGGCAGCAGGTGGCCGAAGCCGCACGGCTGGAGCAGATGCAGGTGGTGGCCGAAGGCGGCGCGCTGTTCGGCATGGACATGAACATCATCGCCGATGGCAACACCACGCTGGAACATAATATCCCCGTCGAACGCTTTTATGAAGATGTGCTGTCCTTCGTTGGCCAGTCGAAATCCGGCTATACCCCCACGCTGGTGGTGGCGTTCGGCGGGCTGGCCGGCGATCCCTATTGGCGGGCGCACATGAATATCCACGAGCAGCCGCTGTTGCAGGCCCACACGCCGCCTTCGGTGCTGCGCCAGAATCTGCGCCGGCCAACGGCGGCCGACGACCAGTATTTCGACAAATTCGCCGCGCGCGAAGCGCAGAAGCTGGCCAAACGCGGCGTTCCCGTCTCCATCGGCGGCCATGGCCAGCAGCCCGGCATTGCCGTGCATTGGGAGCTATGGTCGTTCGTGCGCGGCGGCATGACCCCCATCGAGGCGCTGGGTGCCGGCACGCGCGAGGCGGCGCGCTCGCTGGGGATGGAGCGCGACATCGGTTCGCTGGAGCCGGGCAAGCTTGCCGACCTGCTGATCCTGGATGCCGACCCGTCGGCCGACATCCGCAATTCGGAAAAAATCCGCCAGGTGATGCTGGGCGGCCGCCTCTATGATGCCGCCACGATGAACCAGCTGGCCCCCGCCGCCATCCTGCGCCCCGCGCATTTCTGGGCGGCGGATGCCGACGCCGCCGGCGGCGTGCCGCCCGCGCCACCGCATCAGTGATGGGGGAACAGCCCGGCATCCCGCAACGCGGCACCATCTCCCGCACGCTCTGGCTGTCGGCCGGGCTGCTGTGCCTTGCGGTGGGGGCAATCGGCATCGTCGTGCCGCTGCTGCCCACCGTGCCGATCTGGATTCTGGCGGCCGCAGCCTTCGCCCGCTCCTCGCCGCGCCTTGAAGCCTGGCTGCTCGATCACAAACAGTTCGGCCCCGCCATCCGCGCCTGGCGCGAACAGGGTGTGATCCCGCCGCGCGCCAAGATGGCCGCCGTCGCCGGCCTTGTGCTCGGCTTTTCCATCTTCCTCGCCACCGCGAACCCGGCCCTGCCGCTGGCCGCCGCTGTCGGGCTGGCGATGGCGCTGATCGCTGTCTGGGTCGTCAGCCGGCCATCCGCAGGATAATCGCCCATTGCGCATCACTGACCGGCACCACCGACAGGCGGGACTGGCGGATCAGCGCAAAATCCCTGAGCGAGGCCTCCGCCTTCATCGCCGCCAGCGTCACCGGCTGCGCCAGCTTCCGCACGGGCGCGACCTGCACCGCCACCCAGGCCCCGGTCTCGTCCGTCGGGTCAGGGAAAGCCGCCTTCACGATCCGGCACAGGCCCACCACTTCCTTGCCGATGTTGGAGTGATAGAAAAACGCCTCATCCCCCTGCGCCATCGCCCGCAGATGGAGCCGTGCCGCATTGTTGCGCACGCCGTTCCACACCGTGTCGCCATCCTTCACCAGATCGTCCCAGCTATAGACGTCCGGCTCCGATTTCAGCAGCCAGTGCTGAACAGCGCGACTCATGCGGCGGCCCTTGCCGAGAGCGCATTGCATGCGCGCCAGATTTTTTCCGCCGTGGCCGGCATGTCGATCTGCGTCCCGTCCAGGGCATCGATGATGGCATTCATCACGCTCGGCATCGCGCCGATGGTGCCGGCCTCCCCACAGCCCTTGGCACCCAGCGGGTTGGTCGGGCTTTCCACCGGCAGCGTATCAAAACCGATATGCAGCGGCATGTCATCCGCGCGCGGCATGCCATAATCCATGAAACTGCCCGTCAGCAGCTGGCCGGATTCATCATACACAACATCCTCCAGCAGCGCCTGACCCAGCCCCTGCGCCACCCCGCCATGAATCTGCCCCAGCAGCAGCATCGGGTTCACGATGCGCCCGAAATCATCGACCAGACTATAGCGCGTAACGCTGAGCGCGCCCGTCTGCGGGTCGATCTCCACCTCGGCCACATGGCAGCCATTGGGGAAGGTCGGCGCCGGTGCCGCCGGCGCGTAGCGGCTGCGCCCGTCCAGCCCGCCCGGATGCCGCGCCTGCAATTCGGCGATGGACAGCGTCTGGTTGCTGCCCCGCGCGCGGAACAGCCCGTCGGCATAGTCCACCTCGTCGCCCAGATCGGCCTTCGCCAGCGCAATCCCCCGCTCCACCATCGCATCAGAGGCTGCAAGACAGGCCGATCCGCCCCAGGCCATCGAACGCGAACCGCCGGTGCCATTGCCTTGCTCCAGCCGGTCGGTGTCGCCCTGCACGATGCGCACCTGCGCCATGGCGATGCCCAGCCGCTCCGCCGTCACCTGCGCGTAAACCGTCTCATGCCCCTGCCCGTTGGACTGGGTGCCCACCGCCACTTCCACGATGCCGCCGTCCAGCACGCGCACATCGGCGAATTCATCGCGCGACCCGCCGCCGGCGATCTCGACATAATAGCAAAGCCCCCGGCCCAGCCGCCGGCCGCGCCGCGCCGCTTCGGCCTTGCGCGCCGGGAATCCGGCCCAATCGGCATTCGCCAGCGCCTTTTCCAGCACCGCCGGGAAATTGCCGACATCAAAGGTCAGCCCCAGCCCGTTGGCGTGCGGCAGCTCATCGGGCCGCAACAGGTTGCGCCGCCGCATCTCGTCCACACCGATGCCCAGCGCGCGCGCTGTCGCCTCCACCAGCCGCTCCATCAGATAGGCGCTCTCCGGCCGCCCTGCCCCGCGATAGGCGTCCACCGGCGCGGTGTTGGTCATCACGCCATGCACCAGATTATGGATCGCCGGCACGCGATAGACCCCGCCGATGATGCGCCCGCCGGCCAGCGTCTGGATGGCCGGGCCGAACTGCGCCTGATAGGCCCCGAGGTCCGACCAGCTTTCCACCTTCAGCGCCAGGATATGGCCGGCCGCGTCCACCGCCAGCCAGGCGTCCGATTCCATCGCCCGGCCATGCGAATCGGTCTGGAAAGCGTCCGACCGCTCCCCCGTCCACTTCACCGGCCGGCCCAGATCGCGCGCGGCGTGCAGCACCAGGCCATATTCGGGATAGAGGAAGCATTTCATGCCAAAGCCGCCGCCGACATCGCCGGTCACCACCCGCAATTCTTCCGGCCGGCATTTCATCACCATGGTGGCAAGCGATTCGCGCACCGACGCCACGCCCTGCGAGCCGATATGCAGCGTGAAGCCGTCTCCGTCCGCCCATTCGCCCACCGCCGCGCGCACTTCCATCGATGATGGCGCGATCCGGTTCTGCACCAGCCGCAGCTTCGTCACATGATGCGCCGTCGCCAGCGCCACTTCCACCGCCGCACTGTCGCCCAGCTGCCAGTCGAACACGATGTTGGATGGCGCATCGGGCCAGACGCGCGGCGCACCGTCCGCCAGCGCCGCCTTCAGGCTGGAAACCGCCGGCAGGTCGGCATAATCCACCGCGATCGCATCGGCCGCCGCGCGCGCCTGTTCGCGCGTTTGGGCCACCACAAAGGCGACGCCATCGCCCACAAAGCGCACCCTGTCGCCCACCAGCATCGGCCGGGGGGTGCGGATGGGGCCGGATAGCGGCACGTCGCAGGGAATCTCGCCATATTGCGCCAGATCGGCGGCCGTATAGATGGCGAGCACGCCGGGCATTGCCCGCGCGGCGTCCGCATCCAGGCTGACGATATCCGCATGCGGATAGGGCGAGCGCAGCGTCACGCCATAAACCATGCCGTCGCGCTGCACATCGTCGGTATAGCGGCCGGCGCCCGTCAGCAGCCGCGCATCTTCCACCCGCTCCACCGTCTTGCCGACGCCCGTCTGGCTGCTGCCGAATCTCATGCCCGTTCTCCTTCGAAGATGGCTGTCAGCCCTGCTTTATAGTCCGGATGCCGCAGCCGATAGCCTGTCAGCCTAGTCAAGCGCGCCGCCGACACCGCGCGGCTTTCCGTCCAGAAGACGCGGGCCATGGGCGACAGCGCCGCCATGTCCGGCTGCTGCAACGGCGGCATTGCGGCGCCCAGCAGGCCGCAGGCAAATTCCGTCACGGCGCGCGGCTCGGCCGGCTGCGCGTCCGCCACATTGAAGATGCCCTTCGCGCCCATGGTCATCACCGCCAGCACCGCACCGGCTATATCCTCCACATGGATGCGGTTGAAGCGGTGGCCGGGCCGGTCAATCCGCCGCGCCTGCCCGTTCCGCACCGTGTCGAGCGCGCTCCGCCCCGGCCCATAGATGCCGGGCAGCCGGAAAATCGCCGCACCCAGCGCCTGCCAGCCATGATCCGCCGCGATCCGCGCGCTGCGCCGGCCTGATTTCGTAACAGTCGTCTCGTCCACAAAGGCACCGGCATGGTCGCCATAGACGCCGGTGGAGGAGAGATAGCCCGTCCAGCCGCGCCGCGCCGTCAGGGCCGCGCCAAATCCCGCCAGCACCGGATCCACCCCATCTGTCCCCGGCGGAACCGAGGACAGCAGAAAATCCGCCGCCGCCACCAGCCCGCCGAGCGCGGCATCGTCAAACGCCATCACGCCGCCCTGCGCTTCGCGCCGCACGCCCAACACGTCATGGCCAGCCGCCCGCGCGCCCCGCGCGATGAAGCCCCCCGCATATCCCATTCCCAAAATCAGCAGCATTGCACCGCCATAGACTGTCGCCACCCTCTTTGCCCATGCCAATCCTCTATGGCGGCGAACCCTCTTTCTTCACGCGCAAACCCTTCGCGACATTGCGGCTTCCGGGGCTGGCGCTGGACGACCGGCTGATCGATTCCACCCCTGTCGGCATCACCGTCCCGCGCCGGGGCTTTACCAGGAAAAGCCGCCGCGCCCGATCCCGCCAGACTTGACGCCGCCGCCAAAGGCTGGCCACTTCCCGCCGCCTGTATTGCCTGAGCCATAGCAGCTGAGCCACATAATCGAGGGAGCATCCACCATGACCAGCCGTCTGGAAGAAAGTGAAAATTGGGTCCGCATGTCGGGCGTCAGCCGCCGGGCGGCCATCGGCGGCGGGGCCGCCGCGCTTGGCTATGCGCTCGCCGCCCAGCCGGTGTCGGCCGCCCGTCCGCCCACGCCCACCGACTCTATGGTCGCGGGCGACATTCTGTTCCCCACCGGCGACATCGCCATGAGCGCCTATCGCGCCAGGCCCAAAGGCGTGAAAAACCCGCCGGTCATTCTCGTCATTCAGGAAATCTTCGGCGTCCACGAATGGATAAGGGACATTACCCGCCGCTTCGCCGCCGCCGGCTATTATGCCATCGCGCCGAATCTTTATCAGCGGCAGGGCGACGCCTCCAGAATCGCCGACATCAAGACGCTGATTACCGACATCGTCTCCAAGGTGCCCGACGCGCAGGTGATGGCGGATCTTGACGCGCTCGTCGCCTTCGCCGGCGCGGATGGCGGCAATGCCAAGCAACTGGGCATCACCGGCTTCTGCTGGGGCGGGCGCATCACCTGGCTCTATGCCCACCACAACCCGGCGCTGAAGGCCGGCGTCGCCTGGTATGGCCGCCTGCTCGGCCAGCCGTCCGCCCTGCAACCCACGCACCCGATCGGTGTGGCCGCCAGCCTGAAGGCCCCCGTCCTTGGTCTTTATGGCGCGCTGGATCAGGGCATCCCGGTCGCCGATGTGGAGAAGATGAACGCCGCGCTGAAAGCCGCGAACGCCCCCTCTTTCATCCGCCTGTTTCCAGACGCAGACCATGGCTTCCTCGCAGACTATCGCCCCAGCTACAGCCCGGCCGCGGCCGCGGCCGGCTGGGCCGACGCGCTGGCCTGGTTCAAGAAGAAACTCTGACCGCCCCGCGCAGGCCAGGGCGGGCTGCCATTCCGTTCACAGCGTGACAACCCGCCCTCACTTCGCTTCGGGCAGCGGATCGAAGCGCAGGCTTGCCACCCCCTGCGCCTCAACCGGCAGATACAGGCCCTGCCCCACCGGCTGCACCACGCCATGCATCACCTTTTCGATCGTCGCGTCCAGCACCAGATCGCCCACGCGCTTGTCTGAAAGCGCCTTGTCCACCTTCGCCTTCAGTTTGCCGAAATCCCTGCTGAAATCCTGGCCCAGCGCGCGCTCGATTCCCGCCAGCACCGCAGGCGACTGCGCCACCCTCATCAGGATATTGCCTTTCAGATCAAACTGGTCGCCGGCAATCACCAGTTCCTTCACTTCCACCCGTTGCGATCCGGGCTGGTTCACGGGCCGCCCCGTCAGCCAGACGGTGCCCCTGGTGGCGATGAGGCCCATATGCGCCCTGGCCGCAATCGGCAGGCCGATGGCAATCTTGCCGCCCTGGGTTGTGTAAATGGTCGGGCTGCCGAATCTCACCTTCATATCGCCCACGGCGGGCACGGCAATGGGCCTGGTCGCCAGCTTGGCCAGCTCTTTTTCCAGCACCGGCGCCAGCTCCCGGTAATCCGCGACCACCGGCAGCGCAAAGCGGAAGCCGCTGGTCTTGCCGACCGACGCGGCAGGCGGCAGCGGTGTCGGGGCGGCGGCGGGCGGCTTGTCGCCCAGGAAGGTTTCCGTGCGTGCCACCAGCCCCAGCGTCACCACCGCCTGGCCCTTGTCGAAATGAAAATCGCCCACGCCCAGCTGCTGTGGCGTCACCCGCAGCCACACCGGCGGATTCCGGGCGTTCAGCGTCAGCACCGTGAAGCCACTGTGCCACAGCTTTTCCACCTGCTGCGGCATGTTCAGCTTCCGGAGCTTCGGCGGCAGATCGCGTTCCAGCCTGGCAACCACCGCCGCCAGCTTTGGATCAGCCTTTCCGGCGAAGGTGAAACGCTTGCCCAATATCTCGATGCCGGGCTTTTCGGTCCAGCCATAATCCACGTCCAGCTTCGCCGTCGGATGCCAGTCCTTCCCCACGCCCAGCCTTATCCAGGCCTTCACCTCGGCCGCGCCATCGGCGGTTTCCGAAAGCAGCTTGCCCACATCCCTGGCGCTCACGCTGGCCCGCACCGGCATGGTAACGCGCAGCCGCCCGCCCTCGCCGGTCACGCTGATCTTCCCGCGCGTCACCTGCCCCACCACCCGGCACGACAGGTCCGGCGTGATCTTCGCCTTTTTGAAGCCGGTCCTGCACGGCACATCCTTGCAGGCATCGCCCTTGCAGGGCCGCACATGCTTCAAACACAGCGTCAGCCGCACCGCCGGCACACAGGCTTTTTCCTGCTGATCGATGGACCACAGCGTCGCGGGCACCGCTTCTTCCAGCACGCGCTCGATGTCGGCTATGTTCATGCTCAGCGGCACGGCCATATGCGACACCATCTGCGGAATCTGCGCCGGCGTCGTCACCCGCGGCGGCGCGGGGTTGCCCTTGTCTGCGCCGCCACAGGCCGCCAGCAGCATTGCGCCCAGCATGCCAAGGATATGCCCCCGCTGCATCCGCCTATCCCTTCCGCAGCCAGTCGATCATGGCGTCCGCCAGCGCCGCTTTGGTCACCGATGCCATGTGATTGCCCGGAATTTCGGCATATTCCGCATTGGGCAAAGCCGCCGCCAGATCGGGCGCAGAACCATTATCAGCATCATCCGCCCCGCAAAGCACCAATATGGGCAGTTTCAGCGCCGCCAGTTCCTCCGCCGCCGTCGCCTGCTGGCTGCGCAGCAGATGCACCATCATGTCCGGATCGCGGATGTTCGATTTCATGAACGCCTCGGCCATAAATTCGCCGGACCCGCGCGGCCAGCTGCCGCGCCCCTCGATCATGCGGATGAACCAGCTGGCGCGCGCATCGCCCCCCACCAGCCCCTGCAACCCCATGCCCGCCAAGATTGCCCGGCGCGGCCGCATCCCGCGCGCCATCAGCCGCACCGCCGTCCGCGCGCCCATGGAATAGCCGCACAGGATGAAATCATCCCCCAGCCCCAGTTGCGCCACGATCGCTTCTGTATCCAGCGCCAGCACATCGGCCGGATAGGCTTCGGCCGCGCGCGGGCTTTCCGACCGCCCGTGCCCGCGAAAATCCGGCATGAACAGCCGATAGCCCGCCGCCACCAGCCGCTTTGCCGTGCCAAAGCGCAGCCAGTTGATATCCGCACTGGAAAACAGCCCGTGCAGCAGCAGCATCGGCGTCCCCTCGCCCATCTGCGTCATATTCAGCCGCGTGCCATCAAATCCGGTAACATCCATCGCCAAACGCTAGCCATGCGCGCACCCTTGCGAAAGGGGGGGGCAGGGGCCATTCTATGCGGCGAGGGCATTTTCAACAGAACAGGCGATCACCAGATGGCGACCACCACCGAAACCAAGCTCAAACTCGACGCCCCCGAACCCATCGCCGCGGTCGCACCAGAGGCCGCAGCCGGCCTGGTGCCGGTTTCCGAAGGCATCCGCAGCGAACTGGAACAGAAGGTTGACCGATTCGTCGACGACCTGCTGGCGCAGGATCCGAACAGCCCGGAATTCGGCAAGCGCGTCGATGCCCTGGCCGCACTGGGACAGAAACAGATTGCGGAGGCCGCCGGCCAGTCCAACCGCTTCCTCGACCGGCCGGTGCGCGCCATCGAATCCGAAACCGGCATCGGCGCGGATCTCACCGAACTGCGCCGCACGGTGGAGGATCTGGACCCGTCCACCCGCGGCAACCTCACCACCAGGCGCAAGATTCTCGGCATCATCCCCTTTGGCAACCGGGCGCGCGAATATTTTGACAGCTACCGTTCCGCCCAGAGCCATATCGCGGCCATCCTGAAGCGCCTGGCCAACGGCAAGGAAGAGCTGCTGCGCGACAATGCCGCCATCGATGTCGAGCGCCGCAACCTGTGGGAAGCCATGGGCAGGCTGGAGCAGATGATTATCGTCTCCAAACAGCTGGACGGCCGGCTGGAGGACAAAGCCAACGAGCTGGACCATACCGACCCTGCCAAAGCCAAGGCCATCCGCGAAACCGCCCTGTTCTACACCCGCCAGCGCACGACCGACCTGCTCACCCAGATGGCGGTTTCCGTGCAGGGCTATCTGGCGCTCGATCTGGTGAAGAAGAATAATGTGGAGCTGGTGAAAGGCGTCGATCGCGCCTCCACCACCACGGTCTCGGCACTCCGCACGGCGATAACCGTCGCGCAGGCGCTCACCTCGCAGAAGCTGGTGCTCGATCAGATCAGCGCGCTCAACAGCACCACCGCCAATGTGATCGAGGGCACGGGCACGATGCTGCGCACGCAGACCGGCGAAATCCACCGGCAGGCCGCCTCCTCCACCATCCCGCTGGAAACGCTGAAACAGGCGTTCCAGAACATCTATCTCACCATGGATTCGATTGACCAGTTCAAGGCCGAGGCGCTGGTGTCGATGAAAACCACCGTGGACGCGCTGACGACCGAGGTGGAAAAATCGCGTGGCTATATCGCGCGCGCCGAAGGCGCGTCGCAGGCGCGCATCGGCGAAATCGAATCGCCCTTCGCCCCGGTGAAGGGCTGAGCTCATGGCCATGTTGCCCGAAACCCGCGCGGCGCTCGCCCGCTATGACGAATGGGCGGCGCGCGCGCTGAAAACGCCGGACCAGATCAGCGTCACCACAAGGCGGCTGGAGCGCAAGACCCGCGCCGCCGGCCGCCGGCTGCGCAACATGCTGTTCGGCGTGTTCGCCGTGATGCTCGCGGCCTTCCTTTATGGCAATATCGTTGCGCCGCTCGGCTTTCTGGGCCTGATGGTCACCATGTTTGCGGCCATATGCGTGATGGTGCTGCTCTCCAGTTGGCCGCGCGTGCGCGAAGCCCGGCTGGAAAGCCTGCCCGAAGCCTCGCTCACCGCGCTGCCGGCCGAAGTCGATCACTGGCTGGAATCGCAGCGCCGGCTGCTGCCCCCGCCGGCCGCCCGCGATATCGACAGCATCATGGCCCAGCTGGACCGGCTGGCACCGGAACTGGCCAAGCTCGACCCCGCCTCCCCCATGGCAGACGACGCCCGCCGGCTGGTGGGCGATCATCTGCCGCGGCTGGTGCGCACCTATGTGGAAGTGCCCGCCACCCACCGCGCCACGCCAGAGGCCACCGCCCGCCTGCGCGAGGGGCTGAAAGTCGTGGGCAGCGAGATCGAACGGATGACCACCACCATCGCAAAAGCAAGCCTGGACGCACTGGAAGTGGAAGGCAAATTCCTCGAAAACCGCTATCAGCCCGCCAGGCGGATCGAGGGATAGGCCGTCAGTGCCACAATATGGCGGGCATAGGCAGACTGGCCGACCGCTGCCAGAAAGCGCTGATCCGCCGTCACCAGCCGCGCATCGCGCCTGATGGCCAGCGCCAGATAGAGGCAGTCATAGACCGGATGTCCCAGCGCCACCGCCAGATCCAGCGCATCCTGTACCAGCTCAGACGATGGTATCATCAGCGCAATCAGCGCTTCCAACCGGCTGATATCATGCCGCATCGCCACCGTTTCGCCGCGCCGGAGCTTTGACCACAGGGCACTCGCCGCCTCGATCATGATGAGATCAGGCGCCACCACTTCCTCGCTGAGGAAAAATTCGGCGGCAATGTCGCTGTCTGTTTCAATCGCCAGCATCTTCACCAGCACGCTGGCATCAGCGATCATCGCTCGTCCCGTGCCTCCCGGATGAGAATCCAGCCGTCCGTCTGCGGCACGCCGGGTGCCTTCAACCGCTCGCCCTCGGCCTGCAACTCCGCAATCAGCACAGATTTTTCCTCACGGCTCAGCACCGTGCCCCGCGTCAACGCCTTGCGCGCCTCCGCCTCCAGCGAGGTGGATGCCGCCTTTGCCCGCCGCTTCAGCGTTTCGATGACATTGTCGTCAAGATTGCGGATAAGAAGCTGTCCCATGCAGCGATGATAGCAGATTGCTATCATCGTCACAAGGAGGCCGCGCCAATTCCAAAAAGCGCAGCCGCGCCGTCGGTCCCCGGCCAGGCCCTTAGCGCGGGCAAAGCCCACGCGCCGGTTTTGGCCGTTGCCGGCCGGGCTTGCGGCGGGTCCGCAGGCCTTCGCCGGATTGCGGCCGCCTTCAGCCCTTCTTCAGATGCCGCCTGCCCAGCAGCTCGGCGATCTGCACCGCGTTCAGTGCCGCTCCCTTGCGCAGATTGTCGGAAACGCACCACAGCGACAGGCCGTTTTCCACCGTCGGGTCGCGCCGCACGCGGCTCACAAAGGTCGCATAGTCGCCCACACACTCCAGCGGCGTGACATATCCACCATCCTCGCGCTTATCGATCAGCATCACGCCGGGCGCCTCGCGCAGCAGGCTTTGCGCCTTCGCCACCGAGAGCGGCCGTTCGAATTCGATGCTCAGCGCCTCGGAATGGCCAACAAACACCGGCACGCGCACGCAGGTCGCGGTCACGCCGATATCGGGGTCGAGAATCTTGTTGGTCTCGACCGCCATCTTCCATTCTTCCTTGGTATAGCCGGCATAGCCGCTGTCCCCGTCCAGAAACACGTCGATATGCGGGATCACGTTGAACGCGATCTGCTTGGTGAACTTCCGCGATTCCTTCGCGTCGCCCACAAACACCGCGCGCGTCTGCTCGAACAGCTCGTCCATCCCCGCCTTGCCCGCGCCGGAAACCGACTGATAGGTCGAAACCACCACCCGCTTGATGCAAGCCGCGTCATGCAGCGGCTTCAGCGCCACCACCATCTGCGCGGTGGAACAGTTCGGGTTCGCGATGATATTCTTCACCGCATAGCCATCGATCGCGTCCGGATTCACTTCCGGCACGATCAGCGGCACGTCCGGGTCCATGCGATAAAGCGACGAATTGTCGATCACCACGCAACCGGCCGCAGCCGCAATCGGCGCATAAATCGTCGTCGCGACCGAACCGACGGCAAACAACGCCATATCCCAGCCCGTGAAATCGAAATATTCCAGCGACTGAACCTTCAATTTCTTGCCGGTGTCGCCGAAGTCAATAATGTCGCCCTGGCTGCGCGATGATGCAACGGCGGCGATTTCCGCAATCGGAAACTCGCGCTCGGCCAGAATGTTCAGCATTTCGCGCCCGACATTGCCGGTCGCTCCAACGACGACGACCCGATATCCCACGTCTCATTCTCCAGTTCAGTTTCCACCGCCCCATGCCGGGCAGGCCGCGCGGCTTGAAGCATCACGTCCGCAACGTCAACGCTCTTGACGGATAGCTGCCCATGTGGCCGGTCGGGGAAATAGCCCGAAAGTTCCCCGATGCGCTGGATATTGCTGATTCTGCTCGCCCTTGGCCTCACCGTCTGGTTCCTGCCGCTCTCGCTGGTCGCCCCGCGCCTGGTGCCGGAGCTGAAGGCCGACTCCATCTCCGGCAGCATCTGGAACGGCCGCATCCGCAACGCCCGCTATAACGGCCTGCTGCTCGGCGATCTCGATGTAGAGGCGGACCCCTATTCCCTCCTCTCGGGTGAACCCGGCCTGCGCTTCTCCCGCCTTGGCAACCGCCGGCTGGAAGGCCGGGTTTCCGGCAACCGCCGCACACAGAATGTCAGCGGGCTCAGCGGCGATCTCGAACTGCCGCTGCTGCCGGCCCCGGTGCCGCCCATAGGCGTGCGGCTGGACAATGTGATCGCCAGCATCGGCCCCAATGGCTGCAAGGCCGCCGGCGGCCGGGTGGAAGCCAGCCTCCCCGGCCTGCCGTTCCTGGGCAACGCGCCGCGCCTCTCCGGCACCCCGGCCTGCGATGGCGACGCCTTCATCGCGCGCCTCACCAGCCCCAACGCCCTCGTCGGCGTCAACCTCCGCGCCTGGAAAGACGGCCGCTGGCAGGCCAGCATCGTCGCCAACAGCAGCCATCCGCTGGCCACCGCGCCATTGCGCCAGCTCGGCTTCGTGCAGGGGCCGGACGGCCTGCACATCAGCCGCCAGGGCGGCGGGCCGGGTGCAGCGTCTGCGCAGAGTCCCCACCCCCGGCCCCTCCCCTGAAGGGGAGGGGAGGAACCCCGGAAGCGCCCCTATCTTCCCCGCAATTGCGGCGGCACCGTCATCCCCATCGTCAGATAGAGTTTCGCCAGATCCTCGAACTTCATCTCCGGGATCACCTGCACCTTGTGCGCCGGCACCAGCAGCAGCGCGCCACCAATGGGCAGCGGCGCGGTGGGGATCAGCACCAGCCGCGCCGGCCCGCTGCCCAGGTCAAATATCTCGGCCGAGGCCAGAAAGGCGATGGTTTCCACCCCGCCGCCAAATTCCACCCGGCACACAGCCATGGTCTGCATCTCTTCAGCCTTGCTGCCACCCATGGACCGCACCAGTTGCGCCACCGGCCGATAAACATTGCCCAGCAGCGGAATCCGGCCAATGGCGCCGTCCACCGCCTCCTCCAGCACCTTCTTGGCCTTGTTCTGCACCACAAAGCCGATGCCGGTCACAAAGCCGATCAGCAGCAGCACCCCCACCGCAAAAGACAGCAGCGGATCCGCGCGATCCCCGGCAAACAGCCGCCCGCCCGCGGTCAGCACATGGCCGATCACCGAATCCGGCCCCACAAAGCCAATCAGTTGCGCAAACACCCAGGTCAGCACAATCGCCGTCAGCAGCAACGGACCCAGAAAGGCCAACCCCGTCAGAAACGCCCGGCTGATGCGGCCAAGCGTATAGACGCGGGGCAGCGTCACGCCAGTTGACCGATAATCGCATCACCCATCGCGCGCGTCGTCAGCGTGCCGCCCAGGTCACGCGTTCGCGCCCCGGCATTCAGCGCGGCTTCCACCGCCGCCTCCACCCGGTCCGCCGCCGCCACTTCGCCCAGCGAATGGCGCAACGCCATCGCCAGCGACAGGATGGAGGCGCAGGGATTGGCCACCCCCTGCCCGGCAATATCGGGCGCCGAACCATGGATCGGCTCATACAGCCCCGGCGCCCCGGCCCTGCCCAGCGCCGCGGACGGCAGCATCCCCAAAGACCCGGTGGACATGGCCGCCAGATCAGACAGCAGATCGCCGAACAGATTGTCGGTCAATATCACGTCAAACTGGCGTGGGGCCTTCACCAGTTGCATGGCGCAATTGTCGGCATACATGTGGGAAAGATCGATATCGGCATAAAGTTCATCCCGCAGCGCCTGCACCACTTCGCGCCACAACAGGCCCGATTCCATCACATTAGCCTTCTCCACCGAGCAGACCCGCCCGGAACGGCCGCGCGCCAGCTCAAACGCCGTGATGGCCACGCGGCGGATTTCGCTCTCGCAATAGCGCTGGGTATTCACGCCCTCGCGCTCGCCATTGGCCAGCACCGTAATGCCGCGCGGCTCACCGAAATAAATGCCGCCCACCAGCTCGCGCACGAACAATATGTCCAGCCCGTCCACCAGTTCACGCTTCAGGCTGGATGCGTCAGCCAGCGCCGAAAAACAGCGCGCCGGCCGCAGATTGGCATAGACCTGCATGGCCGCGCGCAGCCGCAGCAGCCCGGCTTCCGGCCGGTTGCCATAGGCCTCGCCCGCCCATTGCGGACCGCCCACCGCACCCAGCAGCACCGCGTCCGCCGCCAGCGCCCGCGCCTGCGTCTCATCGGTCAGCGGCGTGCCATGGGCATCGATGGACATGCCGCCAAAAGGCCCTTCCGCCACATCCAGCCCGTCAATCGCCAGCACATCCAGCACCCGCCGGCTCTGTGCCGTCACTTCCGGCCCGATGCCGTCCCCGGCCAGCAGCAGCAGATTCCGGCTCATGCCTGCGGCTCCGCCGTGCCACTACCGCCCGCGCGGGCAGCCGCACGATTGGTCCAGCTGCGCTCCGCCGTCAGCCGTGCTTCATGCGCGGAAATCGCATCCTCCATCGCCACCGTCAGTCCAATCTCGTCCAGCCCGTTTAACAGACAATGTTTGCGGAACGGATCGACCGGGAAAGCGAACCGGTCCTGATAGGGCGTCGTCACCACCTGATTTTCCAGATCAATGGTAATCGGCATTCCCTCGGCCGCCACCAGCATCAGCCGGTCCACGGCGTCCTGCGGCAGCGCCACCAGCAGCAGGCCGTTCTTGAAGCTGTTGCCGGCGAAAATATCGGCGAAACCGGGCGCGATCACCACCTTCAGCCCCATGTCCATCAACGCCCAGGGCGCATGTTCGCGGCTGGATCCGCAGCCGAAATTATCGCCGGCAATCAGGATCGGCGCACCGGCATTTTCCGCGCTGTCAAAAATATTGTCCGGTGCCTCGCGAATCGCCGAGAATGCGCCCTTCCCCAGCCCCTTGCGCGTCACCGTTTTCAAAAACCGTGCCGGGATGATCACATCCGTGTCGATATTGGCCGCACCAAAGGGAATGGCCCGCCCGCTCAGATTAGAAAACTGCTCCATAACCCCTGCCTTTAGGACGTCATCCTGTGCCGTCAACCGCGCAGCATGCCATTCCGGCTGCCCGGCCATGAAAGTCGAGATGAAATATAGCGATGGTCATCGCCCGCCCGCAGATCGGGCGTGAGCGGAATCCCGGCCGCCGCGCCCGCACCCGGAAAGCAGCTCCATCAGAATAATATCACCGACCGGATGCTCTCGCCCCGGTGCATCAGGTCGAATGCCTCGTTGATGCGCTCCAGCGGCAGGCGGTGGGTGATCATCGGGTCGATGTCGATGCGCCCGTTCATATACCAGTCCACGATTTTCGGCACATCGGTGCGGCCTTTCGCGCCGCCAAAGGCGGTGCCGCGCCAGTTGCGGCCCGTCACCAGCTGGAACGGCCGGGTGGCGATCTCCTTCCCCGCCTCCGCCACGCCGATGATGATGGAGGTGCCCCAGCCACGATGGCAGCATTCCAGCGCGGTGCGCATCACCTCGGTGTTGCCGGTCGCGTCAAAGCTGTAATCCGCGCCACCGTCGGTCAGCGCCAGCACTTCGGCGATAACATCCTCGCGGCTCTTGCCCAGCCCGTCCCTGCCCCGGCCGTTGATGAAGTGCGTCATGCCGAATCTGCGGCCCCATGCCTCGCGGTCGGGGTTGATGTCCACGCCCACGATCACGTCCGCCCCCACCATGCGCGCGCCCTGGATGACGTTCAGCCCGATGCCGCCCAGACCGAACACCACCACCGTTTCGCCCACCTGCACCCTGGCCGTGTTCGTCACCGCCCCCACGCCCGTCGTCACGCCGCAGCCGATGTAGCAGCTGGTGTCAAACGGCGCGTCGGGCCGGATTTTCGCCACCGCAATCTCCGGCAGCACGATGTGATTGGCAAAGGTGGAGCAGCCCATATAGTGGAAGATGGTCCGCCCCTTATAGCTGAAGCGGCTCGTGCCGTCCGGCATCAGCCCCTTGCCCTGCGTGGCGCGGATCGCGGTGCACAGGTTGGTCTTGCCGGAAAGACAGCTTTTGCACTGGCGGCATTCGGGCGTGTACAAGGGTATCACATGGTCGCCCGGCCGCACGCTGGTCACGCCCGCGCCCACCTCCAGCACCACGCCCGCACCCTCATGGCCCAATATGCTGGGGAACAGCCCCTCTGAATCCAGCCCGTCCAGCGTATAGGCGTCGGTGTGGCACACGCCGGTCGCCCTGATCTCCACCAGCACCTCGCCGGCCTTCGGCCCCTCCAGATCGACGTCCAATATCTCCAGCGGCTGTTTCGCCGCAAATGCCACGGCCGCGCGCGTTTTCATCCTGCTTTCTCCCTTTGCTGCGCCGCTATCCAGCCGCGCACCCGTTTCTCCAATATGTCCAGCGGAATGGCGCCCGATTCCAGCACCACATCATGAAAGGCGCGCAGGTCAAAGCGCTGGCCCAGCGCGGCTTCCGCCTCCGCCCGCAGCGCGCGAATCCGCAATTCACCGATCTTGTAGCCCAGCGCCTGCCCCGGCCAGCTGATATAGCGGTTCACCTCCGCCTCGATATTGGCGCGCGAAAGGGCGCTGTTATCCAGCATATAGCCGATGGCCTGATCGCGGCTCCAGCCTTTCCAGTGCAGGCCGGTGTCCACCACAAGCCGCGTCGCCCGCCACATCTCATAGCTCAGCCGGCCCATGTCGCGTTCCGGCGTGTCATACAGGCCCATCTCGATGCCCAGCCGCTCGGCATAAAGGCCCCAGCCCTCGGTATAGGCGGTGAAGCCGGCCACATGACGACGGAATGCCGGCAGGTCCAGCTCCTGCTGCAAAGCGATCTGATGGTGATGCCCCGGCACCGCCTCATGGCTGGTCAGCGCCGGCAGCTCGAACAGCGGCCGCTCGTTCAGCTTGGATATATTCACATAATAGGTGCCGGCCACGCCGGCCGTGGCCGATCCGGGCATATAATAGGCCGTCGTCGTGCCCGGCGCGATGGCCGCCGGAATCTCGGCCACGCCATAAGGCAGGCGCGGCAGCCGGCCAAACAGCCGCGGCATCCAGCCATCGGCCAGCTTGGCCTGCCGGCTGGCCGCCGCCATCAATTCCTCCGCCGTTTTCGCATAATATCGCGGGTCGCTGCGCAGATGCGCCACATAGGTCGCCCGGTCCGCAAAGCCCGCGCGTTTGGCAACCGCCTCCATCTCGGCGCGGATGCGCGCCACTTCGGACAGGCCCAGCGCGTGGATCTGGTCCGGCGTCAGGTCGGTCGTCGTCTCCGCCCGCACGCGCCACAGATAATAGTCCCGCCCGCCCGGCCGGTCGGAAACGCTCACCGTCGGCGCGCAGGCCGGCAGATATTCCTGCGTGAAGAAGCTGCCAAAGCGGCCAAAGGCCGGCACCACCCTGTCGTCCACCGCCGCTGCCGCCCGCGCTTTCAGCGCCGCCCATTCCGCTGCCCCGATGGCCGCCGGGCGTCTGGCAAAGGGTGCCATGAAGGGCGACGCCCCCGCCGCCGGAATCATATTGCCATCGATGGTGCGCTGAAATCCGTCCAGCACCGCGCAGGGCTGCGTCCATCCCTGGCGGATGGCCATGCGCGTTGTGGCGATCATCTGGTCCATCGCCACGGGAAACGCCTCCATCCGGCTGACCCAGCTTTCATAATCCGCCTGTGTGAACAGCGGCAGCTGGCGCGGCAGGTCGGCAAAGCTGCTGTGATAGCCGGCATAGGTGGTGAAAAGCACCGTGCGGGCCGCGTGCCGGTTCGCTTCCACGTCATCGGCCAGCATCCGGTCCAATATGTCGGCCGAAACCCGGTCCTGCTCCGGCAGCGCGTCTCTGGGAATGGCGGCCAGCCGCCGGCGCAGCGCCGCCGCCCCGGCGGCATTGCGGTCCATGGCCGCAACAGAAAGGTCTGTCAGCGCCGCATCATGCGCGCGCTCGCCCAGCACGGTCGCATATTCGGGATGGTTCCGCAGCCACCAGGCCCAATGATCCGCCAGCAGCGCGGCAAAATCATCCGCCGGCGCGGCAAAATCATCCGCCGGCGCGGCCGGGGCCACCCCGGCCCATAACAGGCCAAATAATGCCAGGCCGAACCGCATCGCCATCCCCTTCCAATCCATCACCCGGATGGGATAGAGCGGAGCGACGCTGCTGAAAAGCGCTCTAGCTTTTCTGCTTCGCCGCGGCCGCGCGCTCGATGGCCGCCTGCACCATGGCTTCGGCGCCGGCCACATCCACCATGCGCGAAACCTTGGCCCATTTGCCCTTCTCCAGATCCTTATAATGCTGGAAGAAGTGGCCGATCTGCTCGATCAGCACGGTGGGCAGATCGGTGTAATCGCGGATGTCGGTGTAAAAGGGGTGAAGCTGGTCCACCGGCACGGCGAGAATCTTCTCGTCGCCGCCGGCCTCATCCTCCATCATCAGCGCACCCACCGGGCGGCAACGGATAACCGCACCCGGCACCACCGCATGCGGCCCGATCACGATCACGTCGCACGGATCGCCATCTTCCGACAAAGTGTGCGGAATGAAGCCATAATTGCCCGGATAAAACATCGCCGTGTGCAGGAAACGGTCGACGAACATCGCGCCCGAATCCTTGTCCAGCTCATATTTCACCGGCACGCCGCCCATCGGAATTTCGATGATGGCGTTAATGTCTTTGGGGGCGTTGTGGCCCACGGGGATTTTGCTGATGTCCATGGGGCTGGCCTTTTCCCCTTTGACGTGGCCCGGTCAACCCCGCACGCGAAATTTTCGCCGCAGCGCAACATTTTTGCCGTAAATGGTTCAAAATATGTTCAAAGTAAAAGGGGCGAAGCCTTGCGGCCCCGCCCCTCCCTTCCCTCCCCGGAAGCTGATGTCATGCTCTATAGCAGAAGAAATCAGCAGCGGAAGCGCCGCGTGATGCCAAATCTGCGCGGCGCGCCCGCAAATCGCGGGAACAGCTGCCCGCGGGCGCTCAATCCTCTTCGGCGATTGTCACCTTCAGCCCGTCCAGCGCATCCGTAAACGGAATCTGGCACGACAGCCGGCTGAATTCATCGCGATGATCGGAACTCTCCAGCAGGTCCGCCTCATCCTCGCCCGCGCCGCCCACTTTGGCCAGCCATTCCGGCGCCACATGGATGTGGCAGGTCGCGCACGAACAACTGCCGCCGCACAATGCCAGCAGCTCGTCAAAGCCATTGTCGCGGATCACCTCCATCACCGAAAGGCCGGAATCCCCGATCACAATCTTCTCATTGCCCTTGCGGTCCACGACGATCAGGCTAGGCATGCTTCCTCCTTCGCTCCTTGCGAAGCGCCCATGTAGCGGCTCGGCGCGCCAGTGCAAGCACAGCCAGAGGAGGAAAGATGACTGCTGGCCCGCTCACTGCGGCACGGATCGCCGAGGCGATGGCCGCCATCACCGCCAGGGACGCCGCCCTCAACGCACTCCACGCCCTGCACGGCCCGCCCGAGCCGCGAATCCGCAACCCCGGCTATGAAACCCTGTTGCGCGCCATCGTGTCGCAGCAGGTCTCAACCGCCGCCGCCGCCGCCATCTGGCGCAAGCTGGAAGCCGGCGTCGGCAATCCGGCAGACCCGCGGATTCTCGCCGCCACCACGGTGGAAGCGCTGCGCGCCTTCGGTCTCTCCCGGCAGAAGGCCAGCTACGCCATCAGCCTCGCGAGCCATGTGCAGGATGGCACGCTGCCGCTCGATTCGCTGCCGGCAGACAATGAGGAAGCCATCGCGCTCCTCTCCTCGGTGCGCGGCCTCGGCCGCTGGTCGGCCGAAATCTATTTGCTGTTCGCCGAAGGCCGCGCCGACATTTTCCCGGCCGGCGATCTTGCCGTGCAAATCCAGGCCGGCCGCATCTGGCTGGACGGTGCGCGCCCCACCGAGCGCCAGTTGCGCCTATTGGCCGAACCCTTCGCTCCGCATCGCGGCGTCGTGGCGCTCTTCTGCTGGCACTGCTACAACGCGCCACCTTTATGACCACCGCCATCACCTCGCCCGGCAACAGCACGCTGAAACGGCTGCGGTCGCTGCGCGAAAAAAAATACCGCCGGGCCGAAGGCCTGTTCCTGGCCGAGGGCCTGCGCATCTGCACCGAGGCGCTGGACAGCGGCTGGGTGCCCGAAATCCTGCTGTTCGCCACCGGCAAGGATGATCACCCCCTCGTCCGCCGGCTGGTGCATGCCACGCTCGCCGGCAATGGCCAGGTGCTGGACGTGCCGCCCGCATTGCTCAGCGGCATCACCGGCAAGGATAATCCGCAGGCCGTCGCCGCGGCTTATGCCCCGCGCGACACCAGTCTCGCAGCGCTCACGCCCGGTCCCCGCACGCTGGTTGCCGAACGCCTGCGCGATCCCGGCAATCTCGGCACGCTGCTGCGCGCCTGCGACGCCACCGCGGCCTCCGCCCTCATCCTGCTGGACGAATGCACCGACCCCAGCAGCGTCGAAGCCGTGCGCGCCTCCATGGGTGCCTTTTTCACCATCCCCACCGTCACCGCCACAACGCCGGAGTTTCTGGCATGGAAGACCGCCCATGGCGTCACCATGTTCGGTGCCGCGCTGGATGACCGCGCCATCGACTATCGCGCCGCCCGCTACACCCCGCCCGCGCTGCTGCTGCTGGGCAACGAGGCGCAGGGCCTGCCGGAACCGTTGAAAGCCGCCTGCGATCAACTCGTCATCATGCCCATGCGCGGCCGGGCCGACAGTCTGAACGTCGCCATGGCCGGCACGCTGCTGCTGTATGAGGCGCTCAACCAGCAGGAAGCCCGCGCGGCCGGCACCGGTTGAGCGCGGCCGGCACCGGCCGGCCGCCGGCGCAAGACAAGCCGGGGGCGGGGTCCGGGGTCAACACCCCCTCCCTTCACGCCGCCTTCACTCCCCCTCATTCTCCGCCACCTGACAAACCGGACATTGCGCCGCCGCGCTCGCCACCCGGCGCGGCCTGGGTGCCGTCACTGCAAATTCCGCCGGCACCAGCACCCCGTCCCCATCCGCGTCCGCCCCGGCAAATTTCGCAATCCCCTTTGCCGCATATTCCTCAAAGCTCAGCCGCCCGTCGCCATTCACATCCAGCTTTTCATAATTGCGCCGCCGCACCGCCAGATATTCCGCCTGCTGAATGCGCCCGTCATCATCCCGATCCGTCCGGGCAAAGCGCTTCTCCTCCCGGCTCTTGGGTGCCGCCGGCGCCGGCACGGTCAATTCGCTGTCCGCCGCGTCATCCTCCCCGGCCACCACCGGCATCGGCGCCGGTGCCGGCACCGACGCCGCCTGCCCCTGTCCGGCCGACAGCCACAGGCCGGCGGCTCCGCCCAGCAGCGCCAGTATGGCCACCAGCGCCGCCAACCGCCGCCGTGGCGGACGTGGCACATAATCCTCTGAAACTTCATGGAAATCCGTCATGGGCGGCCCTCATCAACCGGCACGTCGCCGCGCGCCTTATGGCCGACCCCGCTAACCTGATAGCAACCCGCGCCAGCCGCGCCAAGCCCTCACAGCACCGCCAGCGCCATGCGCAGCTGCCGCACCGGATTGGCCACCCGCCCCGGCTCCCGCCCCTTGGCCGCGTCGCGCAGATCCCCGTCCGCCAGCACCACCAATCCGCGCAGGGCCGGCGCAATCCTGCGCAGCCCTTCTGCCCGCCCGGCCCCGTCAAACAGCCCATGATCGCGCCACAGCCGCGCCCGCGCCCACAGCGCGCCGGCCGCCAGCAGGGCGGGCCGCTGCGCATCCGCAGGCGGCTCGCCATCGATCGCCGTCTGCAACGCCACAAACAATGGCCCGCCGCGCGCCGCGGCAATCGCCGCTACATCCTTCGCGCCTTCCAGCAGATGCGGCAGATGCCCTTCCTCGATGTCGGCCAGCGCCACCAGATTCACCCGCCGCGCCAGCGCCTCCGTCGCCAGCGCCGCCAGCAGGGGCTGCGGCGGCGCGGGCGCGCCCTTCCCCAGCGCCTGCACCTGCTCCCGCCACCAGGCCAGCCGCACTTCCGCCAGCATCGGCTCGCTCACGTCCGCCACCACCCGCGCCTGCTCCAGATCCAGCGCATGGATGGCAAACAGCGCCGGGCGCGCCGCCGCCGGTGCCCACAGCACCGAAAGCCAGCGTTCCCGGTCCCGCGCCCGCACAAACTGATCGGGCGCGTCGTCCATCAGCGTCAGCGCGTCAGCTTCTTGTAAGACAAGCGGTGCGGCCGGTCCGCCGCGTCGCCCAGACGCCGCCGCTTGTCCGCCTCATACATTTCGAAATTGCCCTCGAACCATTCCACATGGCTGTTGCCCTCGAACGCCAGAATATGCGTCGCCAGCCGGTCCAGGAAGAATCGGTCGTGGCTGATCACCACCGCGCAGCCGGCGAAATTCTCCAGCGCTTCTTCCAGCGCGCGCAGCGTTTCCACGTCCAGATCATTGGTCGGCTCATCCAGCAGCAGCACATTGCCGCCCTCTTTCAGCATCTTCGCCAGATGCACCCGGTTGCGTTCCCCGCCGGAAAGCTGCCCCACCTTCTTCTGCTGGTCGGTCCCCTTGAAGCCAAAGGCCCCCACATAGGCGCGGCTCGACACTTCCTGCCTGCCAAAGGTGAAGCGCTCATTGCCCTCCGACACTTCCTCCCACACATTCTTGTCGGCCGACAGCGCATCACGGCTCTGGTCCACATAGCCCAGATGCACCGTCTCCCCCACCTTGATGCTGCCTTCGTCCGGCTGTTCCTGCCCGGTAATCATGCGGAACAGCGTGGTCTTGCCTGCGCCGTTCGGCCCGATAACGCCCACGATGCCGCCCGGCGGCAGCATGAAGGAAAGCCCTTCAAACAGCAGCTTGTCGCCATAGGCCTTGCTCAGATTGCTGGCCTCGATCACCGTCGAGCCCAGCCGTTCCGGGTTGCGGATCAGGATCTGCCGGTCAGAGCTGCGCTGCTGGTCCTGCTTCGCCACCAGCTCGTCAAACGCCTTGATCCGCGCCTTGGATTTCGATTGCCGCGCCTTGGGGCTGGAACGGATCCATTCCAGTTCCTGGGTAATCGCCTTGGAGCGGCTGTCGCCTTCCCGCTCCTCCTGCGCCATGCGCTTGGCCTTGGCTTCCAGCCAGGCGGAATAATTGCCCTCAAAGGGAATGCCCTGCCCGTAATAAAGCTCCAGCACCCAGCCGACCACATTATCAAGGAAATAGCGATCATGGGTCACCAGAATCACATTGCCCCGATATTCCTTCAGGTGATTCTCCAGCCAGGACACCGATTCCGCATCCAGATGGTTGGTCGGCTCATCCAGCAGCAGGATGCCCGGTTTTTCCAGCAGCAGCCGGCACAGCGCAATCCGCCGCTTTTCCCCGCCGGAAAGATTTTCAACCGACCAGTCGCCCGGCGGGCAGCGCAGCGCGTCCATGGCGATTTCCAGCTGGTTATCCAGCGTCCAGCCATCCACCGCGTCGATTTTTTCCTGCAACGTGCCCATTTCTTCCAGCAGCGCGTCGAAATCGGTCGCGTCCGTCGGATCGCCCATTTCCGCTGAAATGGCATTGAAACGGTCGATCATGTCGGCCACCGGCCGCACGCCATCCTTCACATTTTCCAGCACAGATTTTGTCGGGTCCAGCTGCGGCTCCTGCGCCAGATAGCCAACCGTCACGCCTTCGCCCGCCCAGGCCTCGCCGCTATACTCCTTGTCGATCCCCGCCATGATCTTCATCAGCGTGGATTTGCCCGATCCGTTCATGCCGATGATGGCAATCTTGGCATCCGGATAGAATTGCAGATGAATGCCGTTCAGAATCGGCTTCGACGCACCGGGGAAGGTCTTGGTGAGACCCTTCATCACATAGGAAAATTGCTGGGCCACAATGGTCTTTCAGGGGAAGCAGGGGGAAAAATACGCCCCCGCCCTTAGCGAAGGACCGGGCAGCCCTCAACCCACCCCCCGGAGAGGACGGGCGACCCCCAGCAACAGGGGCGTCATCCCCGCGAAAGCGCAAAACCGCTCCAGTTCACCCGGCCCCCGGCAGCAGCCCCGGCGCCAGCGTGCCGCGCTTTCCAATCCCGCCCCCAGCCGCTAGAGCTTGATAATGTCCGATACCGTTGAACCGACCGTCCCGCCTGCCCCGATTCCAGGGGGCGACATCGCCCCCGTCAGCATCGTGGAGGAGATGCGCTCCTCCTACCTCGATTATGCCATGTCGGTCATCGTCTCCCGCGCGCTGCCCGATGTGCGCGACGGCCTGAAACCGGTCCACCGCCGCATCCTGTTTTCCGCGCAGGAATCGGGCTTCACGTCCGACAAGCCGTTCCGCAAATCCGCCCGCATCGTCGGCGACGTCATGGGGAAATATCACCCGCATGGCGACAGCGCCATCTATGACGCGCTCGCCCGCATGGCGCAGGACTGGTCGATGCGGCTCACCCTCATCCAGGGTCAGGGCAATTTCGGCTCGATGGACCCGGACCCGCCGGCCGCCATGCGCTACACCGAAGCGCGGCTTTCAAAGGCGGCGGAATCGCTGCTCGACGATCTGGACAAGGACACGGTTGATTTCGTGCCTAACTATGATGGCCAGGAAATCGAGCCGTCCGTCCTCCCGGCCCGCTTCCCCAACCTGCTGGTGAACGGCGCGGGCGGCATCGCGGTGGGCATGGCCACCAACATCGCCCCGCACAATCTGGGCGAGGTGCTGCTCGCCTGCTTCGCCTATCTGGATGATCGCGCCATCACCGCCGAGGCGCTGATGGAATATGTGCCCGCCCCGGATTTCCCCACCGGCGCGCTGATCCTCCGAACCCATGGCATCGCCAGCGCCATGACGACGGGGCGCGGCTCCATCATGATGCGCTCCCGCCATGTGATCGAGGACAGGCGCGGCTCCGGCCAGCAGATCGTGCTCACCGAAATCCCCTATCAGGTCGGCAAGGCCGGGCTGGTGGAGAAAATCGCCGACGCGGTGAAAGACAAGCGCATCGAGGGCGTGTCCGATCTGCGCGACGAGTCCAACCGCGAAGGCGTCCGCATCGTGATGGAGCTGAAGCGCGACGCGGTGCCCGAAGTGGTGCTCAATCAGCTCTGGCGCTACACGCCGGCGCAATCCAGCTTCCCGGCCAATATGCTGGCGCTGCGTGGCGGCCGCCCGGAACAGCTGAACCTGCGGGACATCATCCAGGCCTTCATCACCTTCCGCGAGGAGGTGGTCACCCGCCGCTCCCGCTTCGAGCTGAAAAAGGCGCGCGAACGCGCCCATCTGCTGCTGGGTCTGGTCGTCGCCGTCACCAATCTGGATGAAGTCGTCGCCATCATCCGCCGCAGCGCCAGCCCGCCCGAAGCGCGCGAAGCCCTGCTGGCGCGCGTCTGGCCGGCCGCCGAAATCGCGCAATATCTGAAGCTGGTGGACGATGCCGAGCTGGAGCAGGACGGCGAAGACCTGACCGGCACCACCTATCGCCTGTCGGAACTCCAGGTCCGCGCCATCCTCGATCTGCGCCTCCACCGCCTCACGGCGCTTGGCCGCGATGAAATCGGCAACGAGCTGCAAACGCTCGCCGAAAAAATCGCCGACCTTATCGACATCCTTTCCAGCCGCGCCCGGCTGGAGCAGGTGATCCGCGACGAGCTGGCCGATGTGCAAGGCCGTTTCGTCACGCCGCGCCGGTCGGAAATCGTGCAGGCCGATGATGTGGACGATGAAGATCTCATCGCGCGCGAAGACATGGTCGTCACCGTCACGCTGTCCGGCTGGATCAAGCGCGTCAGCCTCATGAGCTATCGCGCGCAGGCGCGCGGCGGCAAGGGCCGGCAGGGCATGGCGACGAAGGAGGAGGATACCGTCACCGAGCTGTTCGTGGCCTCCACCCATGCGCCGGTGCTGTTCTTCTCCACGCTGGGCAAAGTCTATCGGCTGAAGGTCTGGAAGCTGCCCGAAGGCACCCCCCAGTCCAAGGGCCGGGCCATGGCCAATCTGCTGCCGCTGGAGCCGGGCGAAACCATCCGCACCGTGCTGGCGCTGCCCGAGGATGAGGCCGAATGGAGCCAGCTGCATGTGATGTTCGCCACGGCGCGCGGGCTGGTGCGGCGCAACAGCATGGATGCCTTTGCCAATGTGCCGTCCAACGGCAAGATTGCCATGCGCTTCGAGGATGGCAGCAACGACAAGCTGGTGGGCGTGGCGCTCTGCCATGAATCACAGGACATCCTGCTCGCCGCCCGCTCCGGCAAGGCCATCCGCTTCGAAGCCACCGCCGTGCGCGAGTTCCAGAGCCGCACCTCCACCGGCGTGCGCGGCATGGAGCTTGACGACAGCGACGAGATCATCTCGCTCTCCGTGCTGCGCCGCGTCGGCACCAGCACCGAAGAGCGCGAACTCTATCTGAAATCCCCGCCCTGGCGCGGCGGCACCGGTGCCGAAGGGCTGACACCGGAACGCTATCAGCTGATGGCCGAAAATGAGCAGTTCATCCTCACCATCACCGCCAACGGCTATGGCAAACGCTCATCCGCCTATGAATATCGCCGCACCAACCGCGGCGGCAAGGGCATCGTCAACATCGACACCTCGGCCCGCAACGGTCTGGTCGCCGGCAGCTTCCCGGTGGAGCCGACCGAGCAGATCATGCTCGTCACCGATCAGGGCAAGCTCATCCGCATGCCCGTCGCCGACATCCGCATCGCCGGCCGCTCCACTCAGGGCGTCACCCTGTTCCGCGTGGCCGACGAGGAACATGTCGTCTCCACCGCCCGCATCCGCGACGCAGAGGAGAACGAAGAGGAAACTGCCGGCGACGCATGACGCTGCTGCTCGCCATCGAATCCTCCTGCGACGAAACCGCCGTGGCGCTGGTGCGGGAAGACCGCACCATCCTCGCCCAGCGCATCGCAAGCCAGGAGGAGGCGCACCGCCCCTTCGGCGGCGTCGTCCCGGAACTCGCCGCCCGGGCGCATGCCGAACGCCTCTCGCCGATGATCGCCGCCGTGCTGGATGAAGCGGGCCTCGCGCTTGACGATGTGGACGCCATCGCCGCCACCGCCGGCCCCGGTCTTATCGGCGGCGTCATGGTCGGCCTCGTTTGCGCCAAAGCCCTCGCCTTTGCCGCCGGCAAGCCGCTTTATGGCATCAACCATCTTGAAGGCCACGCCCTTTCGCCGCGCCTCGTCGATGCCGGTCTCGCCTTCCCCTACCTTCTCCTCCTCGTCTCCGGCGGCCACTGCCAGCTGATCGCGGTGGACGGCATCGGCCACTACCGGCGGCTGGCCACCACCATCGACGACGCAGCCGGCGAGGCGTTCGACAAGGTGGCGAAAATGCTCGACCTCGGCTTCCCCGGCGGCCCGGCGGTCGAGCGCGCCGCCGCCGCCGGCCAGCCCGTCGTCCCGCTCCCACGCCCGCTGGTCGGCTCCGGCGAGCCGCATTTCAGCTTCGCCGGCCTCAAAACCGCCGTGCTGCGCGCCGTGCAATCCGGCCGGCACAGCAGCGCCGACATCGCCGCCAGCTTCCAGTCCGCCGTCACCGATTGCCTCGCAGACCGAACCCGCCTGGCACTGGCCGCCATGCCCGAAGCCAGCGCGCTGGTGGTCGCCGGCGGGGTCGCCGCCAACAGCGCGGTGCGCACCGCGCTTCGGGCCGAAGCCGTCCGCGCCCATATCCCCTTTGTCGCCCCGCCCCCCTGGCTCTGCACCGACAATGCCGCCATGATCGGCTGGGCCGCGCTCGAACGCCACGCCGCCAACCTCCCGCCCGAGCCGGACCCCCAGGCCCGCCCCCGCTGGCCGCTCGACCCCACCGCCGAACCAGCCCGCGGCGCCGGCGTGAAGGCGTGAAGGAAATAATACACCAATTCCTCCCCTCCCCTTGCACGGAGGGGCCGGGGGTGGGGGCCATCCCCAAACGCAACACCCGCCAACGCAGCCGAAAGACCCCCTGAAATGATCGCCATCATCGGTGCCGGTGCCTGGGGCACCGCGCTGGCCAACATCATGGCCCAATCCGAAGACGTGCTCCTCTGGGCACGCGAGCCCGATGTCGTTGCCAGCATCAACGAAAGCCGGCTGAACCCGCTCTTCCTCCCCGACATCCCGCTCAGCCCGCGCATCCGTGCCACCACCAGCATCGCAGACCTCGCCGGCACCGATCTCTGGCTCGTCGTCCCCCCTGCCCAGTTCCTCGGCCGCGTCCTCTCCTCCGCGCCGCTCGCTCACCGCCCCACGCTCATCCTGTGCGCCAAGGGCATCGAGGCCGGATCGCACCGGCTGATGGCCGAAGTCGCCGCCGCCGCCGCCCCGCAATCCGCGCTCGCCGTCCTTTCCGGCCCCAGCTTCGCCGCCGAAGCCGCGCGCGGCCTGCCCACCGCTGTCACGCTGGCGGCCGACAGCATGGCCCAGGCCGCCGCGCTGGCAGCGCGCATCGCGCGGCCCACCTTCCGTCCCTATGCCTCCGATGATGTCACCGGTGCGGAAATCGGCGGCGCGGTGAAAAACGTCCTCGCCATCGCCTGCGGCGTCGTCATCGGCGCCGGTCTCGGCGAAAACGCCCGCGCCGCCATCATCGCCCGCGGCTTCGCGGAAATGACCCGCTTCGGTATCGCGCGCGGCGGCCGCGCCGAAACGCTCGCCGGCCTCTCCGGCCTGGGTGATCTCGTCCTCACCTGCGGCTCCACCCAGTCGCGCAACATGTCGCTCGGCATGGCGCTGGGCCGGGGCCAAAACGCCGAACAGGCGCTCGCCGGCAAAGTCTCGGTCGCCGAGGGTGCCGCCACCGCCCCGGTGCTGGTCGAAGCCGCCGCCGCTGCCGGCGTCGATATGCCGATTGCGGCCGCCGTCGCCGATCTGCTGGCCGGCCGCGCCGCCGTGGCAGCGGTCATCCGGCGCCTGCTCAGCCGCCCCCTGAAGGCCGAAGCACTGTAACCATTCCGCCACACAGCTGTCATGTCCGGGTCACGACCACCAGATATAGCGCGCAAGCAGTTGCAGACCCACAATGGCAAGGGGCTGATTGCATGGCCAGCATCTATAATTTCGATCTGCGCGCTCCGTCCGCCGCCCCGCCACCCGCGCGCCTGTCCGGCCCCACGCCGGAATGGCTGGATGCGCCTGACGATGACGAGCCCCGGCGCAAGCTCAAATATCGCACCATCTTCATCTCCGACACGCATCTGGGCACCAAGGGCTGCAATGCGGAGCTGCTGCTGGACTTCCTGAAATCGGTGGAGTGCGAAACCCTCTATCTCGTCGGCGACATCATCGACGGCTGGCGGCTGAAGCGCGGCTGGTTCTGGCCCACCCGCCACAACGACATCGTGCGGCGCGTGCTGAAAATGGCCAAGCGCGGCACCCGCGTCATCTATGTGCCCGGCAATCATGATGAAGTGCTGCGCGATTTCATCGGGCTGGGCTTTGGCGACATCGAAATCCGGCCGGAGGCCATCCACGAAACCGCCGACGGCCGCAAACTGCTGGTCCTCCACGGCGACGAGTTTGACGGCGTCGTCCTTTATCACCGCTGGCTCGCCTTTCTGGGCGACCATGCCTATGTCGCGCTGCTGAAGCTCAATGTCAGCTTCAACTGGTGCCGCCGACAGTTCGGCCTGCCCTATTGGTCGTTGTCCGCCCATCTGAAAAAGCGCGTGAAAAACGCCGTCGAATATGTCTGCCGCTTCGAGGAAGCCGTGGCGCACGCCGCCCGTGATCGCGGTGCTGATGGCGTGGTCTGCGGCCATATCCACTGCGCCGAAATCCGCCAGTTTGATGAGATTACCTATTATAACGACGGCGACTGGGTCGAAAGCTGCACCGCGCTCGTCGAACATGCCGATGGCCGCATGGAAATCCTCGACTGGGCGCAGCGCAACCGGCAGAAAATCGCGGCCGAGCTGCTGATGAAATCGCACCCGCCGCACACCCCGCCTATTCTGGAAACCGCAGAATGAGCAGCGAAACGGCCGGCCATCTGGCGCTCGTGTCCGACGCCTGGGCACCGCAGGTGAACGGCGTCGTCCGCACGCTCAGCACCACGGTCGCCCTGCTGCGCGCGCGCGGCTGGACGGTCACCACCATCACCCCGGATCGTTTCCGCTCGCTCGCCTGCCCCACCTATCCGGAAATCCGGCTCGCGATGCCGGCGCCGGGCCGCATCGGCACCCTCATCGCCGAATCCGGGGCCACCGCCGTCCATATCGCCACCGAAGGGCCATTGGGGCTGGCCGCCCGCCGCCATTGCCTGAACAGCGGCCGGCCCTTCACCACCAGCTTCCACACCCGCTTTCCCGATTATCTGCACGCCCGCTTCCGCCTGCCGCCCGCGCTCAGCTGGCGCTTTCTGCGCTGGTTCCACGGCCCGGCCAGCGCCGTGCTGGTCGCCACCCCGCGGCTGGCGGCAGAGCTGCACGGCCATGGCATCCAGCGCACCCGGCTCTGGTCGCGCGGGGTGGACAGCAGCCAGTTCCGCGCCGGGCAGAAGCCGCCCGAATCCTTCGCGCACCTCCCCCGCCCCATTCTGCTGAATGTCGGCCGGGTGGCGGTGGAAAAGAATATCGAAGCCTTCCTCCGGGCCGAAGCCCCCGGCAGCAAGGTGGTGGTGGGCGACGGCCCGGCGCTCGCCGAGCTGCAAGCCCGCTATCCCCATATCCTCTTCACCGGCGCGCTCAGCGGCGACGCGCTTGCCCGCGCCTATGCCGGTGCCGACATCTTCGTCTTTCCCAGCCTCACCGACACCTTCGGCCTCGTCATCATCGAGGCGCTGGCGTCGGGCCTGCCGGTCGCGGCCTATCCGGTGCACGGCCCGCTCGACATATTGGAGGGCAGCGACGCCGGCGCGATGCACGCCGATCTCGCCACCGCCATTGCCAAGGCCCTCAGCATCCCGCGCGCCGCCGCGCTGCACCGCGCCGCCGATTTCACCTGGGCCGCCGCCGCCAGCCAGTTCGAGGCCGCCATCCGCGAATGCGCCTCGCTCCACTCCACCCGCGCCCTGCGCCGCGCCCCCCCGGCACAGGATTTGCCCGTCACCACCGCTCCATGATTGCAGTCCCGCGCGCCAGCCACTAGCCATGGGGCATGGACTCCCCCGCTCCCCCCGGCCTCAACCGCCTGTCCGACTATCGCGCGCCAGACTGGCGCGTCCCCGCCGTCAGCCTGCACTTCCTGCTGGACGCAGAGCGCACTATCGTCCGCGCCACGCTGCTGGTGGAACGCAACGGCCAGCACAGCCGCCCGCTGCTGCTGGATGGCGACGAGCTGGAAACGCTCGCCGTCCGCCTGAACGGTGCCGAACAGCCGCTCCCCAACAGCGCGCGCCGGTTGAGCATCGCCATCGAAGGCGACCGCGCCACCATTGAAACCACCGTCGCCATCCACCCCGCCGCCAACAGCCGGCTGATGGGTCTCTATGCGTCGGGCGGCAATCTCATCACCCAGTGCGAGGCCGAAGGCTTCCGCCGCATCAGCTGGTTCCCCGATCGCCCCGATGTGCTCAGCCGCTATCATGTCCGGCTGGAGGCCGACCGCAGCCTCTATCCCGTGCTGCTGGCCAATGGAGACCGCGCCGCCACGGGCGACCTGCCCGATAACCGCCACTTCGCCGAATGGCAGGATCCCCACCCCAAGCCCTGCTATCTGTTCGCGCTGGTCGCCGGGCCATTGTCCGCCCTCACCGACAGTTTCACCACCCGCTCCGGCCGCGTCGTGGATCTCGCCATCTGGGTGGCGCCGGCCGATGTGCCGCGCTGCCATCATGCGATGCACAGCCTGAAACAGGCGATGCGCTTCGACGAGGAACGCTATGGCCGGGAATATGATCTCGACCTGTTCAACATCGTCGCCGTGCATGATTTCAACTTCGGCGCGATGGAGAATAAGGGGCTGAACATCTTCAACGCCCGCTACATCCTGGCCGACGCCGAAACCGCCACCGATTTTGATTTCGACAGCATCGCCGCGGTCGTCGCGCATGAATATTTCCACAACTGGTCCGGCAATCGCGTCACCTGCCGCGACTGGTTCCAGCTCAGTCTCAAGGAAGGCTTCACCGTATTTCGGGATGAGGAGTTTTCCGCCGACATGGGCTCGCGCACGGTCAAACGGGTGGAGGATGTCAACGTGCTGCGCACGGCCCAGTTTGCCGAGGACGCTGGCCCCATGGCACATCCGGTCAGGCCCGACTCCTTCGTCGAGATTTCCAATTTCTACACCGCGACCATCTACCAGAAGGGCGCGGAGGTGGTGCGAATGATCCACACTCTGCTTGGGTCTGAGCGCTTCCGCCAGGGCTCGGACCTGTATTTTGAGCGCCACGACGGGCAGGCGGTAACCTGCGAGGATTTTGTGCTGGCCATGGAGGATGCCTCCGGTGTCGATCTCGGCCAGTTCCGGCGCTGGTACTCCCAGGCCGGTACGCCGCGGGTCAGCGCCGCGGGCGAGTACGATGACGAGCTCCAGCGCTACACGCTGACGCTGCGCCAGAGCACTGCACCCACACCGGGACAGTCCGCCAAACTTCCGCTGATGATTCCGGTCGCATTGGGCCTGCTCGGGACGGCAGGCAATCTGCCCCTGCGCCTGGCCGGGGAAACGCCCGATGGAGACACCGCGGATAATACTCACCGGGTGCTGGTACTGAGCGCAGAGGAGCAGACCTTCTGTTTTGAGAGAGTGATGGAGCCGCCCGTGCCGGCGCTGTTGCGCGGATTTTCCGCGCCCGTGCGCCTGGACTACGATTACAGCAGTGCCGACCTCTGTGCCCTCATGAGCCGGGAGGACGATGGCTTCCTGCGCTGGGACGCAGCCCAGCAGTTCGCCCTGCGCGCACTGGATACGGCCCAGCAGCAGTTGGCAGCCGGGGCCCCGGTGACGGTAGATCCGCTTTACCTGGATGCCTGCGGCGAGCTGCTGGCAAACACGGCGCTGGACCCGGCCATGGTGGCGGAGATGCTGCGGCTGCCGGGTGAGGGTTTTCTGGCCGAGCTTGCTGCTGCCCGGGGCGGAGCGGATGTCGATGCCATTCATGCCGCTCGCAATGCGGTGCGCTGGGCCTTGGCTCAACGCCATGGCAGGGCATTTGAGGCCTGCTACCAGCGGTTGACAAGCAGCGCGCCCTACGCGCCGGATGCCGGGCAGATCGGTGCGCGCAGTCTGCGCAACACCTGCCTGGACTACCTGGCCCTGGCGGGGGAGGAGGGTCTCGCCCTCGCCGCTGCCCAGTTCGCCGATGCCAGCAATATGTCCGATCGCCTGGCTGCGCTGCAGGCACTGGCGTACTACGGTAGCGCTGCGCAGCGCGATGCCACGCTTGCGTGGTTTTACGAGGACTGGCAGCACGAGACGCTGGTGGTGAACCAGTGGCTGCAGGTGCAGGCGACGCTGCCCGGGGCCGACACCCTGGAGCGGGTGCAGCGACTGCTGCAGCATCCTGCCTTCGACAGCCGCAATCCCAACAAGCTGCGCGCCCTGGTGGGTGCCTTCTGCAGTGCCAACCCGGTCAATTTCCACCGGGCGGATGGCGCCGGTTATCGCTTCCTGGCTGATCAGATCGAGGAACTTGATGCCCGCAATCCGCAGATTGCCGCCCGTCTGCTGACGCCACTCACCAAGTGGCGAAATTATCGCGGCCGCGAGCAGCTGATGCGTGCGCAGCTGCAGCGCCTGGCGGACAGGCCGAACGTGTCGCGTGACCTGTATGAGGTCCTGGCCAAGGCGCTGGCCGCCTGATCTGACGGGATAGTCGTTGCCAGTTCAGGTGCTGTGAGGGTAGAGCGTCAGGGCGGCATCACCTGGGTCTGCGCCCCGCCGGCTACCGGCAGTGCGCAGGCCTGTGACCGCGGCCAGGAGAGCGGTTCCATTCCAGTCAGCGTTGCCCTCACGGTACAGGGCTCGGTCCAGCGTGGCTACCGCCTCAATCAGGGCAGCGTCGTTCAGCCGCGTGGCCAGCGCCGCTCCATTCAAGCCCGGCCCGCCCGGCAGCCGCGCCTTGCCCCAGGCCAGCAGCGCGCGCCGTGCCTGGGGAGCGCTGTTACTGGCACAGGCCGCCTGCAGCTGTTTGAAGGCGCGCGACTCGTCAGGATTGATGATCTCCGCGCCCGATTCCGCTGCATGACCAGGGCGCACCCCGCGCGGAGCGCGCCAGTGCCAGATCAGTGTGGCCAGCCAGCCCAGGGCGAGCACTGCCGCCAAGGCCTGCCACAGCCATCTGGAGCCGTCCTCGACCTCGGCGCTGGCTGTGCTGGCGGTCGCTACCGGGTCGGGCACCGCAATAGCATCGGCTTTGGCGGCACTGCCGGGCGCCGATGCTATGTGGATTGTCCGCGCGGGCAGGATCGCGTAACGCAGGCTGTCAGTTTCCGTGTCCCACCAGGGAATCCGGATCTCCGGCAGGGTCCAGCTGCCGGCCTGGCTGGCGACCAGGGCGGCGCTGTCCCGGCGCAGCCCTACCGCACCGTTGGCGTCTTCGCGATCGTCCACCAGGGGCTGATCGGGGTAATAGCGCAGAGCGTCAGGCGCGATAAACTCCACCGGCGGCAGCTGTGCGCCATGCACGCCCTCGCCGCGCAGGCGCAGGGTCCGGGTTACAGAATCGCCGGCCCGCAACTGCTCCGGCGGTGTGGACCAGTCTTCTTCCAGGGTGAGACTGCGTGCAGGCAGCCAGGTGCCTGCTGCCGGAAACTCAGCGGGTCGCGGGCGCACGGTGATGGTCAGCGGTTCGGTGCGGCGCTGCAGCTGGCGGCCGCCGCCACCGAGGTCGAACACGCTGCGGCGGCCGCTGCTCTCGCGGGCGCTGAACAGCTGCGCGGGGATCTCGAGGGTGCCGCTCTGCTCGGGAAAAATGGCGTAGCGCACCTCATGCACCAGCCAGGGCCGACCGTTGATCGTGCGCTGAAAGGAATTCTGCTCCAGGGCTTTGACGAAGGCGCCATCCAGCTGCAGCTCGCTGACGCTGCGGGAGTCCAGGTTGATTGCCTGCTGGATGCGCAGGGTCAGCAGCAGCTGGCCCTGCACATAGACCTCGCTGCGATCGACCTCGGCGGTGAACAGCACCTCCTGGTCGGCGTCGCCCAGCGTAGGTGGAGGGCCCACTTCGATGGCCACGGGGCGGGTGGTTTCTGCACCCGCGCGAAAAGCCGGTATTTCCAGCAGACCTTCCCGCCGCGGGGTCAGGTCCAGGGACAGCTGCCGGGTCCGGGTGGTCTGGCCGTTGATGATGCTGGTACTGCTGCTCATGCTGCGTTGCAGAATCTCGAAGTCCGCCAGCAGGGTGCGCAGGTCCAGTCCGTCCAGGTCTTCGTCACCGGTCGCGGCAATCACCAGGCGCAGACTGTCGCCCAGCGCGATCTGCTCGCGATCGACCGCCACTTCGAGTGCCGCCTGGGGCGCGGCCGACCACAGCCACAGCAGCAAGCCCAGCCCCAGCCATATCCGGTTACCAGTCACGTGCATTGTCACTCCCGGGTTGTTGTTGCCGCTTGCGGCTCTCGTGGCGAAATTTCTCCCGCAGCAGGCCGGAGGGGTCATCGGGGACACGGCGCAGCCACTGCTCCATGGCCTGGTTGCGCTCGGCTTCCTCCAGCGACAGTTCCGGCACCTCGATATTGGTCAGGGTCTCTGGTTCGGGCGCCGGCGCCTGTTCGGGTTCCGCTGGGGAGGCGTCGCTGTCTTCGTCGGCGGTGCCCTCGTCCCCGGTCCCGGTGGCAGAGTCCTCGGGCGAGCCCTGATCGGGCTCGCTGCTGTCCTGCTCCTGACCCGGTTCCTCGGGCTGTTCCTGTTGCTGCCCCTGGCCATCCTCGCCGCTGTCTGGCTGCGGTTCGCCGTCCTCACCGGGTTGCTGTTCCTGTTCCTGCTGTTGCTGTTGCAGGTTCTCCACCAGCGCCAGGTTGGCGGCGGCATCCTCCTGCCCCGGCTGCAGTTCCAGGGAGCGCCGATAGGCCTCGATGGCGCCCTGCAGATCGCCGCCGCGGGCGAGGGCATTGCCACGGTTGTACCAGCTGTCGGCGCTGTCGCCGGCCTGGAATTTCTGCGCCGCGGTGGCGTAGTCGCCGCTGGTGTAGGCGGCGGTGCCGGCCCAGGCCGGATCCTCGAATAATGTCGCGGCGCGCTCTGCATCACCGGCCTCCAGGGCGCGCCGGGCCTGCTGGTCCGGGGTGAGCCAGAGATTCTGCAGCGGTTGCGCCCGGGCGCTGGTGGGCTCCAGGATCAACAGCAGGGGCAGCAGGCCCAGCAGCCAGCCGCGCCGGAACAGGGCCAGGGCCAGGGGCAGCAGCAGGAGGATGAGCCAGTAGCCCTGGTCCTCCCAGGTATCTGCGGTCAGGTCCTCCGCCAGTCGGGTTTCCGTGGCGGTGGCGGCCTGTGCCAGCAGCGCCTCCAGATCACCGTCATCCACCCGCAGGCGCTGGTAGCGGCCGCCGGCTGCCTGCGCGAGCTGCTGCAGCGGGGCTTCGTCGAGGCGCGGAATGACGATGGCCCCGGCCTCGTCGCGCACAAAGCCACCGCGCGGCAGCGGCATCGGAGCACCGTCGGCCGTGCCCAGCCCCAATACCGACAGCGTCACCCCCGCGCCACGCAGCGCCCGCGCCATACGCGGCACCTCGTCGGCGTCGACCCCGTCGGAGAGCAACAGGATGCGACCGCCGTTGACGCCGGCAGACTGCAGCAACTCCAGGGCCAGGCGCAGGGCGCCGGGGGTGTCGCTGCCGGGCAGTGGCATCATGTCCGGATTCAGGGCCGGCAGCAGGTTGGCGATGGTGCCGGTGTCGTCGGTCAGCGGGGTGACCACGTGCGCGTCCCCAGCGTAGGCCACCAGTCCGGTCTGACCCTCGCGGCGGCTCGCCAGCAGATCCAGCAGTTTCTGCCGGGCCCGGTCCAGGCGTGAAGGCGGCTGGTCGGTGGCTTTCATCGAGTAGCTCAGGTCCAGCACCAGCACCAGTGCATCTTCCACCTGCTCCATCGGCTGCGAAATTTTCTTCCAGCTGGGTCCGGCGGCGGCAACACAGGCCAGCAGCCAGGCCGCGCAGACCACCAGCAACAGCTTGCTGCGCCGCTGCTGCTGTTGCTCGGGTACCAGGTGGCGCAGCAGTTCCGGTGCGATGACCCGGCTCCAGCCGCCG